>MNWW01000053.1 GCA_001871415.1 Candidatus Woesearchaeota archaeon CG1_02_57_44 | reverse complement strand
TGGCTATAAGGTCCCATTCACCATAGAGCTCGTTGACGAACTCGATGCCCTTGACTTCCTGTATCTCATCAAGTACCTTCTTCTCCCGGCCAGCCCTGACGGCAATCAATACAAACGCGCTGATCAATGGATCACCCCAATGCATTGCAGCTGTCATTGCCTCTTATAAACCTATTGGTCGGGCGTGATGCTTTTCGCAACGCTGCAGGGTATGATATAGTGTGGAATACAAAGCGTGGGCTAGTAAGAATGAGCGTGTGTTGATGGTGCCGTACCAAGGCCCACAGGCGTTGTCCGTCTCCTTCCTGATATCATATCGTCTTACGCAGCCATCTGGTGGATATCTTCTTCTAAGGCATCGCCTTCCTCATCTATATCACCTTGTAACTGATGTCCTCTCTTCAGCTCTTCCTCTTCCTCAACAACCACCGCGTGCTCTTCTTTGTCTACTGTCCTCTCTAATGACGCGTATTCCTCACGCGCGTGGATGTAGCGCTCGTATGCTTCCCGCAGCATCTGATGCTGATGCTCCAGCTGTGCGGGCTCGTCCAAAGAAGCGCGTTGCGAGCGTGCTGCGTTCAGCATGTTCTGTGCCTCATGGAGCGCGGTGTTGATGGCGGACTGCTTCTCGCGCAGCGTGTCCTGCTCCCGAAGCAGCAGGTTGCGCTGCTTCTCTTCCTCCGCTGAAAGCTCACGCGTCTGCTCCTGCGCATCGTCGGTCCTCTGTTCCACATGTGATAATCCTTCTGCTCTTGCGCCTGTCTCTGCGGCTCTCTCATCGTCGGCCGCGGCGGCCAGTGTCTGCTGGCCTTTGTCCGCATCGGCCAGCTCCTTTTTTACTGAGCGCTCCTCTTTCTTGCATAATCTCATGAGGCGCTCCTGCTCCTTGGTGGACGCGTTCAGCGTCTTGATGAGCGCCTTAAGATGGCGATCAAAAAGAGCGACTATGCTCGCCGCCTTCTCGCCTAATGTTGATGCCCTGTCGCGCACCAGCCTCGCGTTCTGCTCGATGAGCGCAGGCAGCCCGCGCTCGGCCTTGAATCCCTTGCGCTGCAGTTTTTCCTCCCTATGCTCATCTCGACGGCGCTTTCGCTCTTCATGGCGCTGTTGCATCTTGTCGTCCACCCATTCGCCCATGCGCTTGTTGGCCTCGCCCAACGGCTCGATGACGCGCCTGCCGATGTCCTTGAGTCTTCCTCCCACGTCGCTGCCGAGATCATGGGCGCTTCCCTTGAAGCGGTCCCAGGCATCTCCTATCGAACCCGTGTCCTGGTTGAATGCCTGGTTCCAAAGCCATGCGAGAACGGCCAGCACGGGATGGCGCAGCAGCAAGAGCAGCATGATGATCAGGATGATGCCGCTGGACGCCTGCAGCGATATGCCAAGGTCAGGCACGAACTGGCTGACACCCAGCACCATGAGCCCGGAGAGCGCCAACAGCAGCAAATGGTGCGGCTCTTTGCTGAGCTTCTGGGCCACGGCTGCGAAGAGATGGTAGAATATCATCCACAACCCTAGCAGGACCAACACATAGCGCACATTCGCGATTGCGAGCAAAGATGTTATCAGGGACGCCAGTTGCACGAACAACCTTCCCGCCCCTGCCAGGGCCTGGCCGAAGTCGAAGTTGCCCAGCGCGCCGCTCAAGTCCATGGCGAATGCAGACCATGGTGATAGCGCTGCGGCCGCAAGCATGGCGCTGCCTGTCCACAAGGTTTGCTTGGAAGAGCAGTACCACTGGCACATACGGCTGCTTTTGTGTCCTGGCATTATAAACATTATGGCTCCCTATCTGTTGTCCTCGTGTAATTGTGATTTTAGAGATTCATCTTGTCACTTATAACCGACCACGCTTCGACCCTATTTTTCCGACGACAAATACAGATGCCACTAGCTTCTAGGCACATACTGCCTGATAGGTTTTCGGTCCGCAACTAGCAATATTTAAATACCAGTTATGTTTCAATTTCCCTAGATGTTATTTGGCAGTGATTGCCAGGACTTATCATTCATTCGGGGGGAACGGAGGGAGAAACATGATCGTCAAAGAGGAATTCCTCAGCAAGCTACGCAGATATTTCGCACTGAACCTCTATGAGGTCAAGATATGGACCGCGCTGCTCTCGCGTGGTGTCAGCACCGCAGGCGAGCTCTCTGACATCGCGAACGTGCCGCGCAGCAGAAGCTACGATGTGCTCGAGTCATTGGAGAAGAAGGGCTTTGTCATCATGAAGGTCGGCAAGCCCATCAAGTATTACGCTGTTCATCCGACCGAGGTTGTCGAGCGCGTCAAGAAGAATATGCGCAAGGAATCTGACGATCGCATCGAGCGCCTGGAGTCGCTCAAGGAATCAGACATTGTCCAGGAACTTAATACCTTGCATACGCAGGGCGTTGAGCTCGTTGAGCCAACAGACCTTTCCGGCAGCCTTCGCGGCAGGCATAACCTCTACAATCACATGGAGTTGACCGTCAGGAACGCGGAAGAGAGTGTCATCATCATGACCACGCCGCAGGGCCTGATGCGCAAGGTCGAAGGATTCAAGGAGACCTTCCAGAAGCTCAAGAAGCGTGGCGTCAAGATACGCATCGCGACACAGCTCACTAAGGAGTGCGCTGACGCGGTCAAGGATCTCAAGGACGTGGCCGAGGTCAGGAACAGCCCGACCAAGGGGCGCTTCATCGTCGTCGACGGTAAGGAAGTCATCTTCATGGTGCTCGATGACAAGGAAGTGCACCCGACCTACGATGTGGGTATCTGGGTGAACACCCCGTTCTTCGCCAGCGCGCTCGAGGAGCTCTTCAACCTCGCGTGGAAGGGCATGAAGGTCACTATCCCGACGGGGAAGTAGTGGGACTATCGCACTGATGGGCGCGAAAGCGCTTTTTTCTTCTGTTATCCTCTTTCCTGCTTTTTTCTCTTGTGCTATCGCTTGCTTGATGCGCAGCTTCAAGCATCATCTATCGTCTTTACCCTCGCTAGGCTATCGGCGGACCGAGGACAGAAAGAGCCTCAGTCCTGAGTCAAGGATAGATATCGCTTGCGTCGCTCATCCGTGCTGCTGCTCTGGCAGGAGACCATAGAACGCAGCGAGAATCGGCACCTGGCGGAGCGTGTCCACGAACGGTCGGTTCCCTGGCTTCTGCTCCCGCGTCCATCGCTGCATCGTCGGGGATCAGGGTCAATAGCACACGAAATGCGGCGTCGTGTTCCACAAACAATATAATTTATATCACCATTCCAGGGTATTATCTATAGGTATGGAAGAGCGAAGAGAGGTACGAGCATCATGGCAGCATCACATCAGCAGGATCCTGTAGCGCTTTGCGACCTATACGAGCTGGTGCGCGATTGCAGGCCAGCGATTCCTGGCAGTATCGCCCATACAGGCCACTCCTTCATTGTTGAGGGCGCGCTCATACTCCATCTCTCAAACCCTGATAGAAACAAGGATTATTCTCCTGATGCCCCTCATGGGGCGCAGGTCTGGCGAGTCCCCCTTGATGAAGGGCCTGCCCAGCAGCTGGCTACCCTGCAAAAATTCCACTATGTCACCCATGTCGCTAAGGGTCAGCTGTTCGCGCAAGTGCCTTCATCCTATCCAAGCTATGCTCTCACTGGCGATCAGGATGGCACGATATACGACCTGTCAGGCAATGCGATCGGCACCTACCCCATCGCGAGGCGCAGGACCGATGGCGGCATGAGGCAGCTGCACAGCGTCGCGGCGATGGATGGCGATACGGTCCTTGGTTACGCAGTTGACTGGGTGCCGGGGGCGGATGGCGTGGTCGGCAAGGAAGCCATAGAATATCGCATGCTCGCGAGAGCTGAACGCGATTCCGGCACAATAGACGAGGTCTTCTCACTCGATCATTCCTACGATGATATGCGGCGCTTCGGCTTGCATGGTGGCTATGCCTATGGGCAGTTCACTGGTGTGCTGGGCACGGTGGAGGATGCGCGCGGCTCTCGGCATTACCTCGGTGCGTTCCTGGATAATTCCTGGCTCGCTGTGGCCAGCATGGATGAGACGGGAAAGCCCGATGCGCTTATCCGCAAGCTCTCCTGGATCGATGATGTCAGCTGCGCAGGAGGGTTCGTGTATGCCATGAATGCCAATAGACTTGTTGTCGCTGATATGTTTGCAGGAACCCGTCTCACCGAGGAGTTCACCGGACGTCTGCGTCCTGAGATGGAGAACCGGGGGACCGCAGGATGCCTGCATGCGGCCATGGCCGCAAGTCCTGAGGGTACTCTTGTCCTTGCATACCGTGATAGCCCTACCGACTCGATACACTTCGATCGGCTAACACCTGTGCGGGATGCGCGCGCGTATCTGGCCGAACATGGTAAGCCGCATGGGGCTCTGGCTCACGTGCGCTGATGCAAGGGTCGTCAAACATGGAGAATTTAAAATGAAAAGTTTAATCCATAATAAGAAAGGACAAATTGAGGAAATAATAGTTTACGCAATTGTGTTTGTAGTATTGTTTTTCGTTGGTGGCATCATTGGTTCGCTATCTCTGCCAACATTCCCGGGTATGTTTTACATCAGTGGATTAGTGTTCAGTATTTTTGGAACTGGAGCAGGAATATTCATAATTAAGTTGGTGATGCATTAAGTTGGTGATGCATAGATAAAATGGCTAGAAATCAAATCCTCGTGGACATTGAACCGTCTGTCCTGAAATGGCTTATTGGGAGTTCAGGATGGACAAAGGAAGAGGTAGCGAAGCGTCTTAAGACAAGCCCTCAGACTATAGATAAGTTCCTGAACAAGGAAAAAAAGCCAACATACAGGCAGTTGGAAGAGTTATCAATCATTTTCAAGAGACCTATCGCGTCATTCCTGCTCTCAAAACCACTTCAAGAAAAGCCAAAGCCAAAAGATTACAGGATGCTTCCAAGTAAGACAAATATTTTTGATAAAAAGACCATTCTTGTCATGAGAAAATCAAGGAAGCTTCAGGAATTAAGCAAAGAGCTTTCAAGAAACATCGCTTACGAAACAGGATCAAAGATCAAGAGAATAAAAATCAGTGAACGCCCTGAATCAATAGCCAAGCAGTATAGGGAACTCTTTACTCTTACAGAAGAAAGACAAAAGAAATTCAAGAACCCTTATGAGCTGTTCAACTACTTAAGGGATGTTCTGGAAGAGTACAACATCTTCTTGTTCCAGTTCTCCATGCCTGTAGAAGATGCAAGAGGATTCGTCTTTGCAGATGAAACGCCAAGTGTCATAGTCGTCAATACAAAAGACTCTATTGAAGCAAGAATCTTCTCGATGATGCATGAGTTTGGGCACATTCTATTGGGAGAATCTGTCATTGATCTGCCAGAAGCAACAGCATCATACAAAGATGAAGTCGAAAGGTGGTGCAATGAATTCGCCTCAGCATTCCTATTGCCAAAAGAAATAGCTAAACCTGTTTTTGATGAGAACAAGTCGCAATTACTCCAAAGAGCTATCTTAAAGACGCTTTCAAACAGGTATAAAGTGAGCAAGGCGATGCTTTTGGTAAATATGCTAAAGCTCAAGTACATTACAAAGACTGATTATGAGAAAAAATTAAGCCAGTACAAAGAAGAAGCAATTCCAAAGAAAGAAATGGAGAAGAAGGGCGGGGGAGGCATAAAATCAGAAGTGAGATGCCTTTCTGAAGTCGGCAACAAGTTTATTTCTTTGGTCGCAAATAATTATGACAAGAATTACATCACCTATACCGATGCTCTCAGCTACTTATCAATCAAATCAAAGAGTTTTGACAAGGTACTCTCAAAGGCGAAAAAATGACTACTAATGTTTACATCATCGACACTTCTTCCCTTATAGAACTAAACAAGCATAACGCAATGGACGTTTATGTCAGTGTATGGAAGAACATCAGTGAACTCATACAAAATGATCGCCTCATAGCGCCAAGAGAAGTCCTTAAGGAAATTCAGGATTATGACGACACCTTAGCAAAATGGGCAAAAAAGCAAAAGAAGCTCTTTAAAGCGCCTACTGCAAGGCAAATACAGGTAGTGCAAGAGATTCTCAAAGATTATCCTGCTCTAATCGATGTCAATGCAAAGCATTCAGCAGATCCTTGGGTAATTGCCCTAGCAATAGAACTCTCAGCACAGTCACAACAAACACTATTCAAGATTAAAAGAATAGTAGTAACTGAGGAGAAACTTAGAGGGAATAAGGTCAAAATACCCTTTGTTTGCGGGCAAAAATCAGTAGAATGCATCGATATTGTAGAGATGTTTAGAACTGAAGGATGGAAGTTCTAAGCCTTTATAAAGAAACAGCCTTATCTGAACATCCGCTTCGTAACACAAAGAAATCGTGGATTTCTTGTGCAAGCAATGCGTCTGCATATCTTTGCATCTACAGGGTGAACGATACGTCGTGAGCAATAGTTTTATATACTTCCCGCAACCTGCGAAGGTGCATGAATGCGACGGCCACGCAGGCATTGTTCTTTGGCCAGTCCTACTTCTATTTTCGCTCCTGAGCGTTCATTGCCTGTTTCTGGCGCATGAACGCTCCCATTGTCCGGGAAGTTCCAGATTACACGCCCGACGCGCATGAGCGAAAGAGGGATGTATTGTCTATAGCCATACTATATCCAGAACGCGATATCACATCCAGCACGCGATACATCTTCTCTATATAGCAGCGATTTTTCCTTTTTCCCTGTGGATGCGTACCAATCTATCAGCCCTCTTCGGCAGCATTGGGTGGCAGGCATACGCTCATGCGCCATATTGGTAAGCATATCAATGATTATCGCACATTACTGAGGTGAACAACGATGATAGTGAAGATGGACAGGATGGCAACGAAAGGGCAGAAAGACAAGGTCGTAGCACGCATCAAGGCGCTTGGCCTTGACGCTGCCGAGATAGTGGGTACCGAGAGGTCTGTGCTCGGCGTCCGAGGGGACGTGAGCAAGATACACGAGGACCAGCTTCGCCTGCCGGGCGTGCAGGACGTGTATCGCATCAGCAAGAACTACAAGCTCGCGAGCAAGGAATATCATCAGCACGTCAATGGCAAGAGCTCGTACACCAGCTTCACGGTCGGCAATCTCAGCATCGGCAACGGCAAGCTGGTCATCATGGCCGGTCCATGTACCGTTGAATCAGAAGAGCAGATCATGGCCAGTGCCAGGGCGATCAAGGAAGCGGGCGGCGATATCCTGCGCGGTGGCGCGTTCAAGCCACGCACCAGTCCCTATGCATTCGAAGGACTGGGCGAGGAAGGACTGGCGCTGCTCGCCAAGGCGCGGGACAAATATGGCCTGCCTGTGGTGACGGAGATCATGAGCGAGGCGCAACTGCCGCTATTCGAGAAATACGATATCGATATCATCCAGGTCGGTAGCAGGAACGGCAGGAACTTCCATCTGCTCAATGAGCTGGGCAAACAGAAGCGCCCCGTGTTCCTGAAGCGCGAGATGGGAACCTTGCTTGAGGAATGGCTGCTTTGCGCCGAGCGCATCATGAGCCATGGCAACACAAAGGTCATATTATGTGAGCGCGGCATCACCACGTTCGAGAAATACACGCGCAATACCCTTGACCTTAACAGCGTCGCGGCCATCAAGTACGAGCTCTCTCATCTACCCATCTTCTCGGACCCCAGCCACGGCACTGGCCGGCGCAACCTTATTATGCCCATGAGCCTTGCCTCTGTCGCAGCAGGAGCTGACGGACTGATGATAGAGATGCACCCGAGACCGGAAGAGGCATTGACCGACGCGTTCCAGCAGGTCACGCCTGAGACGCTCGCGGTCATCATCCGCAAGGCCAGGGCGATGCACACGGCGGTGAGGGACGAGACATGAAGGATGCGCGAGACGCGACAGCGAAAGAGCGGCTGAATCCACGGCCGAAGCTGCAGCTTGGCCACGGGCTTGCTGATGACATCGCCAGCTTCGTCACCGACACCTGGAAGGGCAGGTGCATCGCTGTCATCGTGGACCAGAACGTAGCCAAGCTGCATGGCGCGTTCGTGTCCCGATTGCTTGCTGCGTTGCCCGCAGGTACTGTCCGCATCGCAGTACCCGCGCTCAAGACCCGCGCCATGAAGACGTGGATAGAGGACTCGATGCTTGATGCAGGCTTTGGCCGGGACAGCGCCATCATCGCGATAGGAGGCGGCAGCTTGACGGACCTCGCGGGATTCGTCGCGGCGACCTACTGCAGGGGCATTCCCTGGTGCACGGTGCCTACCACCTTGTTGGCCATGGTGGACGCGTCTATCGGTGGCAAGACCGCCATCGACGTCGCCCAGGGAAAGAATCTCATCGGCGCTTTCCATGAACCCTCAGCAGTCTTCGCTGACATGGACCTTCTGGCGACGCTGCCTGATGAGGAGCTGCGCAACGGGATGGCTGAAGCCATCAAGACCGCGATGCTCAGCAATGCGGCGTTGCTCAAGGACATCGCATCGCTGAGGGATCTGTCTGTATCCGTTGCGTCACCCGGCGTCGAGCGCGTCATACGGCACTGCATGGACTTCAAGCAGGCCGTCGTCGCGGATGACATGGCTGAGCAAGGCAGGCGCGTCATACTGAACTTCGGCCATACTATCGGTCATGCTATTGAGCAATTGTCAGGCTATGCGTTCTCTCATGGCGCCTGCGTCGCCATGGGATTGAGCGTCGAGTCATTGCTCCTGGAGCGCCTCGGCCATATACTCCCTGATGAGCGTGAGCTCTTGCTTTCCGTGCTCACTGCTGCTGGGCTTCCGACGATGGTTCCTGATGTCGCAGACGCAGCGCTGCTCGCCAGTATGCGCATGGACAAGAAATCATCACACGGTGCTGCCCGCTTTGTCAGGCTGTCAGGCATGGGCGACACAAGCGAGCCGTGGCTCATCGGTGCTGAAACAGAATTGATACTGCATTGCTATAAGGATTGTGTCTCAACGGATGCTCCTGCACTGTCCTGCTCGGTATCCTCTGGAGGGGTTGATGAAATCGCATCACTTCGTCGATGCATCGATGCATTGGATCAGGAACTGATGGTGCATCTCACAAGACGGCAGGGTATCGTCGCGCAGATAGGAACGCAGAAAATAAAGCAAGGGGCGGCTGTGCTCGATCAGGGTCGCGAAGCGGCGGTGCTGGATACCGCGCGAAGAGATGCCAAGCAGTTGGGCCTTGACGAGGACGCGGCTCTCGCGGTCATGCAAGAGATCATCAGGCAGTCGCGACTTCTGCAGGAGCGCAACGCGAAGACGGGTCGTGCAGTAGAGGAGACAAACAGGCTAGTGATGGGTGTGACGGTGAATGAACAGGATACGAAGGCAATAAACAATAAGGGCGCCAAGGAGGATGCTCCATGAGCAGGATGCGCTATTGCGTGTGCATCACCGGCCCTACGGTCGATGACGCGCGCAGGCAGATGGAATCGGTCATGGCCGACCCTGATGCCCGTGGAGATGGTGTCCTGATGGAGCTTCGCGCTGATCGCATCACTGATATCACTCCTGAACTGGTCACGGAACTGGTCAACCTGGCACAGGAGTGCATCATCTTCACGCTGCGCAGCAGCGAAGAAGGCGGCAACTGCTCTTTGCCAAACGATGAACGCATCGCGCTCTATCAGGCGGCCGCTGATGCGGCCTACTGGGACATTGACGAGAGCTCCGGGTTGTGGGATGCGCTAGCAATAAAAAAAGGGAGCGTGGCTGGTGCAGGGGGTAGCAATTCGCAGTCAGGCCAGCATATTCCGCAACGCATCCTGTCACGCCATGATATCCAGGGAACTGAGACGGTGGGCAATATCCTGTCCTGGTACATCAAGGCGTTCAGCCACGGCGCTGACATCGCCAAGTACGCTGGCATGGCAGTGGACGACGCTGATGGTTTTACGGTTCTGCACGCGCTTGACCAGTGGCGAAGCCATGCGCAGGTCATCGGCATCGCCATGGGTGGACTTGGCAGGCATACACGGATATTGGGCCCGTTGCTTGGCAGCGCCATAGCGTACTGCGCGGGCGGCTGGGATGATGCGCAAGAACAGGAAGGGACGCAGCGAACAGCGGAGGCGGGAACATTGGCTGCGCCCGGACAGTACACGCTGCATGAACTACGCGATGTCTTTTGCCTGTCGTCGCATTCCACGCGCACGCGCGTCTATGGTATCGTAGGCAATCCTGTAGCGCACAGCCTCTCTCCTCTCCTGCACAATAGGATCTTCCGGCACTTTGGTATTGACGCCATCTATGTCCACTTCGCGGTGCAGGACTTCATGACATTCATACGCGAAGCCCGACGTATGCCCCTGCGCCTTGGAGGGCTATCGGTCACCGCGCCCTGCAAACATGACGCATATCATGCGTGCCAGCTGCTCGACGACGCTTCCGAGACGGCGGAGGCGGTCAACACCATCATCGCAGAGGCGTCCATCAGCACCCGCATACTCAGCGGGTTCAATACTGATGGGCAAGCGGTCGCTGAGGTGCTGGAATCGCATCTGCGTGAAGGCATTGACGAGCATTTCCTGGAACAGCTGGAAGACGTACTGCGCGAGACCGAGGTCGCGCAGGTCAAACCTGTCGCAGAATGTCCGCGACCAATGCAACAGACTGATGCTGAAACTCCTGAAGCTGCATCGCTTGACAGGGGCGCATGGGTAGATGAGACGCAACAACAGTCGCGGCGCGAAGAGGTCCAGGATCCAACTGAACCATCGCCTATTCAATCGCCGGCAGGGGCCCAGGGGGTTTTGCATGACAAAAAAGTCCTTATCCTCGGAGCTGGAGGCGCGGCGCGCGCCATCGCGCACAGTCTCCGGCAGAGAGGGTGCGCATTGACCATCTCCAACCGGACGTTGACGCATGCTGAGCAACTGGCACGAACTGTCGGAGGGCTTGCGGTGAGACTGCCACCGCCAAGCGTCGCATCCTATGATATCATCATCAATACCACTACGGTAGGCATGGCGCCGGACATGCAGGTCATGCCGCTACCCCTTGCGCTGGTCAGGCAGATACGAAAGGACGCGCTGCTCATGGATATCATCTATGCGCCGCTACGGACACGTTTGATCACTGAGGCGCCATGCAGGACCATCAATGGCCTTGCGATGTTCAGGGCACAGGCAGCACTTCAAGCACAGCACTGGACAGGCAGGCCCGCAGACATCTGCGTATCCATCATAGAGGAGACACTGCGGGAAGAGCGGGAGCGCACGGGTCAGGAGCAGCAGGAACCTGCAGACAGCACCGATGGCAATGGGCATCCAGGATCAATCCTTGATGCTGTCGCATCGGAGACCCAGAGCGTGGAAGATGCTCTGCCGGGCACATCCCCTGATTGGTCTGATGGGTCCGACGATCCTGATGAGGTTGATGACCCCCCTGATGCACAATCGTCAATGGGTGATGGGCAGTGAATAGTCCGGAGGTTGAAGGGTCCGTATCCTGCGCAGTTGTCCATGGATCCACTGTGCAGGGCAGTGTCATCGCGCCGCCTTCCAAGAGCCATACTATCCGCGCGTTTGTGCTGGCGAGTCTCGCTGATGGGGAGAGCATCATCCGTAATCCCTTGCTCGATGGAGATGGCGCATCAGCGCTCAAGGCATGCCAAGCGCTGGGCGCGATCGTTGACGGTCCTGTCGCTGCCAGCGTCTCTGGATCCAGGGCTGCCGAGCGCGCGGGGACCATCATCAGACTGAAGGGCACGAATAGCGCGCTGGTGGACGGCAATGTATCCATTGACGTCGGCAATTCAGGGACCACCTTGACCCTTGTATCCGGCATCGCCGCGCTGCGGCGTGGTATCACCCGTTTCGACGGTGATGCGAGCATCCGCAGGCGTCCTGTCAAGTCGTTGCTTGATGCGCTTTTCGCATTAGGCGCGAGTACCAGCTGCAATCCAGGAGGCGTCTGCCCCTGCACAGTCGCGGGCACGCTGCGCGGCGGCATGACTACGGTCGACGGCAGCAATAGCCAGTTCACCTCCTCGTTGCTCATCGCCAGCGCGCTTGGCAGAGGAGACGCCATCATACTGCCGGAGCATCTGCGAGAGCAACCCTATGTGCGCATGACGCTCGCGTGGATGCGTGAGCTTGGCGCTGTTGTTCATGATGATTTTCCCATCCGCTTCCACGTTCCTGGTGGACAGCGCTATCAGGCGTTTGACAAGACCGTCCCGGGAGATTGGAGCAGTGCGGCATTCGCGCTCTGCGCAGGCGCTCTTACAGGCACGGTGACGGTCACCGGGCTATATCCTGATGACGCTCAGGGTGATAAGGCAATACTGGATGTGCTTAGACAGATGGGCTCGCGTGTTGACTGGGCGCGCCAGGACACGGGAGGGAAGGATGGAACTGAGGGAGGCTGTCGAAATGTCACGGTATCCAAAACAGCGCTTAGGGGCGTGTGCGTCAATCTCTCCGATACACCGGACTTGCTGCCCATCCTGGCTGTTGTAGCTACGCAGGCAGAGGGCGAGACTATACTGTATGGCTGTGCCCACGCGCGCAGCAAGGAGACGGACCGGATAGCGGTCATGGCCAAAGAGCTTGCCCTGCTCGGAGCAGATATCGAGGCGACTGCTGATGGATTGCGCGTCCGGAGGAGTCAGCTACGAGGGGCGATGGTGCATAGTCACGCAGACCATCGGGTGGCCATGGCGCTCAGCGTGGCAGGGCTGGTCGCAGCTGATGAGACCATTATCGCTGATGTGGGTTGCGCGTCCATCACCTATCCTGGATTCTATCGCATGCTTGAGCGCATCGGCGCCAAGGTGTCTGTCACACAGGAGAGGGTGAGCAGATGAAGCCAAAACAAGGCACCACGACGTCATCGGTGTCGTCACCATGCATCTGCCTTCTCGGTTTCAAGGGCGCAGGGAAAACCACCGTAGGAATGGCACTTGCCGAGCTGCTCGGTTGGTCCTTCGTTGATGCAGATGCGCGCATCTGCGACTTGCATGCGCAAGTCTTTGATGAGCCTGGTTGCAGAGGCAGTCACAGCGCGCGCAGCATCCACGCTACGCACGGGGCACGCTACTTTCGCTCCTTGGAACGCGAGGCGCTCGGCAGCGTCGTGGCAGATATCTCCGGAAAGACAGCGGTGCTTTCGCTTGGGGGTGGCGCACTCCTGCAGCAGCGCAACAGGGCGCTGCTACGTCGGGAACAGAAGGCAGGTCGTATGGTCCTCGTGCATATACGATGCGCAAAGCAGGAAGCATACCGACGCATCATGCGGCAGGGAATCCCTGCTATGCTGGATGCGCGCAAGCCACGACAGTCATTTGTCGCGCTTTGGCATGAGCGTATGCCGGCGTATGAGCGACTGGCTGATGTCACGGTCTGGAACCGGAGCACGGCAAGGCGATGCGCGCTGCGACTGAGGAGGGATCTTGATGCAAAAGGGATCACGCTACTGATGGAAGGCTCGAAGAGAGGTGTCTGATTATGGGAAATAGCATGGGAACAATCTTTCGCATCACCACGTTCGGTGAAAGCCATGGTAAGGCCATCGGCGTCGTCATCGATGGATGTCCAGCAGGTGTCATGGTGGACGAACAGGCTATCGCCGCGGAGCTATCCCGCAGGCGGCCAGGACAGAGCGCGGTCACGACCAGCAGGAAGGAAGATGACACGCCTGAAGTGCTATCAGGCGTCCTGGATGGCAAGAGCACTGGAGCGCCCATCGCGATACTCATCAGGAACAAGGACGCGAAAAGCGAACAGTATCAGGGCATGGAAGGGCTGGTGCGACCAGGCCACGCTAATTTCTCCTGGCTTGCCAAATATGGTGCCTTTGATGGGCGCGGCGGTGGCAGGGCTTCGGCGCGGGAGACCGCGTGCCGCGTCGCGGCTGGCGCGATAGCGAAATCGCTGCTGAGCGAGCAGGGCATCCACGTGCGGGCATGGGTGGAGCAGATAGGTGATGTGGCAATGCCTGCGGCGTCGGAATCAACGGGTGATGGCGCGCACGATTGCGATCCAGAAGAGAATGCGCTACGATGTCCAAACCGCAAGGCAGCATCTGCCATGGAGGTCGCTATCCTGAGGGCAAAAGAGGAAGGTGATAGCTTGGGAGGCATTGTGCGTTTCTCTGTGGAAGGCTGTCCTGCGGGTCTGGGCGAGCCGCTCTACGAGCGCATGGAATCTGAGCTTGCCAAAGCTATGCTCTGCATCCCGGCTGCGAAAGCGTTCGGTATGGGCAATGGATTTGATGCGTGCGCGATGCGTGGCAGTGAGCATAATGACGTGCCGACGGGCATTGTCGACGGGAAACTGACAGCCAAGACTAATCATGCTGGTGGTGTGCAAGGAGGCATCACCACCGGCATGCCGCTCACCGGCACGGTCGGATTCAAGCCGACGAGCACGATACGCAAGGAGCAGCAGACTATTGATCTGCAAGGCAAAGCCGCCACGTTCGCGCCGCCTGCGGACGCGCGTCATGATCCCTGCGTCGTTTCCCGCGCGGTTGCTGTCGTCGAGGCCATGGCAGCATTGGTCGTCGCTGACTTTCTGCTGCGCGCCAGGTGCGCGCGTATGCAACTGTCAGGAACGCAGGAACAGGGGCCATCAGGCAGTGGAGAGGAATGCTGATGGCAGGATGCGGCGCTACGGGGGATGACAGGGGCATGGCGGGCCCCAAGGTCATCGGCATTGTCGGCGGCACAGGCAGGATGGGGCAGCTGTTCGCAGGTATCCTGGAGCGCCGAGGGCATCGGGTGCTTATCGCGTCCAGGAGCACAGCGCTCACACCGGAAGCGATGGTGCCTCAATGCGATGTTGTCGTCATCACCGTACCTATCGCGGTCACCGAGCAGGTCATCAGGCAGGTGGGGCCCTTGGTCCGCAAGGATGCGTTGCTCATGGACCTCACGAGTCTCAAGGAATTCCCCCTCAACGCGATGCTGCAGCGCTGCACAGGTTCTGTTGTCGGTACGCATCCTGTCTTTGGCCCATCAGTGCAGTCCTTCCAGGGACAGACGTTCGTAGTCTGTCCGGGCAGGGGTGATGCCTGGCACAAATGGGTGCTGGATTTCTTGTGCTCAGAAGGCGCTGTCATCAAGGAGACGGACGCGGCGACGCATGACAGGCACATGGCCATCATCCAGGGCATGCAGCATTTCAGCACCATCGGGCTTGGCATGGCGCTTCGCAGGCTTGGTATGAAACCAGAGGCGCTTCTGGAATACAGCAGTCCAATCTATCGCATTCGCCTTGACATGGTCGGCAGGATACTCGGGCAGGATCCAGAGCTCTACGCGGATATCGAATTGCAGAACAGGCACAATGCTGAAAGCATCGGCGCGTATGTCGCCGCGCTACGAGAACTACAGAACGTACTTGCGACGCCAGACCGGGATGGTTTCTTACGGTTCTTTCAGGAAGCAGCGGCGCACGCTGGAGATTTCTGCTCGCAGGCCATGGATGAGACAGACCGGCTCATACGCACGGTGGCTGATAGCGTGGCAAAAGCACCTGCTGCACTACCTACGGTAGGGCTCGGACTCTTGGATGAGCATACTATCATCACGCTTGGTCCTGAAGGCACGTTTTCACATCAGGCAGCGCTCGCGGCGGACGCGGCGGCAAGGGTGTTGTTCGTGTCGCACGTCGCGGAAGTGTTCAGCGCGCTTGAGGTCAATACGCTTGAGACCGGGGGAACAGAGGGGGCATTGGATGCGAGAGAAGAGCAGACCAGAGCGCAATCGCCTGCGGATATTTCTCCATGCTCTTTCATCCGAGGTGTGGTCCCTGTTGAGAACACCTTGTCCGGAAGCGAGGGGTTGGTACTGGACCTGCTGGGCACAGGCCATGTCGATATACTCGAAGAAATAACGATTCCTATCAACCATATGCTGGCGGTGAAGTCAGGTATGCGACCCGCGGAGATTGAGCGCGTCTTCGCGCACCCCAGCGCGTACATGCAGTGCAGGCAATTCCTGCAGCGGACGTATCCGTCAGCGAAGATCATCTACTGCTCGAGCAACGCTGAGACCGCGCGTCAGTGCGGTCCTCGTAGCGCGGCAGTCACTACCGCGCTGGCGGCGGCGCAACACGGTCTGTCTATCCTGCACCGGAACATCCAGGATGTCAAAGGCAATGTGACACGATTCCTGGTCATCGCGCCGAAAGGGGCAAAGGCGTCTGGTCTGTTATCAGATACGGCCCAGACAGGAGAACTGCGCAAGGGCTCCCTGGATGGAGCAGCGCAGCATGCCCGATACAAGACCAGCGCGCTGCTGGTACCGACCAGCGACCGGCCAGGGCTGCTCTATGATCTGCTAGGTGCGTTTCGGGATGTGAACCTTACCAGGCTGGAGAGCAGGCCTAACCGCGCGCGTCTCGGCACCTATGTGTTCTATGTCGATTGCGAAGGAATTGTTGCAGGAGCGCTGGCAGAGGCGCTCAGGACAGCAGAGCAGCATTGTCAGGTGACGGTATTGGGAACCTATCCTTGCAGGCAGATTGGGGCTGAAGGGTTGAGACTATGATGCTCCGCGTGACTGCCTGCGCTACCGTTATCGCTAACCACAAATGTTTAATAGCAGCAGGAGGTTTGCGACGCCCATGAACGAGACTGCGGACAGCGTCGATGCTGAGGGTGCGCGAGGAAAGCGCATGGACGAGGCGAGCGCAGCGCAGCGCAAGCTGTATGCGTCATTGCATCCCATGGAACGCGGCGTGCTGCCTCATCTCGCGGGAGCAAGTGGGCAAAAACAATTGCCTCTTTCTGACGTGGTGGCAAAGAGCGGCATGGAGGAAGTCTCGGTCAGCAGGGCGTTGCTCTGGCTCGCCAACAAGGGGCTTGTCGTTACTTCCGAGGAAGAGCGCGAGGAAGTAGCGCTGACATTGCTTGGTCAGGAGTATTCTAGGAAAGGATTGCCTGAGCATCGGTTGCTGGTCGTGCTGGATGAACCGACGTGCCTGTCAGATGCTGCGAAAAAAGCAGGACTCGATGTGCAGGAAGCATCAGCGAGCATGGGTGTTCTTCGCGGCAAGGCGGCGCTCACTATCACTGCATCAGACAAAGGACCGATGCTTTCATTGACCGTGGCTGGCGAAGCGATGCGAGGCAAGCAAGGTCTTGAGGACAAGTTTCTCTCGGGAACGTTTCCGCGAGACAGGCCAAAGCTTGCTCCCGAAGAGCAGCATGCGCTATCCCAGCTGCTTTCGCGCAAGAAGATACTGGAGGTTCGCAAGAGCAAGGAGGTCAGCGTAGCGCTTACTTCTGCAGGCAAGGAATTGTTATCACACTGGGATGCGCTCGACAAAGCAGGGCTCGCTGAAAAATTGACGGCGGAGATGCTCAGGGACGGCAGCTGGAAGGATGTCCCGTTCCGCAGATTCGATGTCACTGCTCCTGTGCCGAAGCGGACTGTCGGGCGCAGGCAGCACTATCGCGCGTTCCTGGATTCTGTCCGAGAGCAGTTCATGGCTCTCGGATTCTCTGAGATGCAAGGGCCCATCGTCGAGAGCGAATTCTGGGACATGGACGTGCTCTATATGCCACAGTTCCATTCAGCCCGGGATATCCATGACGCGTACTTTGTCAAGGAACCTGCCTCTGATCCGTCGCTGCCTGCCGCGCTGGTCGCCAAGGTCAAGGCGGCGCATGAACATGGGGGGGCGACGGGCAGCAAGGGCTGGCGTTATGACTTTGATGATCAGAGGACACGGCGGAACATCCTTCGTACACAGGGCACCGCCCTCTCTGCGCGTATGCTGGCGTCTCCTGGCCTGCAGGTGCCTGGTAAATACTTCGCCATCGCACGGTGCTTTCGCTACGATGTCATCGACGCGACACACCTTCCTGATTTCAACCAGGTCGAAGGCATCGTCGCGGAAGAAGGATTGACCATGCGACATCTGTTTGGGCTGCTGGAATTGCTCGCCCGTGAGATCGCTGGCGCGAAAGAGACGCGCATCGTCCCGGCGTATTTTCCGTTCACGGAGCCAAGCGCGGCGCTCTATGCGAAGCATCCTGACATGGGATGGATTGAGCTTGGCGGCAGCGGTATGTTCCGACCGGAGATGCGCGACGCGCTTGGTGTGTCGGTTCCTGTCATCGCCTGGGGCATCGGTGTCGACAGGCTTGCCATGTTCAAGCTCGGGATCAATGATATACGCGAACTGTTCAGTGCGGATGTCGCCACACTACGCAATGCGAGGTTTGCCTGATGCCCACCATCACCTTCTCCCATGATGACCTGTGCGCGCTTGTCGGCAAGGAACTGTCACAGGAAGAGCTCGTCGCGCTGCTCGCTTGCTGCAAAGGGGAGGCGGAAGGCGTGGATTCAGAAACGGGCGAGGTCTCTGTTTCGCTTGATGACACCAATCTCCCTTACCTCTGGAGCGTCGAGGGCATCGCACGGCTGCTCAAAGGGTTGCTTGGCATAGAGCAGGGCATCCCTGCCTTGCCAGTAGAACGGAAAGGCGATTCGTCACGTCAGGTGATTGTCGATCCCAGCGTGGCTTCGGTGCGCCCGTACCTTGTCAGCTTCATCGCCAAGGGAAAGGCGCTTGACGACTACCTGCTCAAGCAGCTCATCCAGCTGCAGGAGAAATTCTGCGAAGGGTATGGCAGACGCAGGCAGAAGGTGAGCATCGGCCTGTATCGCTCGTCGACATTGAGCTGGCCACTGCATTACAAAGCAGTCGCGCCTGAGAGCGTACGGTTCGTGCCGCTGGAAGGCGATGGTGAGATGGACCTCTCTGAGATACTGGCGACGCATCCCAAAGGCAAAGAGTATGCATGGGTGCTCGCAGGTCATAAGCACTATCCGATATTCATGGATGCTTCTGGGAAAGTCCTGAGCTTTCCGCCCATCATCAACAGCGATGATCTTGGACGGCTTGAGACTGGTGATACGGAGTTCCTGTTCGAAGCCACGGGGCTGGACGAGGAGGCGGTCAATCTCTCTTCGGCAGTCTTCGCGCAGGCGCTGGCAGATAGAGGGTATGTGATTGAAGGCGTACAGGTGCAGTACACTGACAGGATTGTCGCGACACCGGTGCTCGAAGCGCAGAGGATCATCGTCTCTGTCGCTGACGCGTCGGCGCTGCTCGGCGTCGCGCTCGACGACGCGCGCATGAAGCGACTGCTGGGCAAAGCGCGGCTCGGGTACGCTGATGGTTCTATCGTGGTCCCGGCCTGGCGTCATGATATCATGCATCCGGTCGATGTCATCGAGGATATAGGCATCGCGTATGGATTCGAAAATATGGGGAGTCTGCCATTGACGAGCTATACGGTCGGCAGGTCTACGCCGCTTGTCGCAGCGTGCGACAAGGCGCGTGAGCTCTGCGTAGGCCTGGGCATGCAAGAAGTCTTTTCCGCCATGCTCACGAGCAAGGAGTTGCTGTATGACAAGACCTGTACTCCTGATATCGGCACGGTCGAGATAAAGGAGTACATGAGCGAGACGTATTCTGTCGTGCGGTCGTGGTTGCTTCCTGGGCTGCTGTCGGTGCTGTCCAAGAACAAGCATCGCGGCTACCCGCAGCATCTGTTCGAGCAGGGGGCAGTCACGGTGCTGGAACAAGTTGGTGTGGCTAAGACGTCAAAAGGAGTCAAGGGGGCTGGTGAGGGGGGACATACGGTGGCAGTGGACCACGAGAAGATAGGTATCGTGCTGTGCGATTCGGTTGTCGATTACACCGCAGCGCGGCAGGTCGCGGACGTGCTGCTGCGTGGGTTCGGGCTCTTCGGGGATGATGGCTCTGCTGTCTCTGTCATGGAGCAGGACCATCCACTGTTTATATCAGGCAGAGGGGCTGCGGTCATGCTCATCGGTGAGAACGGAAAGCAAGGGCGGGAAGTAGGCATCATCGGCGAGGTGTCGCCAGAGGTGCTTGCGAAATTCGGCATGGAGCTTCCCGTGGTCGCGGTGGAATTGGACGTGGGGGCGTTGGGCAGTCTGCGATAAGGTGATGCTTCCTGTGGCTGTCTCTTGTCAGGGAGCTAGGAACAGGGCCTGCACCATCATCGCTTGGCAGGGTCTTGCCCGCAGCAATGCGCTTCTCGGGTCTAATTAGCTGACCTGTCTGATGAGCACTCCGCCTATATGATATCTTCCTCAGCGATGACCATGAAGTCGCCGACCGCGATGACCGCGGAGAACGGTATCAAAAACCTGCCGTTGCGGTCTTTCTCCAGCTCCAGCTTCTCGGTGTAGGGCGTCGGGTTGGCGATGACCATGTGGATGAGCTCGCCGGACTTGGTCTCAAAGATGATGTCTCCGACCTCGCCGAACTTGCGTCCATTCTTGCTCACAATTGTCTTTCCCAGAAGTTCCCTTGATTTTCTTTTGTCGTCTGCCATCGTGACCCCCGTGTTATTTCCATTTCAGAGTGATATCACTTTTGTATGGGCACCTTGTCCTATTTATTTTTTGTGATTATGGGCTCTCGGAATGGTGGTTTTGCCCCTGTGGCGTTGAGGTTTGGCGGTTTTCGGGGCAAGCCTGGTTTTTTCAGCTCCAGAGGCATATGTCGCCAGCGTCTGGGAGCAAACGAAACCTTTTAATATGCCACTAGCTTGCAATACCTGCAGGGTGACACTTTGGGAATGCTGGATTTTCTGAAAAAGAAGGGGGGCTCCGGATCGACGCAGCACGCTGAGCATCAGCCCGATTACCTCATGCCTCCGCCGCCGCCCAGCAGCATGGTCTTTGGTGGTCATGACATCCCCAGGCCGCCGAATATGCGTGATGATTCTCCTTCAGGGCCATCTGGTATGCCGCCAGCACCTCGACAAGCGCAGGGTCCGTCGATGCATTCTCTTCCCTCCTTGCCGCCCATGCCTCCTATGCCTCCTAGCTCTGCAGGTCCTTTTATGCCCCCTCTGCCGCCGCGCATGCCTCAGCATGACGCCGCAGCGGGCGCGTGGGGCAGCAGTCCCTCTCACAGGGACTATGAGCCGGTCTCGATGCCTCCGCTGCCACCGCCACCTGTTCCGTTGGCATCGCAGGCGTCTTCCTCGCGACTTGCCCTGCCCAAGCAGATGGGCGAATCGTCCTTTTTTTCCCAGCGACCAGCATGGTCATCCAATGGTGTGAATCATGGCCCCCAAGAGCTGGATGCGCCGCCATTGCCTCCGACGATGCATTCCAGCCATGATGAAGCTCATGAAGATCAACACAACTGGAGTGATGAGCACTTCGGCTCTGTGCCAGATCCTCCTGCTGAACATGACCTGAGCGGGCAGATGCTCCTGCCGCCGCTGCCAAAGGCGCCTGTCACCGGGTCGAGCGCTGGTCACCAGCAAGCGCCCCGGCCGATGGCAAAACCAGCGTTCCGTGCCTATCCGAGCTATGGCGGTGATATGCCGACTCACGATGTTGGTCATGATACAGGTATCGCGGATGATATGCCTCAGCTACCGCCGCACCCTCACGCACAATCTTTCGAGCCTATCCACAAGCCAGAGCCGCAGGTCACGCCTATGCGCAAGTCTCCGGCAGAGCATGCCACAGGGTCGCCCCCACAGAGGCCTTTGGCAGGAAGCATGCCTCGCACGCAGGAGAACAATGCAGTTCCTCTCGCGCACGTGGTCAGCAGGCCGGTCGCCATGCCCCCGCGACCTATGGGCGTTGGTGGGCACGATGGAGGGCCTCGATATGTCGATGCCGTGCACTACCATGGGCTGATAGGATCCCTGGGTGACCTCCGCAAGGAATTCAGCGGCGCTGATACCAGTCTCTCCAGAATCCACGAGCTCGAGACAAAAAAAGAGGCGAAGTTCCACCAGTGGCAGGATGCTATGGAAGACGTGCAGCGCAAGCTCATCTTCCTGGACAAGAGCCTGTTCCAACAATGAGGGCACGACGCGCAGACTGATACTGATAATCAACTATCGACCATATTACCAAAGAGGTGCAGAGCATGAATCCCCACGTCCCGGTGTTTGTCAAGATAGATGAGTACAAGGATGTCCTTGACACGGTCAACCTGGTCAAGGGCAAGATGGTCGAGGCGCGCAGCCTGCTGCATGAGATAGCGACGCTCAAGGAAGAGGAGGACGCGGAGCTTGAGCAATGGCAGAGCAATATAGACGAGATAGAAAGCAAAATAACCGCGATTGATAAGGCGCTTTTCGCGGATCAGTAGACAGGGGCATCATCCATACAATCGACGCATAATTATCCCAAACACGTGAACCTCATGGTAGCAGCAAAAGCGAAAAAGGCGGCAGGGCAGGAAGACATCTACTACGTTGGCGTCCAGCAGCCTGTCGAGCTTCGTCGTACCTTGCTGGAAGCTTCGCGTATCACGCTCAAGACCCTGCATAGCTATGAGCGCTTCAAGCATATCAAGCAGCGGCGGCTCGAATTGACTGGTCAGTTGCGATCGACCATGAAAGACCTTGGCAAGGCCATCGCGAAACTCAAGAGCGTATTGCCAAGCGTCCCTGAAACGCCAAAGCCCACGAAACAAGCTGAGTCTCTCAAACAGGTCGGCAAGGGCGCAAAGAAAGGCGCAAAGGCAACGCCCATACCTCCTGCGCCAAAGCAGGTGACGGAGCTGCAGAAGCTGGAGCGCGAGATAGCGAGCATCGAAGAGCAGATGCACGCGATGTGACGCTGCAGGATGCTCTTGTTTCTCCACTTGTCCTTCAATGCTAACCGATAGCATCGACACCTTCTCATCGATCAGTGCAGTCGTCCTCTCTCTCTTTTGGGCATCAGGATCTCTCGTGCTTCACTTCTCACCACTCCTGACGGGCATTCGATTGATTGCGACTCACTTCGAGTAACGCACTTTTTTATAGAACCTGCTGAGGTGCGAACGCATGGAGCATCATGAATATCGACGTATCCTGGCCAGGCGACGGCACACTCTGTTGTGCCGCGAGCGCGAGCAGCTGAGCTTCCACGTGCTTTCGCTTGTTGCGTTGCTGTTGCTCGTGCTGGTGCTCTGGCGGGGAACGCCGGCGTTCAACGCTATCCGGGTTCCATATCTGCGGCTTGGCAGTGTTCTTCTCCTGGTCGGGGTAGGCTTCCTGGTCAGGCAGGTGACCATCATCGGCTGGCATTGCTATCTTTCTATCTCGGTGGCTGACCAGAAGGTGCAGTATTACCTGCTTGGGGTCGTGATACTGTTCCTGGTGGCGGTGCTGCTGCAAGAAAATGCATTATGGCCCGTCGCGAGGATGCTGCAGGCTGTTGACTTCTCCAGGCTCATGCCTATCGGATGATGGTCCTGCTGGCGCTCATCTTCAGCCTCTTATCCCAAACCTTTTAAGAAGGAGGCTCTTTTCGGCTCTATCGGTTGCATACCCTGCGGGGGTGGCAGAGTGGTCAAATGCGACAGACTCAAGATCTGTTCCCTTAGTGGGTACGTGGGTTCGAACCCCTCCCCCCGCATATATGTTTGTTTTCCCCATCTATTTCCTTTCCCTGCATGTCTTTGCTGATGACCCATGATACAACCAAAACCAATCGCTCAGGAGCATTGCACAGGATGCGCAGTCGCGTGCGTCGCGAGCGCGTGCGGCATCAGCTATGCTGCCGCGCTGAAGCTCTTTACGCACCAGGAGCATGCGGGCTTTCGCGGGTACTACTGCCCTGAGGTTGTCGCTGCATTGCAGAAGGCAGGGCTACGGTATGCGTGGCGCAAAGTCACGGGCAAGAACCGCGCGCTGCTGCGCAAAGAAGGCGCGATTGTCTTTGTAGGGTCGTCGACACGGTATCCGCTCGGGCACTTCCTGCTCAAGACGCGCAAGGGCTGGATGAATATACCCGCAATAGGGGATGTGCGTGCAGGATTCTGCTCGCGGCTGCCGGGGAAGGCGCAATGGGTCATATATCCTCAAGGCGCCCTCGGTTGAGCGCGGATGATGGGCAGGCACTGCGTCGCAGCTATTCCCTGCTGCTCTTCTCTCCCTTGACGGTGCCGTTGAGCAGATCATCGAGCATATGCCCCGCCTTGCGACGCTTGGTATCCAGGTAATCGCGGTTGAACTCATTTGGTTCGATGAGCACCGGGATGCGGCCTGTTATGTTGATGCCATGCTTCTCCAGTTGCTGCATCTTATTCGGATTGTTGGTCAAGAGCTTGATTGACTTGACAGTCAGCGCGCGTAGCATCTCGGCCGCGACGGCGTAGTCGCGCTCGTCATCACCGAATCCCAATGCTCTGTTCGCCTCTACGGTGTCCATGCCGCCATCCTGCAGCTGATAAGCTTTTATTTTGTTGAGCAGCCCTATGCCTCGTCCTTCCTGGCGCAGGTAGAGGATGATTCCCTTGTCCATGGCAGAGACCTTCTTCATCGCGATGATGAGCTGGTCGCGGCAATCGCAGCGCAATGAGCCGAGAGCGTCACCGGTCAGGCATTCAGAATGCAGGCGCACGGGTACGTCCGTACTATCGCAGATATCGCCATGTACCAGTGCGACATGCTCCTTGCCGTCCTTGTTGTTGAAGAACGCGACAATCTGGAATGTTCCGAATCTGGTAGGTAGGTCGGCCACTGCCACGATGCGCAGGCATAGCGCATCTCCCTTGTGCTTCTCGCAATGCTCCTCATTGCGCTTGAGGAGCACGTCTATGTCAGGACGATTGAGCATGGCCTTTTCGGACAAGAGGGGCATTTATATTATTATGTCCGCTGCTAGGACGTTCGGGCCGCCAAACTAATAAATGGGCGGTGCTCACCACTATTGAGTCATATTGAGGTGAACACCATGAGATATCTACCTGCAGCATTGGCATTGCTTGTTGTGCTCGCTGCCTGTACCACTGGTACTGGAAGCGATACGAAGACGACGGATCCATCTACTGACCCTGGCAGCAATGCCATGGATGACTCAGGACAGAGCGCGCCGGCTGCTGACAATGCCATGGGCGGGACTGAGGATGGGGGCGCCATGACTGATGCAAACGCTGATCAGGGGGGCACGGTGGATGACAGCGGTTCGGACAGCTCTATGATGGACGATGCAGGAAGCAATGAAGGCACCACGGATGCCACTGGCGAAGATGATTCCCTGCCGGATGACACAGGTTCTGATGGTCAGACGATGGATGATACTGGCTCTGACAGTTCCACGATGGACGACAGCGCTTCGAGCGCTGGAGAGACCGTCGCGATGACTGATGTCTACCGGTATGGCAGCATCTCCAGCTTCATGTACCGCAGCACCACCACCTCACAAGGCCAGACGCAGACGAGCGATCTCTCCTACGCGCTCAGCACTGATACGGTCGATGGCAAAGCGGCATGGAAACAGGTAATCGACGTCTCTGGCAGCGGCTATACCAGCACCACCAACCTATGGGTCGACAAGAGCACCTACAGCTGCCTGAAGATGACCAGCAGCACGGAAGTCATGGGACAGACGTATGAGAACGCGGGTGAGTGCCCGAAGGAAGGCGCGAACGCCGCTGGCAGGACTGACACGCCGACCATGACGCTCATCGGCAGCGAGATGGTCACTGTTCCGCTGGGAACATTCCAGACAAAGGTGTATGAGCTTGACGCGGTCAAGTACTATATGGCCGACGGTGTTCCTATACCAGTCAGAGTCACGCTGACATCGGACGATGTCACCAGTGTGACGGAATTGGTAAGCTACACCTGAACGAACTACATTGCACAGGCGCGTAGCGCCAATTTTTTCATTTCTTTCATTTTCTTTTCTATTGCATCCTTTTGGATGCTTCGTATGTTCTTTTCAATGCCTTTCTATCCTTATTGCAAAGCACGGGGTTGAATACCCCGTCCTTCAGGACGTGCTTTGCAATTCAAAAATCCGCCTGCAATGACGAGGCGCGGTAATACCGCGG
>MNWW01000049.1 GCA_001871415.1 Candidatus Woesearchaeota archaeon CG1_02_57_44 | reverse complement strand
GGAAGGGTAGTATGAATGAATGAATGAATTTATTTCAATAATGTAAATAAATAATATAATAATATAATGTAATCAAAAAGAATGAAAAAGAAAAAAGAAAGAAATGAAGGAAAAATCACTATGGAGCTAAACCAGAAGAAAAGATGAAATCTGAAGCATAAGGAAAAAAATGAAATTTAAGACCGAAGAAAAAATCTATGTTCTATCAGGGTAATCATATATCTTATATTGGCTATTTTATATGATATATATTATAATATATTTTTTTTAATTGATATGTTTTGATTTATGTTTTGTAGTGGCTATTTTTTATTTTCAGGGCAACACAAATCATATTGCAGTGGAAATGGGGGTGTGGGAGGTCTGTTGCTTGTATCGCTATGGTTTGCAGCGTCCTCGGTTCATCAGATCTGTTGATTGGTGTGTTCCTCGCTTTGAAGCTATGTGGTGCACTGCTATGCAAGACATAATGACAAGAACAAAGACAGATAAAAATCGCTTGCGAAAGCAAGCGGATGTATAGATAGTTACTTGCTCTCTTGCCAGAGCATCCCATAGAAGTCTTGCATTGCCTGGCCGAAGAAATCCGCACCCAGCCAGACACCCGTATCGTAACTTGGATGCGTTTCCGTATCATTGGTCAGGAACAGTATCAGATGCTTCTTGTCAATGATGACCACGCGCGCGTTCACTTTCACGTTCTTGCGGATCTCAATTTTCTTAACAATGTCGGTTTCTGTGACTTTGCCCGGGCTGATGAGCGCGCGTACCTTGACGCCTTTGCCCATGGCTTTTTTCAGAGAGCGCTTGAACGCGTCCATCTTCCTGTCAAAGCCATCAGGCGTTGTCATGAAGTCGATGCTCTCCTCACTGCTCTTGATGAGCATGTCGATGTGATTGTAGACTTGCGTCCTGCCACGGATGCTGCCGGACAGATCCGTCGGGTCAATTTTCGTGACGCCTTCCTGATGGATGTACTTCAGCTCCTCTAACGTCTTGGAATCGCGTAGCTTATCGAGCATATCCGCCTTGTGTTCAGAGTCCTCAACAACACGCTTCTTGACGCGGTCAAGGACCTCGTCTGGAGGCACAGCAAGGTATTTGATGGGTTTACCCAATTTCATAATAATAAATCCCTTCTTTTCCAGGGACTCAAGAACGTCATAGGTCCTGCTTCTCGGGACATTAGAGATGTCTGAGAGCTCACCTGCAGTAGACACACCACGGGACAGAAGAGCGGTCCAAAGCCGACTCTCGTAGCTGTTCAGGCCAAAATCGCGCAGTTTACCAAGGAATTCTTTTTGGACAATCATGTTCGCACCTGCTTTGTGTGGATGTGATTCGGGGGAAAGAATGTATGATATATAAACTTACTCATTTGTTACTACTGTAGCGTTCCTACAAATGTTTATAAGGTTTGTCACCCTCAATGTCGGGTAGGAGGGATACCACATGGCCGATCCACTATCTTTGCAGCAAGCAATACTTGCCATTGTCGTTGGCACTTTGGCAGCCATCGTCTACAGCCTTCGACTGCTGTTCCTCATCGAGCGGCGCGTCGCCAATGTCGAAGAACACATCGAGCGCGTAGCAAACAACCTGCTCAAGGAAGAGCTCAAGATTGAAAAAGCTGTTGGCAGGAAAGTCAGCAAGGGCAAGAAAAAGAAGCGCTAACGCGCTCTTCTGTTTTTTTGTTTTATTACTGTTTCTTCCTGTTGGTCTGCTTAGGGGTTGCCGGTTGCTTTAGCTCCTCAGGGTCACCCTATTTCATCATTCTTTATCAATCTCCTATCAGTTCAGAAAAACTCAACCCCTTTGCCTTCGCCAGCAGGATGTCCGCGGCGTAACCTTTCGGCGTCTTCTTAAGATCCTCAGGATTGAAGAAATACCATCCCATCTTGTCATAGCGCACGGCAAGCCAGGGCTCAGCGCCGAACAAACGCGCAAATTCCCGCAATTGCTGTATATCCGCGTCGCTGAGATACTTCGTCAGCGTGCCTTCTGCCTTCGCCTCGATGGCGATGGTCCTTATGCTATTTGCCGCCAGCACATCAGGGCTTGGATGGCGTTGGCTGCCAGAGCCCGCGGCTCTGATCGCTGCCCAGCCATGCTCCCAGAATAAGGATATCAATTCGCGCTCAGCGCTGCTGCCCTTCTGTTTTTGCTTCACCGGTTGTTGCCAAACACACACGCACATATATCTTTCGCTGCCTGATCTGCTATCTGCTGGTCTTTACAATACTTGAACGCGAGCTCTGTCTCGTGCACGACTATCTCACCTGCTATTGGATGGTTAATCACGACGAGGATGGGGGTATCGAGCACGACGGGGAATGTTGTTTTCAATGTGTTGAGTCTTGCTTTGCCCTGCAGCTTCGCTCGCCACAGGCCTGTCTTGCAGGGGATGAGTTCGAATGGCGGCTGGTTTTTGGTGGGAGTCGCATCTATCCTGGCCTGCTTCTCTTTTAGTTCCTGCTGCTTGCGATGCTTGCACATCATGGGCACGCTGATGCGTCGCACGTCCTTTTCTGTCACGCGTATCATCACCGGCTCTGGCGTGAGCACCATGGACAGCGCGCGCGCAGCGACGAAGCGCAGGATGTCAGGGTTGACCTGTGTGCATGCAAGCCCTGCAGGGTTTTCTGGGTATACGCAGCGCAGGCACGGGCCGTCTCGGGTGACGGTGAAGACGACGCCAGCGGCGTCGGAGATGGCTGTGTGGACGAGTGGTATGGTCCTTTCCAGCGCGAGGTCATTAAGGAAGACTCTCGCTGTGAAATTATCTGTGGCATCTATTATCATATCCGCGTCGGGCAATCCGTCCTGGCAGCGGGCAATGATGGCAGTCATGCCGTACTGAGTCGCGAGTATCTGTGCCTTGGGTTTTCCTATGTCTTCTCTCGCATAGCCCTGTGAATCGCAGTTCGATAGCTCTATCTTGTCAGGGTCTATGATGGTGATGGTATGGACGCTCGCCGCGAGCAAGGGCGCGAGCGCTGAGCCGATGCGCCCCGCGCCGATGAGCAAAATTCTCATGTGTGTCTGAAATAGGGGGCAGTATAAAATTTCATTCCTTCTCTCTTCAGCGCAGCTTTATAATATGGACCAGACTTTCTGATGGCCGATGGAGCAGGACAGGAACCTTGATGAGGGCATCTACCTTGATGGCGCGGCAACGACGCCGATGTGCGCACAGGCAGCAGAAGCGCTGATGGGCGCGCCGCAGGGCAACTGCTCCTCAGAGCACGCGGCAGGCATAGCTGCGGCTGAAGCGCTGGAACAGGCGCGGGCGCAGCTCATCGCACGCGCGGGCTGGCCCGGCACAGGCATCTTCTGCTCAGGCGGTACAGAAGCGAACCATCTCGGGCTTCGCGTCAAGGGTGACAGGAAGGTCATTGTCCTTGCTGCTGACGCGCACGCGAGCATCATTGCCCAAAAACCGATGCTAGAAGCGCAAGGATATAGCGTCAGGTCGGTTGCTCCTGGGCCAGACGGATTCTTTACTGTTGATTCTCTGGCGCTTGATGATTCTGTGCTTGCGCTCGCGCTCACGAGCGCACATAATCTGACAGGTGTGGTGCAACCTCTTACTGATATTTGCAAGCGCGCGCATGAGCTTGGCATCCACGTCCATATCGACCACGTGCAGGGCTTATGCAAGATATCACCTGACTGGTCGCACGTCGATTCTGCCAGCATCTCCGGGCACAAGGTGCACGGGCCAAAAGGCATCGGCATGCTGCTGGTCAAGGACGCTGCACGGCACAAGCCTCTGCTACATGGCGGCCATCAGGAGCAGGGGCTGCGGCCGGGGACGACGCCTGTTCCCTTGGCTGTCGGGTTCGCAGCGGCGGCAGATGCGTGGCAGGAACAGGATACTAGTCGACTCGCCGCATTGATGCGATCATTGGTCTCTGGCCTGTCTTTGCGTGGCTTTCGCGTCATCGCTCCTGAAACGTCGCGTGTGGCCATCATCAGTGCTGTGACACCAGGCATTCCTGGCAGGGTGCTGGTACGGGCTCTTTCAGAGCAGGACATCTTCATCAGCGCTGGCAGCGCGTGCGAAGCAGGCAGCGACGTGCCGGGCAGTGCGCTGCTCGCGTCAGGGGTGAGCGCTGCTGATGCGCTGCATGCTGTACGTATCAGTCTGCATCGCTTCAGCACAGAAGCGGATGTCCGAACGCTGCTGGCATCGCTTGACCTCATAGTTCCGGCATTGCGGCAGGCGTATGGTGCTGCTGTACCCGACGCAGAGGGTCCTACTTCGGACGGTGATACGTCATGATGATGGCCTGGCAAGGAGAGCTCTGGCTCAAAGGCCATAACCGCCACGAATTCGAGCGCGCGCTCATCGCCACTATCAGGGCCTGCACACACGGCGACGTGACGCTGGGCAGAGGGCTCATCTTCATTGATGATGACACTGCTCCACTGCAGCACATCAGCGGCATCACGCATTATGCCATCGCGCAGCGATTGCCCAAGGATGCCGGCGTGCTGGCGGACGCTGCCCGGCAGTTGCCGCTGGCGGCCGGCTCACGCTTTCGCGTCACAGTCAAACGACAGGACAAGACATGGATGGGCAATACGGAACTTGCCGTGCTGCTGGGCGACGCCATCGCTGACGGGACAGGCGCGGTCGTCGACCTTCAGCACTATGACACCAATGTCGGGCTCATGGTCGCAGATGCCTGCTATCTGTATGCCGGAAGGACGCAGGCGCTCGGAGGTCTGCCCCTGGGCACGCAGCAGCGCGTCATGGCCATTGTCTGCGACGCAGCAGACGAAGACGCGGCCCTCGCCATCATGCGCAGAGGGTGCCCGCTGGTTCTCGCTGCGTCGGTCTCGACGCCCAGGATAGTCGAGCGGCACGTCGGGGTGGCGCTTGAGCGCTGCGAGCCGATGCCAGAAGCGATTGCCGCGCGGCTTGGCGCTGCATGTGTATGCGCTTCACCTGTAGCGTACGCGTTGCTCGAGGAAGCGCGCCAGATGCGCGCCCATGCGCCTGTACGAGCAGACGGACAGGCAACGGCAACAGATGGAGCGGGGCGCGTAGGCAAATCACAACACGTGCTCGTGCTCGACCCCCTGCTTGGTTGAGCCAATGGCAAAGCAGATAATCAACACCATAATCCAACCTGCATACCTTATATTGCACCCCCGGTTCGTCAAGCAGTCACCACAGGCATTCCATGGAAGCGCGCATCGAGCAGACAGGTGAGAGGAAGGAGTTCTCGTTCAGCGGCAGCGTCGCTGCAATGCTGAATGTCCTCGGGGTGACTGCGAGCACCGTCCTTGTAGTCCGTAACGGCGAGCTGCTCACGTCGGATGACCCGGTGGGTGATGATGATACAGTGGATGTGCTGTCGGTGGTGAGTGGCGGATGAACTGTCACTGCGGCCTGAAAGCCGTTTTCGAACATCCGACGCTCTGCAAGGAGCACTTCTGCTCATATGTCGAGGATGCTGTCTTGGAGGGCGTGCGCCGAGAGTTTCCCGAAGCACTGACTGCTGGCAGCGATGTCGTCGTAGGTGTCGCGTGCTCAGGCGGCAAGGACAGCACGGTGCTGCTGTCTGTGCTGCATAAGCTGGATATCGCGGTCATCGCGCTCGCCATCGATGAAGGCATCCCCGGTTACCGGGATGTGACGCTCACATTCCTACAGGAGTTCTGCGCGACGCGAGGCATCACGTTGCAGGTGAGGGTCGCGCCAAGGCCCTTATCAACACTAACAACCCTGCTTGGCAAGAGCCCCTGCACGGTGTGCGGCATCTTCCGCAGACACCTGCTCAATGAAGGAGGTCCTGGAATCTCCTGCATCGCGACAGGACATAATCTCGACGATGAGCTGCAGAGCATGCTGCTTAATGTCGCGCTCGGCCAGTCCGAGCAGAACGCGCGGCTGCTGCCACGAAAGTACAGCGCACTCAAACGTATTAAACCCTTACGCATGGTCGCAGAGAAAGCCATCCTCGCCTACGCCGTGCTCACCGGCATCACGCCGCCATATATAGAATGCCCGCACGCGTCAGGCTCGCTACGCTGGTCTATCCGGGATCTGATGACCGCGCTTGAAGAGCAGGAGCCGGGCGCGAAGCTGCGGCTGCACGCGTTTCTGGAAGAAGAGCGCGTGAATGATGGGCCTGCTGCTTTGAGTCCTGTTGGGCATGGCATTTGCGCGCAGTGCGGCCAGCCCAGCAGCCAGGAATCCTGCGCGTATTGCGAGGCCATGCGCGAGGTGATGGCTCATGGATGATGAAGCGGCGGCACAGGGGAAGGTTGATGTCTCGGGCAGGTCGGTTAGTGGCCGCAAGACTCAGGCGCTTCTCACTGACTATGTGCTGGCGTCAGGCAATGAGACTGCTTTGCTCACTGAGGCGGGCAGGTTAGGGGTGGCCTTGCGCCTTTGCTATCAGGGCATGCCGCCTGCATCTGCGCTCGCGGCGCTGCGCGATGCCAATGGCTCGGGGGCGGGGCATCTCGCCTGCCTCATAGGTGATGAGATCGCTGTTCGCAAGCACGCGCAGCAGTGCAGGGAGCGTGGAGCGGGGGTGCTCATGCACACACGCGATCCCCGAAAGCACCTGACGCTGCTGCCTGATGCGCTGCTCGCGCCAGACCAGTGTCCCTTTGATGTGGTCGTAGCCAAATTCTGCGCTGACAAGGACATCGCGGTGGTGTTTGATGCGCGCACCTTGGTGTCATCCGGCGCGCTCAAGCGGGCGGTCAGGGCAGCGAGGCTATGCAGGCATTATCATGTGGTCATGCTCGCAGGGAGCTTTGGCAGGGATGCCATTGACATCAACACCGGCATGGGCGCGCTCGTTGATGTGCTCGGGACCAGGCAGAAGTTTCGGGTGTAGAGCCGCGTCTGATACCTTTTGGTGTGCTATATCTTGTTTCAAGAACAGGTGTCTGTTGATCCTGTGCAGATAGATGTCTCTATCGCCACGGTGATGTCGATGCCTGTTGGGGTGCTCAGCATATTGGCGCCCAGCTCATTTTGTACAGACCGGTCAGGCATAGGAGGCGCGCTGCCACCACCACACGCGGCAAGGACTATCATGATAAGGGTGGTCACGGCCATGGCCAGCAATAGATGGCGGCGCGGGGGATGCTGCAGGTTCTCCATCCCTGCATAAGGGTGTTGGCACTTAATAAACTTTTTCTGCCCTGACGGGTAAACGGGCGTTTGGAGCTCCATGAATCGATGGATAGAGGTTCTGCGGCATAATATATTTAAAGAAGCGGGGCGCATGCAGCACCATGCGATGGGTGGTCGGCATTGTCCTGTTCTTGCTGATGGCAGCGCCAGCGCTGGCAACTTGTGAAGGGGCAACGCCCTATACGACCTGCCAGGTAGGGTATGCATGGGTAACACCCCCTGCTTCGCAGACCTGGAGCAATCTGCCTTCTGATCCTTGTTCGCTCGTTGCACAGGATCCTTGGGTCATGGTTTCAGGCTGGCAGCCGTCTGGCCAAGGCGGGTCAATAAAGTACTACCCGGAAAGCGCATGCGATCCTGACAATGGCTATACCACCTGTGAAGAGCGTACAGGATATGCATGCCCCCAAGGCATGGACTGCACAAACGCGCGCCTGTACGCGCGCACAGAATCCCAATGCTCTGCCGATCAGCCGTTCTCTTCGACAACTACTTGTTCGCCTAACGAGCAGCGTGTCTGCAAGGTCTATGTCTATGGTTACACTTTTGCGGAGGGAGACCCCGGGGTTGATGCTGCGTGCACGGATACTAGCAAAGAAAAATCAGCGGCTATCTACTATTTAGAAGAAGCCAATGAGCACTGGTGCCCGGACAATGGGCCTAGTGCGTGCAACATCGCGCCGCGGGATGGCGAGGATTTCTGCCAGAACACCGGGCACTGGACCGGGATCTGCGATGCCATGGAGAATATGGGCTACAAATACGTCTATGGTCAGGCACGTTGGTCGTGTGAGTATTCACCGTTCCAGCCCACAGGCATGGTGTATCCTGATACTGATGGCAGCATCAAGCAGCATGGTATGGTCGCTGTCATGGAACCTGAGCATGAGGCTGCTGATGGCAAGCTCGCTGGCAATGACCCCTTGTCCGCGCGACAGGAGCTACCCCTGATGAAATGGAACTCTGGGGGGATCACTAACCTTGGCACGACACCTCCTAACCCTTTCACGCTCAACCTCAATTGCTATCAGGACGGCCGGCTGCTAAAAGCGTGTGGCCTGGACACGCAGTATCGGCTCACCGCTTCATGGGGCACGCTTCCGCTTACTGATTGTGGCAACTGCAGGGCGCTGAGTATGAGCTCCTGTAGCATTCAGGCACCCTACGGCTACAAGGGCGGCGGCTTGATGTGCACACTCTTCTCTGCTGATCCTGACAGCTATGGTGTCGGCGCGTTCAACAACGTGTGGAACGATGCATCAGGGAATACTCGCACGGGTTATCCAATGAACGTGGGTACATTCGCTGAGAACCGCGATGTCTGCCAGATACGCGTCGCCGGCAGCACGTACGGCACGGTCGCTGCCGATGGCGCCGTAACATCGGACACAGACGCCGCTTCAGGTCTTCGCGTGTACCTTGAGCCAGACAAGACAGTCAATCCCTTCACCAACCGCTGCTGCGGCGATGACGATCCCTCCAGACAAACCCTTGATTCATTAAATCCACAATGGCTGCCCCCCGACCCTAACGACATCTATCGTGACGAGGGCGCCACTGCCATCGCACCGAGCACAATGACAAATGGCGTCGGCACGACCACACTCAGCTATGTTTGCCTGAAGAATAATCTTGATGCTGATAGCAATCCCACCTGCAATCCTGCGGGGGGCACATCCCCTACGCATTGCTGGAAGTGGGCAGGCACGCAGTATGGGAATGTCTATTACATCGATGATCACATCGATGAGAATACGCCAGCATCAGGCGGTATGGAAGTGCTCGCGGTCGCGGCGAGCATAGCGGAAGCAGGCGACACGGCAAACAATGCACCTGAAGCGCCCAGCTGGGTTGCGTGCGCAGCGGGCAACAAGCCCTTCATACAGGGCAGTGACGGGCAATACCGTGTGTATGGCTTTCTGCTCACCCAATATCCTTATCCTGATGATTCTTCGCTCAATTCCATCTTCGGCGGCGGGCAGACCATCAATGTCAATGGCCATGGCTATCTCTGCACAAAAGATGAGACCACCGGCACTGCAACATGGATAGAATGTGGCGCCACCAAGCAGAATGTTGGGACGGCCGGCCAGCATGTGACGCCAGGGACGAGTGTTTATGTGTCAGGGGGGAACAACTTTCCCGCAGGGTATGATAATCCGACTGACCGGGGCGCGTTCTACTGTGCGGACAACAACCAATGGGTGAATGATATTGCCGCTCTTCCTGATCCCTCTCTGCAACGCGCAGCGTGCAAGGCATCTGGTTTCACCTGGACAGGCACGAAGTGCTGCGGAGACGTGTACGGGCATTTCAATGGGCACATGCTCGATGAGAAAAGCGAGACCTACACTGACACGATGATGGACTGCATCGAAGGCATTCCCGTGTCCAGGCGGCTAAATGACAGCAACATGCTCTATAACAGCGAGTTCGCGGATGCTGAGGTGGATGAGGGCAACAACCAGATCATCCCGTTCTGGAAGCTGAGCAGGCCGATTGCGATGCGCATGGCGGCTACGCCTCTTGCCTTTGATGGAGTGAACGTTCCTGCTATAACGCTTCAGTCAGCGCAACATGTCATCGTGTCGCGGCCGTTCGCCATCACACCACCATTCCAATATACCATCAGCGGCGTCGTGCAGTGCCAGGGGGATGCGAACCTTGAGCTCACACCGATCGTGTACGATAACGGCAACACCTGGGAGCAGGCGCTCACTGATCCAGACCCGACCAATTTTGCTGCTGGCGTCGCGAAGCGAACGTTCTTTTCCGTGCCTGCCACTATCAATGACCCTGCCAAAGCCGGGCAGGCGCATGGCTTTAATGTGCAGATAACGCCTGCTGCCCAAGCGGCCTATACTGACCCTGACAAGGCAGCGGCGCTCGCGGTGAGTGTCAGCGGCGGCACGTGCAAGGTCGGAGGGCTAAGGATGGCACCGACCGCGGTAAAGGTTGCGGGTCTCACTATCACCTTCAATAGTATATCGTCTGCGAGTGTCTTGCACCAGTATAAGGCGCCTGCCATCGGCCCAGACGACTCGTCTCTGATTTCTACCACTCCTCCTGATAATAAACTGCCGCTTATCTGCAATCCCTCCTTGGTACCAGGAGGGCAATTCGTCATCGATGGCTTAGCTACTCTTGTCTCCAACACCGACCAGGTCTCATCGTGCGTCACCATCGGCGCCCCGGCAACATTGGACCCTGAGCATCAGTACTGCTATGGTGTGGAGCCCAATAGGCACTGTGTATCGACACTCAGTCCGACAGCCACAGACGCGGGATTCTACTGCTCGCCTGACGGTGTCTGGAGCAACCAGACCATTCAAGTAGCAGAAGTGCTGAGCAGATGGAAGGACGCATCAGGGGACAACTACGTCCTTGCAGAGGCAGAGAGCCTGCCGCCGTTCACGGCCAACCAGTCCAGCACAACGCAGGATGGCGCGACGCAGGGCTGCTGCCCACAGGGCATGTGCCTGAAAGTCGGCACGGATGGAGGACGGTCATGTGTCCCTGCCAACATGGACGCTGCACCTCCTGAAGGCGATCTTGACCTTGACACGAGCGGCAACGCGCTGGTCTGTGTGCTCGATGAATCTGGCAATGGCGTCTGGCAGGGCGTCCCCCCCAAGCAGACGCCGCGCGGTGATTCAGAGGGCTTCTGCCCGGCGGCAAGCGATTGTCTGCTTGATTTATACGGGGTCTACACTAATAACTATCGCCTTGCTGTCGGCGGCGAGGGAGGGCAGGTGAACAGCGGCGCGGCAGCGTATTCAGAAGCAGCGCAAAGAGCATCAGTCCTTGCGAATCATCCTGACCCTGGCACTACGACTGTCGGGACTGTGACATTGCCCGGCAACGGCAATCCACAATGCCTGCAGGAGGGGCAGTTCGCAAGGGATTATTACTGTGAAGGCGACGGTGAGTGGCAGTCAAGGACCAGGCAGCTGGCTACTGCGCTTATCAACTTGAATTCACAACGGCAGGACGGCTACGCGCTCTACTGCGACACGCCGCAGAATGTCGCGAATACGATTTCGTATACGTTCGGGTCCGCAGGCTCTGTTGCTCAGTGGCTCATAGGATTGGAACAACAAGGCATAGACAATCCTCCTCCCCTCAGCCCATGCAAGGACAGTGCCGGTAACAGCGTCCCCTGCGTGGAGCGCTTGTGTGCGCTGTCCAAGATCCTACCATCGGATAATCCTGATCTCATCGATAATGTCCCTATCATCGGCGCGACGCTCAACGCGCCCTATGGTGGCGAATACACGGTCGGCACCGGGGGCGATGCCGTGACCCTGCAATGGTCGCACAAGATAAAGGACGTGCTCAATGGCGCTAGCGACTGCTCATCCACTGGCGCGGTGCATGGCTACTACCCCTGCGGCGCGAAGGTCCGTTATAATCCCGCGCTGTGGACGGTCATCTACCGCACCGCATCGCTGCCAACAAGGTCCAGCTCGAATACGGCCTCCTTTACCTTCAGCTGGATATTCGAGCCCATCCAAGGCGTGCTGAACTGGCTGCTAAATACATGGCAGCCCAAGCCCGCAGGAGGCAGCGTCTGGAGCAGCGATCTACAATCGTTCCTGCGCAAGGCAGATGGCCGCGCGCCCACCGCGCTCTTTGACACCATCTACGCCGCGCAGCAGGGCGCGCAGCAGGTCATGGCGGTCAAGGATGAGCGCTACCGCGTGATAGAAGCGACAGGGGGGAGCAGCGGCAGCACAAAGCTCATCACGACCATCGTGGCAGAGTATCGCGGCTTTGATGACCGCAAGCTCTGTGACAGCTTCATCGCCTATATGCAGCCCCTGTATAACCTTGATGCGACTGCGGGGGGCTACACCTTTGTCGGCTCCGGCGGCACGGTGGATTGCTCCTGCAGGCTGGACACCAATGGCAACGCGCTCACCACGGTCTTTGTCCAGAGTCCGGCAGAGCGCGGCCTGCAAGCGTGGCAATACCTGACCGGCGCGCAGCGGCTTGATGGCAGCGGCGCACAGGACGGCACGGTCGGCTGTCAGGTCACGGCGCATGAATTCGACGGCGCGGTCATCACGTCATAACGCGTATTGCCTGTGGTGCTTCTCCCATCGCATATTCTAATTACACATGCCGCCACGAAGATGCCTGTAGGTCTCTATCGCCTCAAGACCGCGCACCATGCTGCCGGGTGTGGGATAATCACCGGTCAGGCATGCGGTGCAGAATTCATCGATGGATTTTCCTCCAGCGGTCAATACTTCGGCCAAGCCCTGGAAACTGATATGCCTTGCGGAGCCGAAAGGTGAGAGGCCTAGATACGCTGAAAGCATCTGCTCATAGCCTGCGACAAGTTCATGCCCGCGCTGCTGCGGGTCCATGAACATGGTGGCGGCGAGCTCTGTGACGGTCGGTGTGGCTATGCCTTTGAAGCACGGGTAGCGCACCGGCGGGCTGCCATATCGAGCATGCAACCGCTGGGGCTTACGCATGAACATACCAAGCAGCGGCATCAGATATCTCGTCGTGTTGCCGCGCACCAGGCTGTCGTCGACCCCGAAGTAGTGGGTCCTATCCGGGTCCATGCCGTGCAGTTCTGCTATCTCTCCGTTCAAAGCCGGCTCTATGACATCAAACTTGCTGCGCAGCACATCGCACGGGTCCTGGTCGTGCAGGAAACTCCTGTCGCTATTATCATTACGCACCAGCGCCGTGATGTAGGGCACGAGGTGGCCGAGCAATGCGGTCAGCTCATTAGCAAAGCCCTGTGCCATGGGCTCGCCGCTGCGCGGCACGCCGAAGACCACAGCGAACTCGGGGAATGTCGATCTGTTATCGCTGTCTGTCCATCGCAGCAGCTCCTCTCGCGCCATCTGCCTTCCTGTCTCATAGCGGATCTTATACGCATGCTGGCCATCAAGCCTGCTCGCGATGTAGAGGAAGTAGATAAGTTCAAAGAAGCAGCCGTGCGGCGTCGCGGGCGCGAAATTACCATAGGTTACTTTCTGGTTTTGCACCATGGCATACTCGCCTGGCTGCAGCTCGCGTATCTTATGGTGATTCTCCTGCCCGATGACGCGCTTGAGCGCGAAGCTCTCGGATGATGCGAGGAACATGCCATCATGCTCGACCGTGTGCATGGGCCGAAAGCCATGATGGTCGCGCGACACGATGAGCCGCTCGCTGTCAAGGTAGCCCATGTTCCAGCAGCCGTCGAGCAGCGCGTCCATCTGCTGGAGCATGGCTTCGGGCTCAAAGACCACAGCCTCGTCGGCGTAGGAATCCACCATGCCGAGCAGCAGCTCGGTGTCTGAGCCTATCCGCTGCTCAAGTCCTAACTGCGCCATCAACTGATTATAATTTGTGATATTGCCATTGAAGCAGACTCCCCTGCCGTGCATGGACAATGGCTGGGCGCGTTCCAGGGTGTTGCCTCCTGTGGTCGCGTAGCGGTTGTGGAAGATCGCCATATCGGCCTCCTGCTCGGCGCAGAACGCTGCCTGCTTGGATGCTGGCACCCATTCCTGAGGCGGCAACAGGGCCTTGACCGGCTCGCGTGCCCTTCTATGTCGCACGGTCATCGCTCCTGTGGCATGAGGCCCGCGATTGCGCTGGTTGTAGGAGAGTTGCAGGCCAGCGCGCGTCACATCATGCGGGCTTACCCTATCTTCCAGTCTTGCTACTCCACTGACTCCACACTCATGCTGCAGGCTATCATCAAGTGGCACATGAGAGGCAATTAACGTTGCGCATAAAAAGGCACCGGCATGAGCGCACTAGGCTCTATGGGTGCTGAGCGGAAGCGGTACCGCGCTTCGCGCGCATCATCATTCTCCCTTGTAGCAGAATGGTTGCTTGCCATACATGGCGCACAGCTCGCTGAACATGATGCCCTGGCTTCCCTGCAGGCCGCACAGCGGGTATGTATAGGGGTTTTTGTCATCGACCAACGGCAGCTGGAATCCTGCGGGGTTGCAGACCAGTAGGGCTTCTAATGGCAGATGCCGCGATATCTCGTCAGCGATGTCGAGCACAGGTTTTCCTGTCGACTTCTGCCGCCAGCCTTGGTCGTCAGACGCTCCATGGAACGCCACAGCGTACACCTGCTTCCAGGTGCGATCGCCGATAGAGAGCTGGTCGAGGAGCAAGACGACTGGTTCATCTGTCGGGGCCAGGAACCCCTGAACAGGGAACGAGTCTCTGCCATAGACAGCATATGGACCCGCATAGCAGGCCGGATGCAGGTTAGCTGGTGTCAGGATGACATCGTTTCCATCAGGCATGGGCATCGCGATTTCACTGGCGCATAAAAAAGCGACGGGCGATACGGTGGCGGATGGGGAGTGGGGCTGTGTGCGGGATGGGTGTAGTGTTGTTTTTCCTCTGGGGTTTCCTCTGGTTTCCAATATCTTTATATAGTGCGCCGGGCTTCTCTCTTACTGGCAGCACCTGCCAGGGTGACCTATTTTCTCACATATTTGTCGACGCTGTTGATGCATTTTTAGCACCCAAAACTATAAATAGCATACCGGGTTTGCATGCCTATTGAGATGCCGCACCTGACCCTTGCAGACGGGACCACTATCCACGGCGTCTCATTTGGTTCTGCTACGCCCGTATCTGGGGAAGTGGTCTTCAACACCGGCATGGTCGGCTATCCTGAATCCTTCACCGACCCCAGCTACAAAGGGCAGATACTCGTGCTGACCTATCCGATTGTGGGCAACTACGGGGTCCCTGCGCCTGACGCTGACGCTTCGCTCGCGGGCGTATCTGCCAGCGACGGCAGTGTGCTTCCCCAGACCTTCGAGTCCGGGCGCATCCAGATAAGCGGCCTTATCGTCGACTACTACAGCGAGGAGTACAGCCACTGCACCGCGGTGCAGTCGCTCGCAGCGTGGCTGAAGAAGGAAGGCATCCCCGCGCTGCAGGGCGTCGACACCCGCGCGCTCACCAAGAAGCTTCGCGAGACCGGTGTCATGCTCGGCAAGATAGACTTCGACGACATGGACGGCACGGGTCCGACTGGAGGAGGGGGTGCAGGCGGCAGCAGCGTCGCTGCTGGCGACGACGCGCAGGCATCGGCGCAGGGCACGCAGAAAGGGCGGTCGACTGCACAGGGGGGGCCTGTCGCCATAGATGATCCCAATCTTCGCAACCTCGTCGCTGAGGTCTCTACCAAGAGCATCGTCACCTACACGCCTGCGGCAGGCGCTGGTATGCAGGCCGATGCAGGTATCGAAAAGAGCAGTGGCGGCAGCGGCGCCCATGGCGGACCGCGCATCCTGCTCTACGACTGCGGCGTCAAGAACAATATCATCAGAAGTTTTCTTGTCCGCGGCGCGAGCGTGATACGCGTGCCCTGGGATTTCGACCCGAAGCAGAACGAGGCGAAGCTACTGGCCGATGGAGGGGGCATCGCATACGACGGCGTATTCATCAGCAACGGGCCGGGTGACCCCAAGCAGTGCGTGGCCACGATAGAGGCGATACGATGGCACCTGTCGCAGGACAAGCCGCTATTTGGCATCTGCCTTGGCAACCAGTTGCTCGCGCTCGCCGCAGGCGGCGACACCTACAAGCTCAAGTACGGGCATCGTGGCCAGAACCAGCCGTGCATACTCGAGGGAACACCTCGCTGCGTGATCACCAGCCAGAACCATGGCTTCGCTGTTAACACCAAGACCCTGTCGAAGGACTGGGAAGCCCTGTTCGTCAATGCGAATGACGCGACCAATGAGGGCATCCGCCACACCAGCAAGCCATTCTTCTCTGTGCAGTTTCATCCTGAAGCGTACCCCGGTCCTGTCGACACGGCGTATCTGTTCGATGATTTCCTCTCACGATGCGTCCAGAAAGCAGGCAACCCGGCGGATGCGGGCCCTATCGTCTCGCTCGGCGGATTCGCGCTCAAGGCAGGGAGGCGCTCGTCATGAAACCGTCATCTCTCTCGAGGGAAGGGGGTCATCATGGCGATCACGCGCACATCAAGAAGATCCTTCTCCTCGGCAGCGGCGCGCTCAAGATAGGCGAGGCAGGCGAGTTCGACTACAGCGGCAGTCAGGCCATCAAGGCGCTCAAGGAAGAAGGGAAGCGCGTCGTGCTCATCAATCCCAACATCGCGACCATCCAGACCTCTGATTACCTCGCCGACAAGGTGTACTTCCTTCCGGTCACGCCCCACTTCGTCGAGCGCGTCATCGCCAAGGAGAAACCGGACGGCATCCTGCTCAGCTTCGGCGGGCAGACCGCGCTCAACTGCGGCGTCGCGCTCCACAAGCAGGGCGTGCTTGCCAAGCACAACGTCGCTGTCCTCGGCACGCCGGTGGAGACCATCATCGACACCGAGGACAGGGACCGCTTCTGCAAGCGTCTTGGCGAGAAAGGATACAAGACGCCGCTGAGCAAGGCGGTCACCAGTGTCGAGGACGGATTGCGGGCAGCGCAGAATATCGGTTATCCGGTCATGATGCGCATCGCCTACGCGCTTGGCGGCCTTGGCAGCGGCAGGGTAGGAGACAAGGAGTCCCTGCGCGAGATGCTCACGCAGGCGTTCAATTTCACCGAGCAGGTGCTCATCGAGGAATACCTCGCGGGATGGAAGGAGGTCGAGTACGAGGTCGTGCGCGATTGTCAGGATAATTGCATCACGGTCTGCAACATGGAGAATTTCGATCCGCTGGGCATCCATACCGGCGAGTCCATCGTCGTCGCTCCGAGCCAGACGCTCACCAACAGGGATTACCATCACCTGCGCGAGGTCAGCATCGGCGTCATCCGGCACCTTGGCATTGTCGGTGAATGCAATATCCAGTTCGCCCTGGATCCTCTGAGCGAGGAGTATCGCATCATCGAGGTCAACGCGCGCCTCTCGCGCAGCAGCGCCCTTGCGTCCAAGGCCACGGGGTATCCGCTGGCGTTTGTGGCCGCGAAGCTCTCGCTTGGCTACTCACTCACAGACATCAAGAACAGCGTGACAAAGGTGACGGCCGCATGCTTCGAGCCCGCCCTTGACTACCTCGTGGTCAAGATACCCCGCTGGGACCTCAAGAAATTCCGGCGCGTGTCCACACGCATCGGCACGGGTATGAAGAGTGTCGGAGAGATCATGAGCATCGGCAGGACCTTTGAGGAGGCCATCCAGAAAGCCGTGCGCATGCTCGGCACGGGCATGGACGGAGTCATCGCGCCAGAGCTCACCTTCGATGACCTTGAGGAGGAGCTCACGCAGCCCACTGACCAGCGGCTCTTCGCTGTCACCTCAGCGCTCATGCAAGGTTACAGCGTCGAGCGCATCCATGAGCTCACGAAGATAGACACGTGGTTTCTCTCCAAGCTCTCGCGCATCGTAGACCTCTATAAGGCGCTGAAGGCAAAGGCGAAGGGCTCGCTGAAGGAGAGGGGTCAAGGCGCTACGGGCGCAGCGCGGTTGGGGTCGCTCGACGGGCAGCAGCTGCTCACGGCGAAGCAGCATGGCTTCTCTGACAAGCAGCTGGCATCGCTCTTCAGCGTCGGCGAGCAGGATGTCCGTGCGCTCCGCGAGGCGTACAACATACGCCCATCGGTCAAACAGATAGACACGCTCGCGGCAGAGTATCCGGCTCGCACCAACTACCTGTATCTCACGTATCGCGGCAGCGCGCACGATGTCACCTTCGGTGACAGCAAGCCTGTCATCGTGCTCGGCGGTGGCGCGTACCGCATCGGCAGCAGCGTGGAATTCGACTGGTGCTGCGTCAATTCCGCGCTCACGCTTCGCAAGCTCAAGCACCAGACCATCATCATCAACTGCAACCCAGAGACGGTCAGCACAGACTATGACGAATCCGACCGGCTCTACTTCGAAGACCTCAGCTACGAGACGGTCCTGGATATCTGCGCGCTGGAGAATCCGCATGGCGTCATCGTCAGCATGGGAGGGCAGATACCCAACAACCTCGTCATGCCCTTGCATCGCGCGGGGATTCCCATCCTTGGCACCAGCCCGGAGAGCATCGATTCCGCCGAGAACCGCTACAAGTTCAGCAAGCTCCTTGATGATCTTGGCGTCGACCAGCCTGACTGGAAAGAATTGACGGACATGAAGGACGCGACAGGATTCGCCAACGACGTCGGCTATCCGGTGCTGGTGCGACCAAGCTATGTCCTGTCAGGAGCTGCTATGAGCATCGCGTTCTCCGACGCTGAACTGGAAGAGTACCTGAGCAAGGCGGCAAAGGTGAATCCGGAGCATCCGGTCGTCATCAGCAAGTTCCTCACCAATGCCAAGGAGATCGAGGTTGACGCGGTCGCAGCAAACGGCGATCTGGTCATCTCGGCCATCACCGAGCACGTGGAGAACGCGGGCGTGCACAGCGGCGATGCCACTATGGTGTTCCCTCCGCAGAAGCTCTACCTTGAGACCATCAAACGCGTGCGGCACATTGCGACGCAGGTCGCAAAGAGCCTGTGCATCACCGGGCCATTCAATATCCAGTTCCTCGCGAAGGATAATGACATCAAGGTCATCGAGCTCAATCTTCGCGCGTCACGCAGCTTCCCGTTTGTCAGCAAAGTCTCACGCTATAATTTCATCGACCTCGCCACCCGAGCCATCATGGGCCGACGCGTGCCGATGGGCATCAGCACGCTTGACCTGGAGCACGTCGGCGTCAAGGCGCCGCAGTTCTCGTTCTCCAGGCTCAAGGGCGCTGACCCTGTTGTCACGGTGGAGATGGCGAGCACCGGTGAGGTCGCGTGCCTGGGCCATGATCTTCACGACGCGCTGCTCAAGAGCCTCATCGCAACAGGCATGGAGATGCCGAGCCGAAAGGCGGTATTGGTGAGCGTCAGCGGCGACGCCAACCGCTACAAGTTCCTGGACAGCATCAGGGACCTGCAGACGCTCGGGTTCACCATCTACGCCACTTACGGCACTCACCTGTTCCTCAAAGATCAGGGCATCAGCTCGACATTCCTGCATAAGATACATGAGATGGATACCACTCCTAATATCAGGGAGTATCTCAACCGGGATAAGATAGACCTGGTCATCAACCTGCCCGCGCGCTACAGCAGGGAAGAACTGGACGACGAGTATGAGATGCGCAGGCGCGCCGTGGACTATGGTATCCCGCTGTTCACCAACCTGCAGCTGGCCAAGCTCTTTGTGGAGAGCATCGTGCGGCTGGGGGATGGGCGGCTCTCGATAGATTCCTGGGATACATACAAGACCTGAGCGTGGGACCTGACGCGTTCGTCTGCGTGTCGGGCAGGCTATGCGACCGTTAGCGCAAGGGTCGCAACTGGCAGTATATGAGCAGGAAGCGTATCTATCATACGACAAGGCACAGCAGAGGTGCACCACCATGGCATGGAATCACAAGGACCTCATCAGCATCAAAGACCTGGACAAGCAGGATATCTTGCACATCCTTGACGTGGCCAAGCGCATGGGGCCGGGCTATACGCCTGTGGCTGACGGCAAGATACTCGCGACGCTGTTCTTTGAGCCCAGCACACGGACGCGGTTGAGTTTCGAGGCAGCCATGCATCGCCTTGGCGGCAATGTCATCGGATTCGCTGACAGCTCCAACACAAGTGTCGCGAAAGGAGAGACCTTGTCTGACACTATCCGCATCGTCGATGGCTACGCTGACATCATCGTCATCAGGCATCCCCGCGAGGGCAGCGCCAAGACCGCGGCCGAGGCGGCCAGCATCCCCGTGGTCAATGGTGGCGATGGTATCAATGAGCACCCCACCCAGACATTGCTTGACCTCTACACCATCCAGGAGACCTTCGGGAAGTTTGATGGCCTCACGGTGGCGTTCGTCGGAGACCTGAAATTCGGAAGGACTGTCCATAGCCTCAGCTACGCGCTATCGCACTTTGACACCAAGCTCTGTTTTGTGGCGCCAGAATCACTGCGCATGCCTGAGCACTACGTGTCTATGTTGCAGCGGAAGGGCATCGAGGTGACGGAGACGGCCGATCTGAAGAGCGTTCTTCCCATCGCTGATGTGCTGTATGTCACCCGCATCCAGAAGGAGCGCTTCATGAAACCCGAAGACTATGACAAGGTCAAGGGCTACTACAGGCTCGGCAAGGAAATCCTGCAAGACGCGAAAGAGGGCATGAAGATACTGCATCCCTTGCCGCGCGTCGATGAGATAAACCTGGAGCTTGACGAGGCAGAGCAGAGCATCTACTTCAAACAGGCGCACAATGGCATCCCTGTCAGAAAGGCGCTCCTAGCCATGCTCCTGGGGCTGGTGGATGATGCGTAACCTTAATGAACAGGGAAGTATGGAGGATAGCATGGTGACAGGGACGGTCCGGGAAAACGATGATGGGGATTGCGGCAGGCGGCGCCATGGCATGCCGGGCCTGGCCATTACGCTCTGCGGCATATCGTTGCGAAACCCCCTGATCCTGGCATCGGGCATCAGCGGCACTACAGTAGGCGCGCTCAGGCTCGCTGTCGCAGGAGGGGCGGGGGCCGTCACCATCAAGACCATCACCAAGGAGGCGCGCAAAGGGCATAGCCCCCCTATCATGGCGGCTTTTGATGCGGGGTTGCTCAACGCCGTCGGCTATCCGAACATGGGCATCGACGCAGCAGAGGGGGAATTCAAAGACCTGACCTCTGTCGGCGCGCCGGTCATCGGCTCTGCCACCGGCAAGGACGCGGGCGAGTTCGCTGAGCTTGTATCGCGCCTTGACAAGCTGCCCTTCGCGGCCATCGAGCTAGTATTGTCGTGTCCGCACACGCCAGGCTTCGGCACGCTTGCAGGCCACAGCACGCCTGAGGCGACACGCGAGATAACCGCCGCATGCAGGCAAGTAACGCGCAAGCCATTGTTTGTCAAGCTCAGTCCGAATGTGCCAGCCATCGGCGAAGTGGCCAAGGCGGCGCAGGACGCAGGAGCTGACGCTATCACCGCAGTCAATACCATGGGGCCTGGCATGCTGCTGGAATCCTGCAGCGGCCAGCCGCAGCTATCGTTCGGTTGTGGCGGTGTATCGGGTCCTGCGCTACGGCCCGTCGCTCTTCGCTGCGTGTATGATCTCGCGACAGCAGTCACGATACCCATCATCGGCACCGGCGGTGTAAGCACTGGCGAGCACGCGATCAACATGCTGCAGGTCGGAGCGAGCGCGGTCGGCGTCGGTACGGCAGTGCTCGATGATATCAACTGCTTCACGCGCATCGCGCAGGAGATGGACGCGTGGCTCACGAAGCAGGGCAGAACGCTCTCGGATGCGCAGGGCATGACGCTGCGCGAGCTCAAGGGTGATGGTCCATGAATCCTAACGGGCAGGCGAATACAGGAGCCCTGTCTGGGCATGGCAGCGGGGCAGGATGGGCAAGGCCTGAGCACACCCTGCGTATGTTCACTATCACCCGGGCTGTTGTAGAGAACGAGCAGACCACGATGCTGTATCTGACGCCGGGACTTGGCAGCGCGCCCGGGCAATTTGTCATGGCCTGGTTGCCAGGGCACTCGGAGCGGCCCTTCAGCATCGCTTCTGATACTGCTGCTGAAGCTGTCGCTGATGGTGAAACAGGTCTTGCCCAAGGAAAATTTTCTATCAGTGTGGCAGGCGTCGGCGAATCAAGCAAAGCGATAGCGTCGCTTCAACCAGGAGCTCAGCTTGGCATCAAGGGCCCGCTAGGAAAAGGATTTTCCTTGCAGGGCAGACATGTTATCGCTATCGGCGGTGGATATGGCCTGGGTCCCATGACACGCGTGGTGGCAGATGCGCTTGCTGCGGGTCTGCAGGCGACGCTCATCGTCGGCGCTCGCAGCAAAGAGTTTATCATCCTGCGCAGTACGATAGACAGACTGGTCCGCGAGAGAGCGAGGGTCATCATCACCACCAACGACGGAAGCGAGGGCATCAAAGGCATGGTCACGGACGCGCTCGCGCAGCTCATCGCGGACGGCGTTGCAGCAGGCGGGCAAGATGGTCATGACGGGCAGGATGTGATGGTCTATGGCTGCGGCCCGGAGCTCATGCTCAAGGCGATATTCGACCTGTGCGAGCAGAACAGCATGTCCTGCCAGCTCTCCATCGAGCGCTACATGAAATGTGGCATCGGGCTCTGCGGTTCCTGCTGTCTTGATACTGATGGCTGGCGCGCATGCAAGGAAGGCCCGGTGTTTTCCACTGAGCAGCTACGGCGCATCAGCGAATTCGGCAAGTATCATCGCGATGCCACAGGGCAAAAGATCCCTTATTGAACAGCTCTTATTGAACATCCTTTGGTGAACAGGTAGCAAACACCATGAAACCCGCGTCTAAGCAAGAAGGAGACGTAGTGGTATCGCCGCATACCGAGGTCAGCAGCCCCGTGACGCTGCGCCTGCTGCGTTCCAGCTTCGCGAGACTAGCCGTAGGCATGGAACCTGGCCATGATGCTCCTCTGACGGTGCAGGTGCATGCCGAACTATACTGGAGGCCGCCATGCTCCTGAAGAACTGCAAGGCGCTATTGCCAGAAGGTCTGATGGACTGCAGCATCCTCTTGTCTGATGGCAAGATCACAGACATCAGTGTCACGCCCTCACGCATGGACGCTGTTGGCGAACAGGTATTTGATGTCGCAGGGAAGCTGGTGCTGCCCGGCGCTATCGACCCTCATGTGCATGTACGTGAGCCCGGCGCGACACAAAAGGAAGACTGGCGGACGGCAAGCATGGCCGCGGCGCACGGGGGTGTGACAACGATGCTGGACATGCCCAACAACAGTCCTCCGACGGCGACTGTCTCGGCGTTGCGCGAGAAGCTGAAGCTTGCCCATGACAAATCGATCATCAACTACGGCGCGCATATCGCGCTCATGCCCGGCGCAGAGATAGCGCAGGGGGCGCAGGTCGCGTGCTCAGGCAAACTGTACCTGGCCAGCACCACAGGCAATCTCCTGGTCGACAAGGATGCTATACAGAAGCAGTTGATGACGGAGGCGAGGCGGGCAGGGTTGCTCGTCTGCGTGCACGCAGAAGACGAGTCCATGAATACGCCTGCGCAAGAGCCGATGGCGCACGCGGCAGGGCGGCCAGCTGCGTCAGAGCTGTCTGGTGTTCGCAGAGCCGTCGCCATGGCGAAATCCTGCAAGGCGCAACTGCACTGCTGCCATCTCACGACCGCGGGCAGTGTTAGCCTTGTCGCTGCTGCTGGTGAGATGGGCGCGGTCACCTGCGAGGCGACGCCGCACCACCTGCACCTTGATCTTTCTGATCTAGAACGACTCGGGCCATACGGCAAGATGAATCCACCATTGCGCAGCAAGCAAGAGCGCGAAGGGTTGTTGGGCTCGCTTGGCAAGGTGACCTGCATCGCCACAGACCACGCGCCACACATGCATGATGAGAAACAATCGGATGGGGCGCCATCAGGTGTGCCAGGGCTTGATCATTACTTTCCCGCGGTGCTTGCATTGATGCATCGTGATGTGATATCATTGGACGATGTCTGGCGCCTCACGTCGGCTGGCGCCGCGCTTCGTTGGGGATTCTTCGACAAAGGCGTGCTGGCGGTCGGCGCTGACGCTGACATCGCGGTGCTTGAGCCGAAACAGGAGACTGACCTTGGAGAGCTCTACACCAAATGTGGCTGGACGCCTATGGTCGGCAAGCAGCTTCACGGCAGAGTTGCCGTTACCATCGCCGGAGGGACAGTCGCCTATGACGGCGAACCTGACACCCGCTGCAGGGGGCGGCAGGTCCTGCGGGAAGGCGCTGGCGAAGAGAACGATTGACATGCGATATGGATGATACTATGGATAGCAAAATTATGATGGGAGGTACACAATGATTCCACCTGACCAGACAGCGAATTTCAATGATGCAGGTCCGCGCATTTCTGTGCCCGTACTATTGCTCCAACAGCAGGCAGTGATGCTCAATTTCAAAGAGCCGTTCACCTGGGCCAGCGGCATCAGGAGCCCTATCTACTGCGACAATCGCGTGCTGCTCTCTGGCACTGCGGCGCGTGGGGCGGTCGTTGAGGCATTCCTTGCCGCCTTACGCGCGGGTCCTGACTTTGACGTCGTCGCTGGTGTCTCGACAAGCGGCATCCCCTGGGCAACGCTGATAGCTGACAGGCTGGACAAACCAATGGTGTATGTGAGGCCAGAGCCCAAGGGGCATGGCAAGCACAACGCTATCGAAGGTCGTCTGGCTTCAGGGGCCAAGGTCATCGTCATCGAGGATCTCATCAGCACGGCAGGCAGCATGCTCAAATGCGTCGGGCATCTGCGCGAAGCCGACGCTGATGTAGTGCAATGCTACGCCATCTTCACTTATGAACTGACAAAAGCGGCTGACGCTCTCGCTGAAGCGGCTGTCGGGCTGACGGTGCTGGGCACGTTCACAGAGCTGGTGGAAGCGGCGCGCAGCATGGGCGTATTGAGCACTGATGAGATAGCGAAGGTCTTGCTCTTCAAGGAAGATCCTGCGTCGTGGGCGCAGAAGGTGGAAGCATGAGTCCAGCAGCCGGCATAGGCGGTAGCGATGGACGTGCTGGCAACGCCATGACATCAAGCGGCGCGCGAAAGGAATTTGTCGCAAAGCTGCGCGACCATGCGGAGAGCTCGGGCAGCATCGCGTGCCTTGGCATGGACCCGGTCATGGAGCGCATCAAGCCGGCGCTCGAGGCCATGGGCAAGGACGCGGGCAGCGACTATCAGGCACTCACCAGTTTCTTCTCTCCGTTGCTCGCCTTTGAGGCAGGAGCTATCAAACCAAATTATGCGTTCTTCGCGCAGTATGGCATGGATGGCCTGCGCGCTCTCAAGGATGTGATAGCTGAAGCCAAGCAGCAAGGCCATCTGGTCATCCTTGACGCCAAGCGCGGCGACATCGGCAGCACGAGCGCGGCCTATGTCCAGGAAGCATTGTTCTGGGGCGCGGACGCGATGACCGTGCATCCCTACCTCGGCAGCGACTGCGTGTTTCCTATCGCTGACAAGCTGGGCGCGTATGTGCTATGCAGGACGAGCAATCCGAGCGCGCCGGAAGTGCAGGATGTCCGCGTCGTTGTTCCTGAGCGTGCTGACATAGCGATGACCACAAGAGGAAGCGATGGGGCAGGTGTTCCATTGTACCACGCTGTCGCATCGCGCATCAAGCAGTGGGGGACAGGCGCTGTTGTCGGCGCGACGTATCCTGCTGAGCTCTCGTCGCTGTCAATGCTCTGGGAGAATCAGGTACCCTTGCTCATACCGGGCGTCGGGGCGCAAGGCGGCAGCGCGAGCGAGGTCTCGCGGATACTGCGCGAGGCCGGGGCTGCTGCTGGACAGGATGACAAAGAGGCGCTCTCCTTGCATCGCGTGAACAGCAGCAGCGGCATCCTCTACGCGTATGAGAAACCAGGGGGGGCGCGCGCGGCTGATGGCGTTGGCGCGGGGGCGAGTTCAGGCGACTATGTCAGCGCGGCGCAGAAGGCGCTTGACGCGTTGAACAAAGAAATCGGCTACTGAGCGCGTGTCTGCTCGACTCTTATATCCGTGATCTCCTTATTCTCTACTGTTATTGCAAAGCACGGGGTTGAATACCCCCTCCTTCAGGACGTGCTTTGCAATTCAAAAATCCGCCTGCAATGACGAGGCGCGGTAATACCGCGGCCTTCAGGCCGCGGTTAGCGCCGAGTGGCGGA
>MNWW01000054.1 GCA_001871415.1 Candidatus Woesearchaeota archaeon CG1_02_57_44 | reverse complement strand
GAGGTAAGGGCGCGATGGTCCTGTCACCAGAGACGCAAGCGGAATTTCAGCGCCTTGTCGAAGGACACCGTCGTCTGCTTGAGGCGATAGGGAAGCTGTAGTGTTATTGCAAAGCACGGGGTTGAATACCCCGTCCTTCAGGACGTGCTTTGCAATTCAAAAATCCGCCTGCAATGACGAGGCGCGGTAATACCGCGGCCTTCAGGCCGCGGTTAGCGCCGAGTGGTGGATTTTTGTTATTGGGCCCTTTCTTGTCAATCCGTCTTGGCGCGATGACTGTCTTGGTTCACTGCGCCACGACAGGGCATGTTCACAAGTGTCATTGTGGCATCACAGAAATATTTATATAACAGGAATCCGAGAATCAGTGCAAATTGTATTTTGGAGGTCGTCTTTCATGGGAAACAACGCGAAAAAGATTGATTACGCTTCTTTATTGCCGTACCTGATAGTCGGAGGGCTTCTGGTTGTGGCCTTCGGGATGGCGGGCAGCGGTGGCGGTGTAGGTAAGGCCACCTATGACGGCAATGGCCGCCTGACGGTCAATGATATGACCTCTGTTTCAGATGCCTGGTATTACCAATTCGCTGTGCGCAGCAAACTTGGCAACCCTGCGCGCATCATCCTTGCTGACGAGGGGTGGCGAAGCGCGAGGATAGAGATGATGCCCGTCGATCCGGTTGGAAGCAGGCTTCTGCTGGCGACACGCTCCCCGGGTGGTTCCATCCTGGATGGAATCCTGCTGGATGAGCAGGGCAGGGTAGGCATCGGGGCAACGAATCCTTCAGCGAAGCTTGAGGTCGCGGGAAGCATTGTGGCGAATAACGTGAGCGCCTATAGCTACGCGCTCGATGGCAATAACAAGTTCTTCCTGTCCAACGCGTGGGGTGCTTCCTTTGTGCTTGAATACCTGGAAGAGGGGAACCCCGGCTATCCTGCCCAGGTCCTGAAGTTCAACCCGCAAGACGGCAAGATTGTGTTCTACAAGGATGTTGTCGTCGACACCATCAAGAATGCAGGCGCTGGCTATGAGAACGGTTCAGCATTCGTGTGCGTCGACAACAGCGGCAAGCTGTTCGCTTTGGAAGTACCCTGCCCGTGAGGGCAAGGTTTTTATTCTTCTTCTGTTATGGTCAATGGTATGGCTCAGTCTCATCCTGAATGGCTCACTGCCATTGTCGTCATCGGTTTTCTGATACTCGCCACCTTTGTCGCCATGGGCGGCGATGGGTTCACGGGAAGGGTCGCGGGTGCTGGCGCTGAAGGCGGCATCGCCATGCGCATCAATCCCGGCGAAGTGCGCAACGCTCCTGGGCTGTATCGGGGCGCGTGGCATCATGACACGCTGATCGGCAGCTACCTGGACGGCAGCGCGAGCCACGGGTTCATCTCCACGGGATATTCCCGTGATGACCGCAAATTCTCCATAGGCACGGCAAGCTCTGGCAATCTTGATGATGCGACCTTCGTCTCGGTGTTCACCATCGTCGGCGGCAAGGTTGGGATACTGACTGAATCGCCCGCCGCGGCACTCGATGTCGCAGGGACTGTCCGAGGAGATGCCATCGTGTCTGATGGCGACGTCTGCACCAGCACAGCGTGTGTCAATGACCTAGTCGCACGGGTGACTGAGCTTGAGCGGCAGGTCAAGGCGCTGGAAGTTGCGGCATCACAAAGGTAACATTTTTATATACTAATGGCACGGAATAGGTGTTTGTGGGAAAAGACATCCATATTGCGCTATCAGGGGCTCTGATCATTGGCCTGTTCTTTGTCTCCTTGGGCTATTTTTCTACGCATACTGACTCAAATGGAGCCCTTACCGGAGCAGTGGTAGGCAATAGCTACACAGGCGACTGGCAGAACGCTGGTTGGGCCGTCTGGTCGCACGAAGGACAGGTCAGAAACCCGGCAATATTGCAAAGCGCATCAGGGCAGGTGCTGCTCAACAGTCCTTCACAGGTGCAGGTGACGATCGGCCTTGATCCTGTCCTTGTTGTCGGTGCTGGTAGCGTTGTGGTGACTGGGAATATCACGGCCGGGGCTGTTGCTGCGGGGAAAGTGGATGCCGGGCAAGTGTGTTCCGGCACCGTGTGCCTGTCCGGGCTTCGCTCGGATATTGATTCGCTTCGCCAGGAAACAGGCAACAGCAGCAAGATGCTGCGCCAGATCGGTAATCTGGAGCGACGAGTCTCGGACATGGAGCAGTTCCTGGACACCCTTGGCTATCAGGAATGGCTCGCGCAGAAGTGGCGGTGAATTGCGCTGCCCTGCTGCCCGGAGCGCGAAGAGATACGAAATGAGTGAATCTGCCGGGATAGGAAGGAGGGTAGAATCCTGCGATAGTCATGCTAGGGGCTATTGTGGATGACTGCAATAGCAAAGGTTCCCGATGCTGCGCACCGCGCTGTATGTGCGCTATACGTCGCGTCAAGCATCCATGGCAAGCGGTGTACACAGCAGCATCATGGCTTACCCTCTCCTGACACGGGATGGTGCGGCGTGATGACCTGACGCTGCCGGTGTGATGTGAAGGCCGCAGCTTTCATCGCAATCTTTATAAATGGGGTGCTGTTTTCGGCATCCCATGATTATCCCTGTGCGATGCTTCTCGTGCGGAAAGCCGGTCGGTCACCTCTGGGAGGAATACAAGACCCGCACCAAGAAAGGCGAGGACGCAAAGCAGGTCATGGACGAGCTGGGCCTTGAGCGATACTGCTGCAGGGGGCTGTTCCTGGGGCATATCGACCTCATAGACACCATCGCGCTGTTCAAGAAGTTCTGAATCTACGTTTCCAATCTTTCTGTTATTGATGCCTTCTACATCCATGAGGGTATCATGGGTTGAGGACACGCTGGGAAACCTATTTAAACCGCCGTGTCTGTGAATGGGGCATGGCGCGAGAATTATCTCCCTCATATCCTGCTTTTGCAAAAGCAAGTACGCCTATTGTCATATCGCTTGGTGGTTCGCTCGTCAATCCGCAAGGCCCTGACTTCAGCTATCTGCGACGTTTCGCTGCCTTCTGCAGGATGAACCTCTCCAAGCGCAGAGCCGTGTTCATCGTCGGTGGCGGCTCACTGTGCAGGGAATACCAGAACACCGCGCGGAAGCTCGGGACGCCGAGTGACAGCGACCTTGACTGGATAGGCGTCTATGCCACGTGGCTGAACGCATCGCTGCTCAAGGCGGCGTTGGACAGCCAGGGGCAGGGCACGCCGGGCATCATCACGGATCCGAGCAAACCGCTGGCCATCGCGAAATCAAGCAAGCCAGGCATCGCTGTCGGCGGCGGCTGGAAACCTGGGTGGAGCACTGACTACGACGCTGTCATGATAGCCAAGCAGCTTTCGGCACCGCTGGTCATCAACATGAGCAATCAGGACTTCGTGTACACCGCTGATCCTCGCAAGGACCCTGCAGCCAGACCGCTCAGGCAGCTCAGCTGGAAGGAGTTCTCCTCCATGTTCTCTGCTGACTGGAGCCCGGGCAGCCACGTGCCTTTTGATCCAATCGCGGCAAAGCTCGCCATGACCTCAGACATCGCGGTCGCGTTCATGGGCGCGTCATTGCCTAACCTCGCAAAGACCCTCTCCGGCAAGCCCTTTCGCGGCACCCTGATACGATGAGACGCATGGAGTTCCGACGGTTGCGTCAGATCGTGCGCGAGGTGCACCGCAGCGGCCTTGGCAGGATGCTGGTGCAGACGCAACTGTGGCACTTTCTGCCTTGGCACAAACGCCTGGCAGAGCCGCCGAGCATCAATCATGAGGATGTGCCGCAGAAGCTGGCCACCATCATGGACCGCCTTGGCGGCGCGTTCATCAAGCTTGGTCAGTTACTCTCTGTCAGGCCTGACCTGGTCCCTCAGGAGTATTGCCGCGCCTTCTCCAAGCTGCAGGACCAGGCACAGCCCCTGTCCTATGCCACGGTCCGGCGTATCCTCATCGAGCAGCATCACCGCGAAGCGTTCAGCAAGCTGCGCAAAGAGCCCCTTGGCTCAGCGAGTGTCAGCCAGGTCCATACTGCTGTCTATCAGGGTAAGGATGTCGTGGTCAAGGTGCAGCGACCCAATGCCCAAGAGGCGTTCGCTGCTGATATAGCCATCCTCGAGCACTTCGCCTCGCTCGCGGCGAGGCACAGCAAGCACCCGCATGTCAGCTTCGACGCCATCATCACGGAATTCAAGCGCTACAGCAAGGAAGAGCTTGACTTTCACCATGAGCTCTCCAGCATCCAGCGATTCTATGACAATTTCTCCAAGGACAAGCATGTCATCATACCAAAGCCCTATCCTGAGGTATCCAGCAGCAAGGTGCTGGTGCTCGAGTGGCTTCACGGGCAGAAGCTGCGCAATTCCCTGCATACCATGCCTTCGGCTGAGCGCACCCGTCTAGCGACCCTGCTTGTCAATGCCATGCTCAAGCAGGTGTTCGAGGATGGGCTCTTCCACGCTGACCTGCATCCCGGCAATGTGCTGGTCATGCCCAAGGGCAAGCTTGGCCTCATCGACTTTGGCATTGTCGGGTACTGGAGCGACACGCGCAAGGATACCGCGCTGCGCATGCTCGCGCACTTCTGGCGCAAGGAGATAGGCCTCATGGCCGACGCCATCGAGGAGATCTGCAACGCGCACGTGGAGCTTCGGCTGCGCAACCTCTTCGAGGAGGAACTCAGCGACATCGTCTACAGGGTGCATGACGAGCAGCTGGGCAAGGGCTCGACGACCACCATGCTCTTTGACCTCATCAGCGCCTGCGTGCGCTACCAGGTCCGTATGCCGCGCGACTTTGTGATGTTCGCAAAGGCCCTGGTCACGGTGGAAGGAACGGCAATAGAGCTTGATCCGGACTTTCGCATCTGGGATGTCATCGACCACTATGTCCACGGCATGCTGCGCAAGCGGCACATCGGCCATGAGCTCTACAGCAAAGGAAGACGCGTCGTCAAGGTCATCAGCAGACTGCCCGAGCGCATGGAGCGCATCATGGACCGCGTCGAGGACGGACAGCTGCATGTGGAGATGGAGCTGCAGCCCGCGGAGCTTCGCGACCTGAACAAGCACCTTGACAAGAGCAGCAGCAAGGTGGTGCTCGGCCTCATCGCCGGGGCGCTGCTCGTGCTCGCGGGCCTCACGATACAGCTTGGCGCTCCGGTGCTGCTCGGCCTGCCAGCGCTCTCGTTGATAGCTGTCATCGGTGCAATCATCCTGTTGCTCCTGATCGTGCCATTGCCGCGGGAGTGAGCTGCCTGATGAGCGGTGGGCGCGAAGCCCCTTCCTGCATGGCAAAAATATTTAAGCGTCATGTCTCACGATGAACAAGAGGGCGGCCTGATGGGTCTGCTCTGATCATACCAACACGCAAGGTGATGCTGATGAAAGATGTGGTGAAGAAAGGGGTATTGCTGGGCATTGGTCTTGCGGCCCTGACCGCAGAGCAGCTGGAAGCGCATGTCGCCAGCGCGTGCAAAGCGCATGGCATCAAGCCAGCCGAAGGCAAGAATATGGTCAAGAAGGTCATGGGTCAGGCCGCCGCGGTCGGCAAGAAGGCCGCAGGTAAGCTCGCTCCCGAGACGCGCAAGGCCATACGCTCCGTCGAGGCGGCGGTGAAAGCAGAGAGCAAGCGGGCGGTCAAGGCAGCGAAGCGAGCGCCAGGCAAGGCCAAGAACGCTGTCAAGCGGGCCGCCGGAAGGGTCCGCAAAGCAGGACCTAAGATTGTCGCCAAGGCGAAGCGCACGCTCAAGCGCGCCGCGAAGGTCGCTGCCACCAAAGGCAAGGCAACGGTGAGTTCGCTGCGCGGACGGGCGGGAAGCCACGCGAAGAAGGCGAAGCGATAGGCAGTAATCGTTCCTGTCGAAACAGCTGTATGATTTCTCTTTCCTGTTATACGATTCTTTTCTGCTCTTTAATTTCTTTCTATCCAGTCCATGAGCAGTATCTTCCTGTTGCCAAGGCTACGACGCTATCAGCGCGACACCCAGGATGATGAGGCAGAGGCCGCCTATCTTCTTGGCGTTGATATTCTCCTTGAGCACCTTCGCGGACAGCATGGTGCTCCAGACATAGTTGAGCGAAACAATGGGATACATGACTGACACAGGGCCGTACCTCAGGGCCATGATGAACGGCACGGTACTGCCTCCATAGAGCACAAATCCCCACAGCAGGGTCTTATTCTTCAGCAGCTTCTTTGGGCTCAGGCTGAAGTCCTTCGCGCCCAGCTTGAACATGAGCGATCCGACCGCGCCGAGCATCGACGCGAAGACGACCAGGAGCACGCCGACGAGCATCACTTGGCACCAGCTCCGATGAGCGCGACGCCAGCGATGATGACGATGATACCTGCCCAGTTCTGCACGCTGAGCACCTCCCCCAGAATACCGCTCGCAAGCAGGGCGACCCAGACATAGCTGAGCGCGATGATCGGATACAGGACCGAGAGCTCGCCATGGCGCAGGGCCATGATGAGAATCCCGGCGCCGATGGCGTACATGGCCAACCCCGCGATGATGAACGCGCCAGTGACCGCGCTGCTGCCCGCCCCCATGCCGAACTTCCAAAGAATCTGCGCCGTGGACGTGATGACCGTCGCTCCCAAGACCGCGAGCATGGCTGCTTTTGTGGTCGTCATTGTTGCTATGTGCTGAGGATTCGCGGGTTTAAATGGGTTTGTATTGGGAGATGGTGGATCAGATGAATGTCTTTTTCGCGCAGGTCTGTGTTCAGGGGTACGGTACGGGGCTGTCGTGCATGCATGATGGATGTCACTGGCCTATTCCTCCTGTCGTCGCGCCCCGCCGCGATGCGCAGGGCGGGGGCGAGGCAAAGGGCTGCTGCGTCTGCTGCAAGCCAGTGATGCCTGGCGCTGTGCATGGCGCGGCAACTGCGCTGTGGATGACATCGGGCACCTATGCATGGCACTCAAACACAGAAGCTGCATCCCTTGACCATCGCGGAGCGCAGATAGTATCCTGAAAAGGAGCGCGCATCCGCTCCTCTCATCGTCTATTCCTTGACGAGGATCTCGATGATGGCCGCATACGCCGGGCGCGTGAAGATGACGCCGAAGGTCACGCCCGCTATAGTCGTTATGGCGAAGCCCTGCAGCAGGCCTGCTCCCGCGCGCAGCAGCGGGATCATGGCGACCACGAGCGTCGCGTACGCG
>MNWW01000011.1 GCA_001871415.1 Candidatus Woesearchaeota archaeon CG1_02_57_44 | reverse complement strand
ACCAATACACATCACATATCGCACAGATAGTCTGGCTCATATAGCGTCTTCAGGAAATAACAAAAATCCGCCACTCGGTGCTAACCGCGGCCTGAAGGCCGCGGTATTACCGCGCCTCGTCATTGCAGGCGGATTTTTGAATTGCAAAGCACGTCCTGAAGGACGGGGTATTCAACCCCGTGCTTTGCAATAAGGTAGATAATACAGTAGATATCCTGTCCAGCCCACGTGTACTGGGCCATGACATATATCACGGCCGAATACACCAGCCCACCGCAACATTTATATACGCCATTTGCAAAGAACAGCCCAGATAGGAGGTATGCTCTATGGACAAACGATTCCTCGTACTCTTGGCAGCGATGATAGTGATTGCGGGTTGCTCAGGCAACGACAACACCGCCGCGACAACGAAGCAAAAGCCCTTCATTGGAGGCAGTGAAGGAGTGACCATGGCCTTCATTTCCGGCAATCCGCCGGGAGAGGTCTTTGACTCAGCGACCTACCCATTTGACGTCACCCTCAAGCTCGAGAATGTCGGCGAGTTCAATGTGCCGGCGGACCAGATGAGAGTGAAGATAACAGGGATTTCCCCGGCTGACTTTGGTGTGAACGCAGCGGATCTCAACAAGCCGGCGCCAGAGAATCTGGACTCCGCGAGCATCGACCCTCAGGGTGAGATAATCAAGGGCACAGCAACCTACCTGAATTTCCCAGGGCTCAAGTTCATGGAGACCCTGCCAGGCAATACACCCTTCAATGTCTACGCGACCTCCTGCTACACCTACGGCACCACAGGTCAGGCCATGCTCTGCATGCGCGAGGACGTGCTCAATGAGAAGGATGTCGGCTGCAAGGTCAATGAGAAGAAGACCACTTACAGCTCCGGAAGCCCTGTGCAGGTGACCAGCTTTGAGGAAGCGCCGGCAGGCAGCGACAAGGTGACCTTCTCATTCATGGTCGAGCATCGTGGAACCGGCAAGGTCTCATTGCATGGCTCATCCTGCAATGCCGCTGATGAGCGTGTCAATGACAAGAAGGTCTTTGTCGACGTGAGCACAGGCAATGACCTGAGCAGCGGACTCACCTGCTCAGGACTGCAGGGCGGCACCGCCACCTCCGGCTACATCACCCTCTACGAGAATGAGAAGCGCCAGGTGCGCTGCACGCAGTCGAATGTACCGGGCCAGGTTGGCGACTTCGAGAAGCGCGTGACCATCAACCTGCTCTTCGACTATGAGCAGTCAGTGAGCACGCCGCTGCTCGTCAAGCACAGCACGTAAGCAGACGCAGGTCCGGTCATTGATGCGTCCAGTCATTGATGCAGCGCGGGGTGCCGCGTCTGCTCATTTCTTTCTTTTCAATACGTCATCAACCATGTGAGTCGTCCATGTTCCTCGCCATGCTGATGTAGCAGGTCAGTTGTCGTGCGAGAGCAGCCCCTGCGCCTTCATCTGCTGGTAGAAATCACCGACCCTGCGCAATGCCTCACGAAACGCGCGCGGTTGTTCATCAGAACGTGACAGTACCCCCTCAAGATCAACGCCATTCGCGCGTGCAGCGGCGTCCATCAGCACGAGATGTGTCGCGTCGCGCGCCGTGCGGAACACGACATCATCATGTTGCGTATCAAGATAATCAGCGTGCGGCAGGGTCAGCATTGAGGTCCTGTCAGCGACACGCTCTGCGAATCCATGGAACGCTGCCACCGCGGCCTCTGCCATCTCTGTGATGACAGGGAGATCCTGATCCTCAATAGGAAGGTATGCAGCGCCCCTGCCCACATTATGCACCAGACGGTCAGTAAGCGAGCCCTCATCATTGCAGGATGATCTCCAGGCCGCGCCCAAAAATGCGCCGTCCCCGACTATTGCCCGGGCGCATGCGGGATAAGAGCTCCCTGAGGGATGTGAGACGAGTGTGGAAGGGATGAGCGGCTGCGCAAGCAGGACACCTGCGACCGTCGGCTGCTTGCCCAGCGAGAAGCTGACGAGATGATCCGCGTACGCCCGGGCGCGGGCAGCAGGAGAAGGGTCATAGAAGACCTGCCGCGCCATTGCGAGCACCTCGTTCGCGTCGCGTATCCGCACGCCAGTCCCCTGTGATCCATCGAGCGGCTTGGTCACAAACAATTCGCCGTGCTGCCGGACGAATGTAGCCACAGCATCAGGAGTATGCATGCCTCCACCGATAAGGATGCCTGAGGGCAGCATATCGGCAAGTCCATAATTAAGACCAGAATCAAGACCAAAAAGCGCGCCAGAGAATTGCTGTATGTCTTTTTGGAACGAGAGATCGTCAAGGTAGGTGCCATTGACTATCCTCTCTCTGCCAAGCTCACGCTCGCATCCGCGATTGAGTGAAGAGAAAACCAGACCGATATCTGCTACAGCGATGTGTTCGACTTCGCACCAATAGGGAAAAGATTCACTGATAGGCCAGACCCGTCGGGGCTCATCGATGGGCTGCTCAGGATACGCAGCAAGTACATCATCCGGGACCACAGAGCGGGTGATGCGCAGCACACCATTGGCAACAGTGAAGGAATCGTAGGTCTTATGGGCGAGCCCCTGCTCGCGCAGGGCGCGAAGGAAGGGAAGCGATTTGGAGGATGAGTAGGCATGAGGGTCCCTGGTGCGGCTGCGCACGCTGTCAATGGAGTAGTCGTGGAATATGTGAAAATTAGTGCAGGGGTGCTCATCCTGCAGCTGCGCGTGCATATCAATGGTCGTATGCGCGCACTGCGATACTTCACTGGTCGCGCTCCTGTTCGCCTCGGTCTGCTCCCGCATGAACTCACTCGTGATGTCGTAGGGAAGCAGCACCGTGCCCCGCTGCGCCATCCATCGCGCTGCCCGCCGGTAGAATCCAGTCTCTCCCATCTTATAGAAGCTGCTGCCGGAATTAGCGCCATTGATCTCAATGACGCGGCCTTGCTCCTGCAGGGTCTTGCCGCGCATTCCCTTGGGGTAGAGGATGATATCGATGCCGAAATAGGTAGGATCCATATCGCCGGAATCCCCGGTCAGGTTATAAAAGTTGCGGATGTCACTACTTCAAAAAAGTTACAATGATGAAAAGTTACAATGATCCTGTGGCAATGCAGCGCGAAACGATAACCAGCCGTAGAGGACAGGACAATCAACAGGCCCCATTCCCGCGCATTCCAGACCCTATCTCCACACCTTCTCCACCAGCGCCTCAGGATAGCCGCTGGACAGCACGGACTGCTTGAACCCTTCCTTTGATTCACCGTGCTGGCGGGCCGCGCGCATCATGCCGACCAGCTCCTGCTCCATGTCCTGCTCTGTGGGCCGAAGGTTAGGAGCTCGTATCTCCTGAAGGGTCAGCTCGTCCCTATTCTCCATCCCGACCAACTGCCCGGTTGACGATAGTGTCACCTGCGGGTGCGGCTCTGATGGCACATGCGCAGGTGGTTGTGCAGACTGATGCGATGCTGCGCGATCAACAGGATGTTGCTCAGCCAGACCAGAGGACATATGCGCAGGTCGAGGAAACCCATCAGGATGCCTCACAGGCGCGCTGCTCTGCCGCGATGCGCCCTGCTGCGCATGCATGGCAGGATGCGTGCCATCATGACCCTGGGGCGCCTGGTGCCGCGGATGCCAGAATCGTCTTGGCGTATACGGCGCTAAGGAAGGCACGAAGGAAACATGATGCATGGGCGCCGCTGTCTGATCGGGATGGGGCTGAACAGGAGGAACGCTATCATCCTGGGCACGCTGCACCCGCTGCGACCCGAAGTCATGCGCGCCCAGTGCCGCCGGAGTCACTGGTGCAGACGCGCCTTCAGCCCCGAGCGCTTCCTGCACACGCGAGAGCACCCGGGTACGAAGCTCGTGGTTGCGAAGCTCAAGCGCCCGCGCCTGCTGCTTTGCCGCGTCAGACTCCTGCTCGAGCTGCCGGATGCGAAGGATGAGCTCGGTCTCGCGGCGCAGGTACTCAGTGCCGATGTCCTCGACGCGCTGGTGCGCCTGCTTCTTGGCCATCTCCGCTATCTGGATGTACTGCTCGACGCGCGCTTTCAGGTGATCTGATTCACGGCGAAAAGCGATGAGTTGCATATCCAGTTGCTTCCTGAGCGTGTCTCGCTCATGGGACATCTCATCGACTGCCTGCTCTGCCAGCGCGAGCTTCTTGGCCAGTCCTGCTGCGGTCGCAATATCCTGCTTATGCGTCTTCTGTAGCTTCTCGACCTGCTCATGCTCTGCGTGCAGCTCCGGGGTCAGCACGGCCTTGACCTCTTCCTGACCCTGCTCTTCTTTGAGCATGGCGATCCTGCGCGTCTCCAGGAGCTGCTGCCGGGTGCTGGTCAAATCCTGCTCCTGGCCTGCGTTGCGCCCGTTGAGCCGCTTGAGCTCACGCATCGCTGACAGGAGGGATGCTTTCAGCTGGGCGGCTTCCTCAGCGAGATAATCACGCTCAGCAGTAAGGTTAGAAAACCGCACGTCTAGCTCGGCGAGCTGCTTTGCCATGCCCTGGTTGCTGCCAGCGAGGCTGCGACTCGCCTCGATGATGCGCGAGAGCGCGTCAGCTGGCGAATCCTGGTCAGGGACAGGCGAGGAAAGCGATGAAGATGGCGAAAGTAAAGAAGGCGCATCATGCGGCGTAGTATCAGCTCTGCCCGATGACCCAAGAGACGCAGGCCCTGCAGATGATTGCGCCTGCGGCTGATCCTGCTTGAATCCCGACTGCTCCTGCGGATGCGTATCGTCTGGTGCGCGTGCCACAATACTGATTTTGGGCAATTGGGTATTTAATTGTTTGCGTTCTGTCGACCAGCATAGACAGCTGCTGGCGCAGACGCTGATGCCGCAATCCCTGGCGCAGGCGTATCCTGCATGCCCGGATGGAGAAACACCGTGAGATGTGTGCGTGGCCCCCAGTGCTCAGGCTGATAGGCAAGAGCGACCACATCGATGCCTGGCTTGCCATCATGGGGAGGCACCGGACTCATGACGAGGTCCGCTCCTGGCAGATAGGACACATGTGCCTCACAATTGACCGCATAGAGTGTGATGATCGGATCAGCGTCAAGATGGCTGGCCTGAACCACGAATCCATGCATCTCGCCATGCGCCACCAGTATCTCAAGCCTACCCGGGATCGCAGCGATGTCAGCCAATAGCAGGTCGCGCCGTTTCTGGTCCATGTCGCCAGGCAGATACAATCGAGTAGGGTCGATTTCCATATACTGCCGAATCCCCTCCTCATTATAAAATTAATTGTCGCATGGTGCGAATTACGCAATGGGATAGTGGCAGGGGAGGATAGTGTTGGAGACACAGGCGAGAAGGAATCAAGCGACAGCAAGCCCGGATAACCGCAGCAGTATGCTACACCAGCGCGCTCACAGCTTGCTCGCGCACACCGCGGCCAGCAATGCCTCGAGCTGCACGAACTCGTCGCTGCCTTCGACGAGCCGGAACTCGAATTCAGCGCACTTCTCGACCAGTCGCATCTTCTTGCGCGCATCAATATCAAGCTTGAGTATCTCCTGCTGCAGCTGCTTGATGACATCAAGGCCCGTAAGCCCTCTGTTGAGCATGACATCCAGCAGGGTCTTGCGCGCTGCGGTGAAGTCACCAGCGAGCGCCTTGTCAAGCGCCTGACGCATCTCCTTGGGCTGCGCCATGCTGCCCAATGAGAACACCGTCTCCTCGTCTATCTTCTTGGCCACGGACGCGGCGCTCTGCATGAGGTTGATGAGCCGGCGCGAATCACCGCCGGAGACCTCATAGAGCGCCTCTTTCGCAAGGTCGTCGACAGGGACATTCTCCTGCTTGCTGATGCGCTCGATGATGCCGATGATGTCTGCTTTGGGCAAGGGCTTGAAGCGGAAGACTGCGCATCTGCTGTGGATGGGATCGATTATCTTGCTGCTGTAGTTGCACGAGAGGATGAACCTGCACGTGCTGGTGTAATTCTCCATGGTGCGCCGCAGCGCCTGCTGCGCGTCGCGCGTCAGCGCGTCGCACTCGTCAAGATAGATGAGCTTGAAGGGAACATCTCCTAAGGCCCTGGTCCTGGCGAAGTCCTTGACCTTGACGCGCACCACGTCGATGCCGCGCTCGTCGCTGGCATTGAGTTCCAGGAAATTATTGCGCCATTCTGTGCCAAAGAGCTTGCGTGCGATGATGAGCGCCAATGAGGTCTTGCCCGTTCCCGCGGGGCCAGCGAACATGAGATGCGGCATGGCAGAGTCAGCGACAAGCGCCTCGACCTTTTCGACGATGTCCTGTTGGCCTGCCAGCTCAGAGAAGGTCTGTGGCCGATACTTTTCTGTCCAGATGACGCTCATGGTGGTGGGATGTCTTGTGGCTTCTAGTAGTTTGCGGTCCCTACCGCAGGATGCGGCAAAGTCCGATAGACAGATGACAGGAATGAAAATAAATGGAAGATATGACCCTGAAATGCAAAGGCAAAGGGCCCGAACAATGCTACGCAGTTTTCTCCGCGGCAGCCTCAGGAGCAGCAGGCGCTGCGGATGGTTCAGCTGCCATCGTCGCTTCGGGCTGCTTTGCGGCGACCTGCGCTTTCTCTTCAGCGACCTTCTTGGCGTCCTTCTTGACAGCAGTACCTGCGCCCTTATTGTCAGCGTCTTTCTGCTCAGCAGGTACGCTGGCAGCGGCTGCCTTCTTGGTTGCGGGCTTGCCCGCCTTCGTCTTGCCCTTCTTCGGAGCGCTGGTCTCAGCCGCCTGCGCTTTGGCCTTTGCCTTGCCGCGCTGCCTGACGGGTTTCGCTCCTACGCTCTTGGCGGTCTTCTCCTTGACCAGGATGTTGATGCCCTTGAGCGCTGCGACAACAGCTTCGTGATCAGCGTTCTCTGCGAGCTCAAGCTTCTGCTCAAGCGCCCAGAGGTGCCTCAAATTGACCTTCTTGCGCCTGACCTGCCCGTCGACGAGCACGAGGCTTCCCTCGGGCTTGCTCAGGATGACACAGATGCCTGTGTCGCGGCCGGCTATCTTTCTGCATACTTGTCCTACGTCCATGTGAATCACTCCGTGTCGCTTATGTGATTGAACTGTATGGTAACTGGATACCTGATGAATTGAAGTCCATTACAGTCCTTGCCTACTGCTATTCCCTTCTACTGCCATTCCCATCCATGCACAAAATCACCGATGGGAACCGCGTATCGTACAGAATGCGCTCCTGTCGCCAGGGCGCATGACTGTGAAAGCCATGGTGCGCGTTGCCGCGCTTATTTCATTACAATGCCTTGAGAGCTTCGCGGGAGCACTTGCTGCAGAGCGTCCCCCCATAAGCCCGCGTAGGACGAAGGGATGATTTCGCGATGCGCTTAATCTCCGCTGGCAGCGCGCGTGGCACACCGTGCAGCTTCGCGCCGCAGGTGCCGCAGGTGGCCTGCTTGGGCCGATGCGGCGTGTAATGGGTCTCCGTGCTACCGCCTGGCAAACGTACCTTGGTCTTGCGGTAATGTCCGGAGCGCTGCGCTCTTGTTGGCATGGAGCCGGGAAAACGAGGTCGATTTAAAAACCTTGCGGCCGAAAAAAACAGACCAGAAAGCTACAGAGAGATGCTTGACATATACCTCCCAGAATACCCTGTTCAGTGCAGCCCCAATCCTTTCCGCAGCAGCGTGCTGAAGATGATAGAGAAGATGATATAGACCCCCAGCCAGCCGGGATGCCAGCCGAAGATCCCAAGGTCGCCGAACGGATGCAGATATTCCATCTGCACCGTGATGTCCTTCAGGTCGCCTTCATACGTCTGCACGGGCGGCTCGTAGAAGCGCTGCGTGGTGATGATGATGTTCTTTGTGTAGGCCCTGCTGCCATAGGTGAACGCCAACTGATAGGTCCCCGGGTCCCCTTGCATTGTATACACAGTCTTATCAGCGATGATGGGAAGCACGGAGCCGGACAATGATTCCATGCCATGAGGGACATCCAGGGTGACACTGCCCTGCGCGCCGGGCAGGAAATGCAGCGTGACATCAAAGGGAACATCCGGCTGCAAGGGCTCATACACGAGATGCGCGTGCAGGTAGCCGATGAGGATGATGATGGGGATCATGGTGAACAGCGTCGGCCGCATGGAGTGGCGCATGTATTGCATGTTCACCTCCATGGCCTTGGCGTTGATGCGCATCATCTCCTCGGGGTTGCTGCGCTGGGCGCGCGCTTCGACCTGATACTTCTTTATGTCCTCGCGCAGCTGCTTCATGAGCTTCTGGTCCGTGAGATGCTTGTAGGCGAGCGTCAGGCCAAGTGTCAGCAGAAGAGCGACGATCAGTATGGCCTGCCATGCAGGAAGAAGGAACAGGGGCTGAAAGACACTATCCAGTATCATCATGCCTTCCCCATGAACTTGCGCATCATCGGGTTCATGTCCATGAGGTGCTGCTGGGCAATCTCCTCATAGAGCTTGAAGATGATCATGACCGCGAGCAATATGCCTGTGCCGCTGGAGAGCGCTCCGGCGATATCAGCGACAGCGGCGAGGATGCCTACCGCTATCGCGCCCATGACCGTGAGCGGTCCGATGTAACGCTCGAGCAGGCGCTCAAGCACGCGCTCATCGCGCCTGAATCCGGGTATCTGCAGGCCTGATGATATCATCTGTTTGGCCTGGCTGCGCGCGTCCATGCCGCTGGTCTGCACCCAGAACCAGCTGAAGATGACACATCCTATCATCATGAAGGAGATATACGCAAGAGAATGCCAAAGAATAGCAGACGTCATACTGCCGGTGAGAAACGCCCTGACCATATTGGTGGGCGTCATCCACAGAACAAGGCCTGACGCCGGGCTGTTGCCCGCGAACGTCCCAAGGAAGGGGTGTCCCCAGTTCTGCAGCAATCGCGCCCAGAGCTGGATGTTGGCCAGCAACGCCGCGACGAGGATGACCGGGATGTTGCTGGTATAGATGAAGCTGAGCGGCCAGCGGATACCATGACCCCTGACCCTGCCAAATGATAAGGGTATCTCGACCTTCATGGCCTGCGCGTAGACGCTCATGGCGAACACGATGACCGTGGCCAGCACGCCGGCGAGCAGCAGTCCGGCTTCCGTGGGCTGTCCTCTGGCCAGCGACTGCACCATGGCAGGCAGCGCGCCTATGGCGACGTCTGGGTTGGCAGCGCTCGTCAGCGGCGAGAACGTCCTGATGAATATCTGCTCAGAGACGCCTGCGGCGATGAAGAGGGAGAGGCCTGAGCCAAAGCCCCACTTGCTGACGACCTCGTCCATGAACATGATGAGCAGGCCGCCGATGGTCAGCTGCAGAATGAGCATCCAGACAAGAGGGGTGTAGAACGGACTGCCTACGGCGACGCTGGGCTGCAGGCCGCCCATCATCACATAGATGATGGCCTCGAAGATGATGAAGCCGATGGAGAGAAGCTTCTGGAGTCCCTGGAAGAAGCGCTTGCCATCGTGTGTGGTAAGATCGAACTTCACGATGCCCGAGCCGTTGAGCAGCTGCAAGACGATGCTGGCCGTGACGATAGGACCGATACCAAGCGAGATGAGGCTGCCGAATTTCGCGCCGAGGATGATGCTCAGAAACTCGAACTGCGCGAGAGCGTTCGCGCCAAGCCCGAAGAGAGGGACATGGCCGAGGATATAATAGGCGACAAGGATGGTCAGGGTCCACTTGAGCTTCTCCTTGAAGGAGAGGCGCTTTTGTGTGGGACTTGCGACCTCAGGTAGATTGGTTAGGATGTCTGCGAACGCCATTGCTCTGCACTGCCCCCTGCTGCGGTGATGGCCTCCTGGGCCTTAATGGAGAACGAGCGAGCTTTTATATGAAGCTTTCGATTTATCTTTCCATTGCCGAGTACCTTGCCATATCCCGCTGCCACGAGGTCGATGTGATACGCGTCGCCTTCCTTCTTGCCGAGCCCTGCCGAGACAAAGCTGTCCGCCTGCTCGTCGAGCTGCTGGACATTGATGCTCGGTGGAAGGACAGTGTCCGGCTTGCTCTTGAAGCCATGCTTGCCGAAGTAACGTGAGCCCCAGATGCTGGGTTTCTTGACATCCGCGCGCTTGCCGGTGCCTGCCATGCCGACGCCACCGCGATGGCCTGCTCCGCGGCGCTTCTTCTTGGCGCCACCGCCGTGCGTGTGGCTGCCGCGCTGTTTCGTGACTTTCTTGCGCTTGGTGTTCATGGGAGCATCCTCGCGATAAGTGCGTCCATATCCTGGCGTATCCCGAGAGCGCCCTTGGGCCATGCGCGCTTGCAGCTCTTCCAGCCGCCGCGCGGGGACTGCAAGGGCTTAAGTGACTGCTTGGTCTCCTCGGTGATAGTGCCGAACGTGCAGAAGTCCTTGATGCGCATGAGCAGGCCCATGGTCTGCGCGGTAGCTTCAATGACCGCGTAGCTGTGCCTGCGCTCTATGCCCAGACCAGTCATAGCGCTCCTGGCCGCTGGTTTGACACCAGTCTGCCCGCGCACGCGCACGATGCAGATGGTCTTGCCCACGAGTGCCTTGGTGGGCAACCGTTTCTTGCCACTGCGCGTATCCCTTGCGCTCTGCGTCGCGGGCACGGATGTCGCCTTAGACTTGGACGCTGGAGCAGAAGCGGTAACAGATGCTGGCTTTGCCACCGCAGCAGCGGGCTTTGCCGCTGCAACAACTGGCTTTGCCGCCGCTTTCTTTGCGGCAGCAGGCTTTACCACCACAGCTTTTTCAGGTGTAGACTCGCTCATTGCGCCCCACCCTTGACTTCACTGAGTGATTTGAGAGCATTGAAGCACGCCTGGATGAGGTTGATGGTGCTCTTGGTGCTGCCGCGTGTCTGGCTCCAGACATCCTTGATGCCTGCCATGGCCAGTACCTTCGCACAGTCGCCCTGTATCTTCAGGCCTGTTCCTTTGGGAGCCGGAAACAGCGTGACGTGCACGCTGCCTGCCTTGCCTGTGACCTTGTAGGGGATGCTGTGCAATTCTGTGGTGTTGGATTCCCAGCTGCCTGAACCGCGCCTGACCTTGATGATATTCTTCTTGGCGTTGCGCACGGCCTTCTCCCTCGCAGGGACAGTCTCTTTGCTCTTGCCAAAGCCGATGCCCACATGACCATTCTCGTCGCCCACGACCGCTGCGGTGCCGAAGTGCGGCTTGTTGCCTTCCTTGGTCTTCTTCTGGGTCTGCCGGAAGATACGCCGCTGGCCGCCGCCGAATTTACCCTTGGACTGACCGACAAGGAGCAGGTCGTTCTTGAGCTCGGGCAGCAGCAGATCGACGATTTCTGCCTCGATGATGGGCAGTCCTGAATCGATGAGCGTGTCGATGTCCGTGATGACCCCGTCAGCGATGAGGCGGCCGATGCGTGTCTTGGGTTTCCAGGACAGTTTCGGCACCGGGACCGGAAGGTCCTCCTCATCCAGCGGGACATCTGTCTCGACTAGATCATCCTCGATCACTATGTCTTCGTTTTCTGCCATGATTAACACCTGAAGCGGTATGGTCCTTGTTGCGTTTGTTTGCTTGTATCCGGAACGTGGGGCATCTATTTCTTTGAGGGCTATGATGTCATTATGATTTCTCTATAGCGCCGAGCACCGCTGCTCGCTGCTCCGCCAGTTTCGCGGCGTCGCTCTTGGTGAAGCGCTCCTTCGCGCTGCCATGGTACGCGATGATGTGCGTGCCATTGAGGCGCTCCTCAGAGGGGAACATCTTCTCGTCGACCGGGATAACGACACCACCGTCGACGACGCCCTTGACGAGCGCGTAGATGCGTGATCCCTTGACCGATCGTTGCTGGCCCAGATCGACAATGAGGTCTGTGATGCCCGCGGCTCCGCAGCGCTTGGCCGCCAGCCTGCCCACGAGGTATGCCGCCGGCAGGTTCTTACGTCCCTGCTGCCATCCCATGCCGATGAGCTCGCGGCTGTGCGCCGAGACGACAACCTTATCCTGACCGTGCTCTGATACCACGGCCTGGGCAAGCGCGTTCTTGCCCGTGATGCGAACGACGAGGCGCGCCTTGCCGCTGGAGAGCAGGCGCAGGCGCTGCTTGTAGTCAGTCCTGCCTTCGCGCCTCCTGCGGAAGGGCACGGTCCGGGATTTGAAGTTTTTCATTTTTTCACCATGCGATGCTCGCCGATGAAGAGTTTCATGTGACGTACGCTGCGGAAGAACCCTCCACCGCTCTTGCGATAGAGTGTCTTGTAATCAGCGTCGCTGATGGTCTTGCGCTCGCGAAGCCCCTTGAGGAACTCACGCTGCGCGCGGATGCGCGCTATCCATGACTCCTTGCGGCCCAGCCTGCTGCCTGCCTTGCCCGACCTGCTGCCATGACCTTGCCTGCGGCCCTTGCTCTTCTGGCCCGCGGTCTTCCTGCTTCTGCCGCCGGAGACCCCGCTCTTCTGGACGCGCAGGATGCCGCCCTTGCGCACGAGCGCGCGGATGTCATCCTTGGTGATGGCCTCTTTGAGTTCATCACTGGGCGTGAGCTTGACGCGCTTAGGCGAACATCCGAGGACGGATGACGCCAGCCGTTTTTGTATTCGTAGGTCCATGGGTATTCATCTCGTGATTATCTAAGCTTGACCTTTCTTGATGAGCAGCTTCTCTGCCTCGCGGATCTGCTCCGTGCGATCCTTTGGTTCAGCGGATTCAGAGGCCTTGTCTGCCACGCCCGCCTTGCCGTCTTTGACTGCCTTGTCGCCCTTGCCCGCATCTGTCGCCGGAGCGTCAGACGCTTTGGCGCCCTTGTCCTGCTTTGCGGACTTGGATTTCTTGGCCTTCTCCTCAAGACCTTCCTTCTTCTGCTCGCGCGCGGCCTTCTTCTCAGAGGCGCGCTGCTCATGGCGCTGTTTGAGCACCTCGGGATTGATATTGACAGAGATGAGCTTACGCTTGACCGCTTCCTCTGCGATGGCCAGCTTCTTGCGCGTTCCCAGCGTACGGGCGATGCGGATCCTCGTCCCTGCTGTGAGTGCCAGACACTCCTCCAACGAGCGCACCAAGACGACATCGCCGCCGCGGCCGAGAGCAGCGTTGCGATAGCCGACCTTGACCTTAGGGACGCGTCCTTTCATGTCATGGCGGACCTTGCTGTGCACGCCGCGCGAGCTGCGCCAGCCGCTGCGGGCCAATCTCTTTTTCTTGTGTGAATCCTGCCTGCGGAAGTTCGTCATTCGCCATCACCCTTGCTGGTGATATAGATGCCATCCTGGAAGATGCGACGGTCCTTCCCGCAGATACGGGTGAGCTGCTCGATGCGGGCCGCCTGCTGGCTGACCGCTTCCTTGCTGGTGCCTTCGACCGTGATGATATCACCAGCGACCTTGATCTTGACCGTGGGATCGACACTCATCTTGCGCGGGACCTTCTCACCCATGAAGTTCTTGACCTGGAAGGAATCTTTGCTGGCCGTGATATTCATGGGGAAGTGGCCTGCGCAGACCTTGAGCATGTACGTATAGCCATTGGTCACGCCTTTTATCATGTTCTTTATGTGCGCCTTGGCCGAGCCGATGCGCGCCTTCTCGCGTTTGGTGCCATCATCCGCGTGCAAGGTGACCACATTGTCCGTGACCACACAGCTGATCTTGCCATCCGCCACGCGTTTGGAGATCTCTCCCTTGGCGCCCTTGAGCGTGATGACAGTATCGGACATGCTCGCGCTGACTCCCTCAGGGAGATCCACGGTTTCATTGATGGTCGCTTTCATGGTGATCGTTTCTGTGTTGCTAGGATGCATTGGTTTCTGGGATGGTCCTTGTCCGTGTGTGTTCAGTAGCAGTAGGCGATGAGCCTGCCGCCGATGCCTTTCTTCTTCGCCTCGTAGTGCGTGATCATGCCCGAGCTGGTGCTCAGCACCAGGATACCGAAGTCCTTGGCAGGCAGGTAGCGCTGCTCATGCTTCTCGAGCTCTGATGCCTTGGTCATAAAGCGTGGCTTGATGGCACCGCACTTGTTGATCCTGCCGTTGAGCTTGACGCGAAGCTTCTTGCCCACGCCTTCCTCTTCCGTCGTGCCTGTGATGAAGCCATGCTCCTGCATGAGCGTCAGGCAGCTCTGGATGATGGTGCTGACCGGAGTGAGGAGGACATCTGGCTTGCTGCGCGCTTCCGCATTGTTGATCTTGGACAATGCGTTTGCGAGTGGGTCATTGCTTGCCATGTATTCACCTTGTGTTTCTTGTGTCAGTATGGTCTGATTGCGTTTCGTTGGGCGTCAGTTGAATTTCTTGAATCCTATGCTTGGCGCTATTTCCCGGAAGCAGTGCCTGCACAAGTGCAGTCCGTAGGAGCGGATGTGCGCTCCGGTGCGCTGGCAGCGGCGGCATTTGCGCTTGGATAGCCCCGTGGAGCGCTCCTTAGGGGAGTTGTGCTTCAGGAACTTCTTGAGCTTCGCCGGCTTGGTCTTGAGCTGCTTGGCGACTTTTTTGTAGGAGCTTACCGTCATGAGGCATCCACCTGTACTTGGTACGTTTCTTTCATGTATGCGACTGTGTCTTCTTTGGTGATGAGGTGCTTGTTGCCGACCTTCGCGCGATGTGCGCGGCGGCGCTTGACGCCGTAACCCGGGCGCTCCAGCGTGACGCAGACCTCAAAGCCCATGATGCCGATGTCAGGGTCGTAGTTGACACCAGGGACATCGATATATTCGTGGATGCCAAAGCTCACATTGCCAGGCCCCATCTGAGAGGAGCGCAGTGTCTTCTCTTTGGCCGCGAGCAGGCGTGGCAAGAGTTCTGCGGCCTTTTCTCCGCGAAGCGTGATCTTGCATCCTATCGGTAGACCAGGACGAAGTCCCCATGCCTGGATGCGCTTTTGCGTGATGGTCTTGACCGGCGGGACACCAGCTATGCTCTCGATGAGCTTGAGGCCCTTCTCGAGCACCTGCTGGTTCTTTCCTGCGCCGACATTCAGCGTCAGCTTCTCTATCCGGATGTTTTTCATAGGATGGTTCATTTCGGTTCAACTGTGAGTGGTTGTGTGATACATTGATGCATTAGTTCTTCTTGGCCGTGACAGTGATTGCTGGCTCCGTCTTGCCGACGGGAATAGCGAAGCGGCGCATGGTGGCGAAGATCTCGCCACTGGGCAGCTTGAAGACAACATTCCTGCCTTTTATCTGCTCCACCGTGCCTACCTGACCAGGATGACTGCCACCGGTGAGGAAGACGACGACGCCTTTCTCGAACGGGAAGTGATCGATGACATCCTGGCTGGGAAGCGTGACGAGCAGCGCGTCCCCTACCTTGTAGTTCTTGGCGACGCTCGCGTTGTCTTTGGCTATCAGGAGATTGCGTCCGCCCGCGCAGTTGAGCTGCACCTTATCTTCAACCATGGATTTGGCTGTGACGCGCATGATGGTGCGTTCCGGATGATCCGCAGTGACCGTGATGAGACGACCGTGCACGTCGAGCACCAGTCGCAGATGCGTCTCGCCGATGCTGACCACGTCAAAGAGGCCGACCGGATACTGGTAGTCCTTGCGCACCCTGCCGCTGACAGAGACCTTTCCGGCGTTGAGCAGTTGGCGTGCTTCCTTGAGCGTGCTCGCCAGGTGCGCGTACTCGCGCAGGAATGTCGCGATGCTCAGGCTGTAAGCGCGTGGATGCCCGCCTGGGTTGGGCCTGACAATGAATGTGCCGGATTTGCGGGCTACTGCCCATGTGCGCGGTAGGGCGAGGCGCTTTGCGTGTGATTTCACTTGGTATCACCTTTGATCGGATTTGCTGATGCTGTTCCTGCAGGGACCTGCGCTTTTTTTGCTGCGCCAGGGGTCTTGCCCGTCGGAGCAACAGCCTTCTGTATCTTTGTCTTCTGGCCTGCGGTATCCTTCTTCTCGCTCTGCTTGAACCTGCGCGTGGCGTCCTTGACATCGATTATCTGCAGGTTGGATATGGCGAAGGGGATATTGACCTTGGTCCCTTCCTTCTTGGTGACCTGGATGCCTTCCAGGTAGACACGCCGCTTGGCCCGGTTGACACTGGCGACGACAGGCGTCTTGCCCTTATGCGAGCCGCGCATGATCCTGACCTTGTCTCCCGTGCGGATAGGTATGGTACGACGACCGTGCTTTGCGCGAAGATCCTTGGCGAGCGAACAGCTGACAAGCTTGCTTTGCCGGTGCAACGGCGCGCGGCGTACATAGAGCCGCTGCTTCTTGGGCTTGCTGCTCGCCGTCCAGGCGCTGCTCCATTTGTTGTCTGCCATGATTGTTCCCGTGATGCTGTTGTTTCCGATGATGTTGATGCGTTTGTTTGCCGTCCTTGCGTTCGTGCTCTTTTTCGTATGGTTCTTACACGACGATGCTCGCGAGTTTCGCGACCGCTGGCCAGCGCTCGCTGGCTTCCTTGGCGATGGCGCCTTTCAGGATGGTCCCTTTGGGGTTGCCCTTGTTGTCCTTGAGCACGACTGCCGCGTTGTCCTCGAACTTGATGCGCGTGCCGTCCACGCGTCGATATTCCTTGCGCTGCCTGACGATGACCGCCAGCACGACCTGCTTTCGCATGTCAGGCCTGCCCTTCTTGACTGACGCCATGACGATGTCACCGACGCCTGCCGCGGGATAGCGACCTTTGACAGTCTTGCTGCGCAGCACACCAAAGACCTTGATGACCTTCGCGCCGCTGTTGTCGCAGGTAGGGATATGCGCGCCGACAGGGATGGCCTTGGTCACATTGGCCTTGATGCTTTCCATCAGAGCACCTCTACCACGACAAAGGAGACACTCTTGGCGAGGCTTCGGCTTTCGCGGATCCTGACCTTGTCACCTTCCTTGGCATTGACTATATTGCGCGCGTGCACGCGGCTGCGCCGCTGGCTATACCGCTCATACTTGCGATTGTATACAGACCTGTCCCACTCGACCGTGACCGTGCGCTGCATCTTGGCAGATACGACGCGACCGACGAAGTCCTTGCCGTGCAGCGTCGCTGGAAGCGCGGGGGCATCATCATCCGTCGCGCTGATGGTCTTGGCCGACTTGGAGGGCGCAGTCTGTTTTGCTGGCGCCTTATCAGTAGCAGCGTCCTGAGCGACAGGAGCATCAGCTACCGCGGCCTTGCTCTTCGCCGCTGCCTTGACAGGCGACGCGTTCGTGTCGGCGACAGTGGCTGCCTTAGAGGCGCTCATGGTCTCCTCTGCGTAAGCGGGTTGTGTCTGCTCGGCCTTCTTTGCAGAAGCGCTTTGGTCCGTTCCTTGGGTCTTAGGCACAGTGATTCACCTTCGATGGTAATGTTCTCTCCATTGATGCGCAGCGAAAAGACGCTGCCGCGCTTATGCGCGCGACGGACGCCCGCTGACGTGCGGATGATGAGCAGCTGCATGGTCTCATCGATGACATCGCCTGCGTGCCCCGCGTGGGTACCGGATAGGACCTTGACAGGACAGCCGACAATCTCTCCTGCGAGTAGTTTTTCATGCATGCTCACTCCGTTGTGGCCGGGCTTGCTGCCGCGGTCTGCTTGCCTGTTGATGATGATGGAGTTGATACGGGCGCTGATGATGATGCAGTCTCGTTCTTCTGCGCGCTCTTGCTCTGTTTGATTGCCTGTGGTTTTTTCTTCGCCTTCGCGGTTCCGACCTTCTTCGGGGTTCTCTTGACAGGATCGAACGTTGCCTTCACGCCTGCCTGCTCGCGCTTGAGGGTGATTATCCTTGCGATGCCTCTTCGCAGTTCGCGAACGCGCGCCGGGGACTTGAGCGTGGTGCCGCGGCTCACTTGATTTCGCAGCTGCACGAGCTCCGCCTGCATGTCCCGCACCATCTTGTCCAGCTCATCGCTCTGAAGTTGACGCAGCTCTTTAGCTTTCATCAGAGGCCTCCGTCAGGTCCGTGGTTGTATCGTTATGGGTAGTATTGCCTGGGGGGGTAGTATTGCCTGGGGGGGCAGTATCGCCAGGTGATGCCGATGACGCGTCAGCGGCCTTGGTCGCAGTCGCAGTGCCAGCAGCATCATTTGTGTCAGCTGCCTTTGGCGTCGGCTTGCTTGCCGGCTTTGGCGTTGCTTTCTTCTTCCTGGTCGCTGGACGCTTCGCTGCGGCTGGCTTGGCTGTCTGCTTGGCGACAGGAACGCTGGTATCTTTCTTCCCGTCAGACTTGGTATCCGCCGTTGCCGTGGTCATCGGATCATCGTTCTCATCCGCGATGAGCTCCTCATCCGTGCCTTCGGTCTCCATGACTGGCTCGTCGAACAGCTCGACCTTGTCCGGAAGCTCGAGGTCTGGCGGCATGATGCGCACTTGGATGCCTACCGTGCCGGTCTTGAGTTTGGCTGTGGAATATGCTTTCAGGACTCCGGTGACCGCGAGATCGCCGGACTTCTTGAGGTAACCCTGGTAAAAGCGCCACCTGCGTGCCCTGGCGGATGGTATCTTGCCGCTGATGAGCACTTCGATGCCGATGGCGCCTGAGGACATGACATCCGCGATGGTGCGATGACCGATGCCCTTGAAGCGATTAGGGCCGAAGCGCTCAAGCGTGTTGGCGATGCGCTCAGCGAGGATAGTGGGATTAAGGTTGCCATTCTCGACTTCGGCTATCTCTATCTGTGGGTTGTCCAGCTTAAAGCGGGTCTTGAGCGTCTTGGTCAAGGTCTTGATGTTCTGCCCCTTGCGTCCGACAACAAGTCCTGGCTTGCTGGCGTGGATGACGATGCGCTCGCCCATAGGCGTGCGCGTGAGCGTGGTGTGACTGTGACCGACGCGCTTGAGGTTCTCGGCGATGAATTCTTGTACCTCGAATTCCTTGAGTTTCTTCTCGACGAACTGGCGTTCTATCATTGAGCATCACTGGTGTCCTTAGTATCCGTATCTTTCGCAGCAGGGGCGGCCTGCGCTTTCTCAGCGCCCGTCTTTGCGATATCCGCGTTCCCTGGTTTGGTTGATGTGGTCGTAGTGACCGTAGTATCGGTAGTGTCCTTCGCGTCCTTGGTGGCTTTCTTTGCCGCGACGGGCGTTTTTTCCTTCTCTGCTTCCCCGACCTTCTCTGTGACCTCTGCCTTCTCCGCGGCAGCAGGCTTAACAGCATCGACGACCTTGGCTGGCGCCTTCGCTGGGGGAGTCTTCACCGAGGGGTTCTTCTCTGCTGCCTTGCCTCCCTTGACAACTGCCTTCTTGGTCTTGGCGTCGTCGCGCTTGGGCGCTGCCTTGCTGGCCTTTGCCGCTACCTCTTCATCCTCGACCACTTCGACGAGCAGGTGGGTGCGCTTGTGCTGCACACGCCTTTTTCTGCCGGGGCGATGCGGCCTAGCAGCGAGATTCGCGACCATGACCACTATCTTGAGCGCGTCGCCATTCATGCCCTTGTGGATGGCATTGGCTTCCGCTGACTCGAGCAACGCGAGCACGGCTTTGCTGGCCTTGATAGGGTAGCGTCCAGCGGCGATGCCTGGCTTATGGCCCACGTCGCCGTTGAAGCGCGTGAAGGGGATCGCGCGCGACATGCTGATGGCCTCTTCTAGGATGCGCTTGGCGGAGACGACGCTCCTGCCGCGCAGGTGATTGGATATCTCCACGCAGTGCTTGAAGCTGACGGGGACGTCGACGCCGCGTGCTACTGCTGTTTCCATTTACCTCACCGATATGGCGCTGCTGCTTCTCGTCGCGCCTACTCCTGGAGAGCTGTGCCCGACGCGCCTTCGCGTGAGCGCGAACTCGCCGAGCCGATAGCCAATCATGTCGATGGTGATGGTGACCTTCGTGAACTCCTTGCCGTTGTGCACACCGATGGTGTGGCCAAGCAGCTCAGGGAGGATGACCGCCTCGCGGGCATGGGTCTTGATATTGCTCTCGCCCTTCGCGACGCGGCGGTAGAGCTTCTTGGCCGGCTCGCTCATGCCACGCTTGACAGCGCGGCGCTCGCGCGCAGTGAGCATCGCGACGACCTGGTCACGGCTCATTCCTGCGAGCTCTTCTGCGGTCTTTCCCCGATAGGTGCTTTCTTTTGCCATGGGAGTATCACTTGTTCCTGCCCGTATGCCTCGGGCGTATCATGCCTACCTTGCGGCCCGGCGGCGCGTTCTTTGGCGCGATCGTGGGCCTTCCTTTGCGTGATGATCGTGAGCCGCCCAGCGGGTGGCTGAGCGCGTTCATGGCAGCGCCGCTGACCGTGGGCCACATCTTGTTGCGGGCCTTCATGGCGTGGTGCTTGCGTCCTGCCTTCAGGAACGGTTTCTCTCTGCGTCCGCTGCCCGCGGCGACGCCGATGGTCGCCCTGCAGCTGGGCAGGAAGGTGCGCTGCTTCTTGCTGGGCATGGTGATGACCACGCCCTTGACCGTGTGGCTGATGACTTTTGCTGTGCCGCCGCTGCTGCGCACGAACTTACCGCCGTCGCCCGGCAGGCCTTCGATATTGCAGATGAGTGTTCCGTCAGGGATGGCAGAGAGCGGGAGGGTGTTGCCGCTCTTGACTTCTGCGTCAGCTCCGTTCACGACCTGCTGCTTGACAAAGATGCCGTCGGTCGCGACCGTGATGACGTCGGTTCCGTCCGCGTAGCGTATCTTGCAGAGCGGACTGCTGTGGCCTGGGCTGTGCACGATGTCCATGACCGTGCCCGTATGCGTGTCCGTGGAGAGAGCGCGGTGCTTGATGTCAGCGCCGAAGCGATGGCTCGGGGAGCGGTAGCTCAGGCTGCCTTTTCCGCGCTTTTGTTGGATGAGGTTCTTTGGCATGGTTGTTCACGCGATGATCGTTATGGGTGTTTGATCGTGCTGTTGTTCCCGTCTACTTACATGATACCAAGCTTCGTGGCGATGTCGATGGCAGGCGTCTCGTCGGCGAACTTGACGTACGCGCGGCGCTGGCCCTTCATGGTGTGCAGGTTCACGGAGACGACCTTCGCGTTGAAGCCCGTCTCGATGGCCTGCCTGATGACCTGGCGGGAAACGCCTGACTGCACGATGAAGACCATCTTGTTCTCTGATTCCATCTGCCTGATGGCTTTTTCCGTGCTGAGCGGATACTTGATGATGCTCAGGGTGACGTCAGGTGAGTGTGCCATGGTGATCACGCGAAGAGGCCCTCCATGGCCTCGATTGCTGTCTTGGTGAAGATAGTGAGCCTGCCGGGGTTGCGTGAAGGCGCGAGCACCTGCGCGTTGAGCTGCTTGACCGTCACCACGTCGACGCCCTTGATGTTGCGCGCCGCACGGATGGCCTTGCAGGGGCCGGAGACGACGAGCAATGGCCCTTTGCCGAATCCCTTGGTCGTGATGCGGGCGAGCTCATCCTTGAGCCCCGCTGCTTGCAGCGCCTTGACGACATCAGCGGTCTTGGCCATAGCCTCGATGTCAGTGACGAAGATAAAGGGATATACCTTGGGGACCTTATGACCATTGGCCTTCACAAGTTCAATCTGCACCGTCGCGGCGATGGCGGACCTGATGGCTTTGCGTCGCTCCTTGACATTTATCTTGTGCGCCCAGTTCTTGAATGATTTTGGTGGATGTGCCCTGCGGCCTCCGACAGTGCCAGGAGCGAGAGCGCCGACCCAGTACAGGCGTGAGCCCTTGCCGCTCATGACCTTGCGCGGGACGCGAGAGATGCCATGACCGTAGGACCCCTTGTAGTCGCGGCGCCTGCGCGAGAGCTTGGTACTCTGCTGCATGCCCGCTTCAGGGCTGGATCCGTATGGTTGACGCTGGCGTGACTCTGTCGCCAGCACGGCCTTCTTTACCAGTGCGGCGTTGATGGGCTCCTGGAACTGCGCGGGGAGCGTGACGCTGCCCTGTTCCTTGCCATCCGTGCCGAGTAGGGGAAGTTTCATGGTCATTCAGTCCGTTTGATCGTCTGTGTGATAGTTACCGTCCCTGTGGCGAATGTCTGCTTATGAGGGTGATGCTTGGCGCCTGATGCTGCTTGGCGCGCTCCGCCGTGGTGAGGATGATGAGGCGCTTGGTCGTTCCTGGCAGACTGCCCTTGACCAGGATGCAATCGCACTTTGGGATGCCATAGCGAAGAAAGCCGCCTTGAGGGGCGAGTGATGATGATTCAGATGCAGGAGTTATCTTGAGAAGGTGTTTGTTGCGCTCAGTGCGGGCGTGATAGCCCATCTGACCTGCGTGCGCGACGTAGAAGTTGCCGTGCCCCGGAGACCATGCGCCCAGGTTGCCTGGCCCGCGGATGACCTTTTCGCTCTTGTGGTTGCGTAGCGTCACACCGAAGCGCTTGACCGGACCCTGGAAACCCTTGCCCTTGGTGACCGAGTGGATGTCGAGCATGTCACCCTCGGCGAACACGTCCTGGATGGTGATGTCTTTGCCAAGCTTTTCCTTGGCATAGGCGAGCTGCTCATCGATGCTGCCTCCCATGGCGAGCTCGAAGATCGCCGGCTTCTTCTGGCCGATGCCTGTCTGGCTGGGCTTGGTGTGCACGAGCAGGCGCAGCTCAACGACGCCGTCGGTGGTCTCTGGCAACGTGTGCGTCTTGTTGTTCTTGGGTACCTTGCGCAGCACGTCTTTGTCCAGCTTGGCCAGGACATCCATGGCAGCGCTCTTGCCGTACGCATCCTTCTTGTAGAATCTGACGCCCATGACCTTTATAGGCGGGCATTCGATGATAGTGACCGGAACGCAGATGTCCATGCCCTTGGTCTTGCTGTTGGTGCGATTGTCTGTGAGCATGACGTGCGTCATGCCTGCTTTGAAGCCCGCGAACCCCGCGGGCTTGCCGGCCGTGAGCACTTTGCTAGACCACTGCCTGATGCGCGCGTAGGGACGATTAGCCCGGACTCTTGGCCAGTACTGCAGGCTTCCACTCCTCGGCTTTCTCGTCTTTGGCATTGTAATCTCCTGCAGAAGGCCAGCTGATACGCCGGAGCGAAACGGACGCGACAGAACCAGATACAATGCATCAACGTCGCATAGAATGCGTTATCGCTGCTTGCACGGTACTGGCGCGCTGCTGCGCCCAGGCCTTCTACATCAGTATTTACGGGCAAACCCCTCAGACCATCGTTTCTGATGGTTTCAGGCGTCGTTGGCCGTTTTCTAAATACTGCCGCCCTGTCAGGGCTTTTCCCGGAAAAAGAGGTTTCTTTTTAAACTTATCGGCAAGCTTCTCCATTGCCAAGGGATGGCAAATCGCGGCGAAATGCACAAATTACCGCGATAGGAGCATCAGAAGAAGTCGCAAGCAGTTGCGTATCCAAGTTGCGTATCCACCTTAATCACTCCTATTTCCATCCGTATTCATAGCAAGGACCGTGGCGTCAGGGACATCATTGCCATCAGCAGCTCCTTTGGGCTGTTTACCCCTGGGCTTGCGCGAGGGTTTGCGCGCCCGTTTTGACTTTTTCACGCCATCTGCGCCCTTCTTTCCGACCGTGGTTCCTTTTGTTCCATCATTGACCTGAACGCCATCGCCCGCTGCAGATGCCGACCCAGCGCCATCCAGGTTCTTCCCGTCAGCGTTCTGTTCCCCCTCTTTCTGCTCCGTTGATCCCTTCTCTTCCTGCCCCTCTTGCAAGGCTTCTTTTCCTTCCTGTGATTTCCCTTCTCCGGCCATAATACCCGCTCGCTGCATCTGGCGCTTGCGTATCCGGACATACGACGCAGGGTTCTTGACGTGCCATGTCCTGCAGATATCGTCGGGGTGGCAAGCGCCCATGCTGGGGTAGTAGCCTTCGTTCGCGCAGTTGGGCGGTGGGCGTATCTCATAGCCGCTGTTGCCCGGGCCCGCGCCCAATCCGGCCCCCGGTCCTGTCGCTGATCCACCAGCATCAGCACCCCCACTGCTCCCCGTACCGGGGAACCGCTCGTCACCGCCCAGGTTCGCGAAGTGATAGCGCACCTGGCCTTCGATGAGCTGCTCACGCAGCGGTTCAGGATTCTTCTGGTTCCACTCGGCAAGTAGCGAGCGGACCTCCTGCTCATTCCACCCCGCTGTCGTCAGGAAATTGAGCAGCACGAACACCGCGCGCTTCCTGCCATCTTCGATGCCGTTGAGGATGAAATGGATGCACGGCGGAAATGTCTCCAATGGCATCTTGGCGCCGATAGGCTTCCACTCCCCTGTTTGCCCTGCCTGCTGTAATAGACTGCTCGCGGCGGCCTTGTTGAATGAGTCACGCTCATACGCCGCTTTGAGCAATACCTCTGCCTGCATCGGCGTCCCTGTTCCCGGAAAATCAAAATCACTGACCTTGAAGCGTTCTATTGCTGCCATCTCGCGCTTGAACTTTCCGACCTTGTCAGGGTTGATGGGAGTGCTGACCAGCCCGCTCTTCTCGTGCAGGCTATAGGGCATGCGATACAGATGCCTGCTCGCCAGCAGCACGGTATCGATCTCTAGGAACGCGTCCGTGTTGAGCACATCCATGCCCTCCTGCTTCACCGTGAGCTCAGCGAAACTCTTGCCCGTCTTTGCCTTGACACCGTCGATGCCGTCCATCTCCATGATGCGCCCGGCCAGCGGCTCCGCGATAAGCTCCTTGATATAGGATGCGATGATGCGCGGCGCTTCAGGAAACAGCCTGCTGGTTTGCTTGTTGCCGATGCTCGATGGAAAGCTCTCCCAGGGGACCGCGATGTGGAATCCCTTGTTGCCCGAGAACTTGACCGCAGGCTCGACGCCATGGTCGCGCAGCACCGCGACGCAAAGCTCTGCTGCGATGCGCGAGTACTCGAAGATGGGGCAGTCGATGTCGAGCACCAAATCCCAGCCGCTGCGAAGCTCGTCCTGCTCGCGTCGCGTCATCTCGGTGCGGATGTCAAGCGGGTTATGCCAGCGCTCTTCGCTGGTGTGAAAACTCGTCGCTCCCTGCGCCACCGCTGCCATGATGTCACCGGAGAAATTGAGCACATCCGGGCGCTTGCCAAAGCCACCGGTGCCGAACCGGAGTCCTATCTCCCTGCCTGACGCTGCCGCGAGCATCTTCTCCTGCACGTCCGGACGCTTATAGTGCCTGAGCACCCGGCTGATGTGCAGGGTCGGCGTCTGGACAGGAGATGGAACAGCAGGGGATGCCCCGGCAGGAGAGGACATCGTAGCTCGACCAGAGATGGACGCGTCATCAGGTTGTGAACCGCTCATATGCCATTGGGAAAGAGCTTTCCCATTATATACTTGAAGGCCATCTGGCCAGTGGAGGATGAGAACAGAGGATACGTGGACCGCTGAGGAGAAAAGAGAAAGGACAGGGAAACGAGATAGCACAGGGGACACAACCACAGAAAGGGAGCAGACTACATCTCGCGGTCGACGCCAAGCTCGCGGCCCAAGGTACGCGAATCCTGGCCCAGGGAAGCATCGCTTCCAGCGTCAGAGAAGGGGATGTAATCACGGGAAAGATCTTTCACCTGCGGTTGGTTCGACGTGAACGGCATGCCAAACGACTGCGCTGCCTGATTCTGCCCATGTTCACGCGCCAGTTGCTCATCCGCTTTGCGCAGCAAAAACAGCACACGCTCACGCGCCTTCTCCTGCACGAGCAGATCTGCCTGGTCAGCGCTTGCGACGCTTGTCATGCACTTGTCTATCTGGTCGAGGATGAGCTCGCCCTGCTTGGCAAGGGCCAGCAGCGCTGTGGTATCACCGATGAAGAACGCATTGCGAAGGTTCTGCTGCACTTGCTGCAGCGCCTCCAGGTAGCGCTTGATTTCCGCGATAGAGTCAACGAGCGCCATAGCGTGCATCCTCCTGTGCGAAGAGTACTGCCCGGCGGACAATTGCCTCTACCTGCTTTCGCGCAGCTTCCGCGATAAGCTCATCGTGCAGGTCGATACGCTCGAGACCCTTGACGACATCCTGCATCCTGGTGACCGACTCGCCGATGCGGTTGTAATGGCCCTGCCTGGCCTTGTCAGACGCGACCATCCTGAGCATCTCACGCGTTGCCTGTGATTCGCCGCGCAGCTGCTCAAGCTTGCCGGAAAGCCGTGCCGCAAAGATGCTCTTGTAATCCATGTGCTCCACCACCACCGGGACCGACCCTGACATGACACCGCCCATAATACCCTATGACACCCAATACGCCTATACCCCTATAAAACCACCTGACATGAGGCCAGCCTGGGAACTCCCCGCGACACACCCTATTTGGTATCACTCGGGAGTCGTTCCGGATGGCGTGTGTAATGCGCCCGGCCATATATATCTTTTGCCACTAGGGAAGAGAACCGTGGTAATATAGGGCACGCGAAAGCCAATAACAAAAATCCGCCACTCGGCGCTAACCGCGGCCTGAAGGCCGCGGTATTACCGCGCCTCGTCATTGCAGGCGGATTTTTGAATTGCAAAGCAC
>MNWW01000012.1 GCA_001871415.1 Candidatus Woesearchaeota archaeon CG1_02_57_44 | reverse complement strand
GGCTTCATGTCAGTCGTGAGCTTGAATCCAACAGATTCCATCATCGTCTTTGCCTGAACACCATCTTTCTCTTGTTTCTTTCCCTTTCCTGCCATTGCTTTTCGTCCTGCCATGTTATTGCAAAGCACGGGGTTGAATACCCCGTCCTTCAGGACGTGCTTTGCAATTCAAAAATCCGCCTGCAATGACGAGGCGCGGTAATACCGCGGCCTTCAGGCCGCGGTTAGCGCCGAGTGGCGGATTTTTGTTATCGTGCTTCCCTGAGGGCTTTTCGCCGCAGGAGCCGATGATACGAGAGCGCGAAACGGTGCGCCTCATCCCTGATGGCCTGCAGGAGGTGCAATTCCTTCTTATGCTTGTCCCATCGCAGCATCCTCCCGCCAGGCAATACCACTTCTTCATTGCGTTTGGCTAGGCCGATGATGGGCAGTTGCAGTCCGAGGGCTTTGAGCGCTGACAATGCAGACGACAGCTGTCCTGCCCCGCCGTCGATGACGACTAGGTCGGGCATCTGCTGGCGCTCCATGAGCAGCCGGCGATACCGCCGGGTAACAATCTCCGCTATGGCGGCGAAGTCATCTACCCCTTCTACGGTCCGTATCTTGAACCTGCGATAGTTGCTCTTGTCCGGCCTGCCATTGCTGAACCTGACCATGCTGCCGACCATGGCGCTTCCCTGGATGTGGCTGATATCAAAGCATTCCATGATCGATGGCGACTCCTGCATACCAAGCGCCTTCTGCAGCGCGATGACCTGCTCCTTGCCGCCGTGCACTGAAGCACGAAGATTCTCCAGGACAAGGTCGAGCAGTTCCCTTCGGGCTCCCTTCGCCGGGACCATGACGCGCGCGCCGCGCTGTCGCAGGAACGCTTTTGCCGCGTCGCTGACCTGCTCTGGCAAGACGACCAGGCGTGGCGGCTCTTCCTCCGCGTAATACTGGGTCAAAAATTCCTCAAGCCCATTGGGTCGATGAAACGAGAACTCTTGTTTGCCTTCCAGCACGCCGTGCTTGACTCCGAACAGCATCACCTGCAAGGTCCCTTCGTCCTCGAGGATATTGATGATGTGCTCATCGCCTCTCGTCCGCTCCACGTTCTGCTTCTCGGTGAGCCCTTCGAGCGCATAGAGCTTGTTGCGCAGCAGCAGCGCCTGCTCGAAGTCCTGTCCGGCGCTGGCATCCTTCATCTGTCGCGCCAGTCCCTGCTTCACCTCGTTCATCTTTCCGGATAGTACCTGCCGTGCCTGCGCGACCCTCGCCAGATACTCCTCCTTGCTCACCGCGCCGATGCAGGGCGCGGAGCACAGCCCGATATGGTACCTGAGACATGCCCGCTTGGGCATGCGATTGCACGTCCTGATGCCGAAGAGGGCGCGTGTCAGCTTCAGCAGGGTGTCGCGCTGCTCTGAGGAGATGAACGGCCCATACTGTCCGCCTTCCCTGCTGAGCAGCACGCGCGGATACTCCTCGTCCGTGACCATCAGGTACGCGTAGCGTCGTGAGTCGCGAAGATTGATATTATACTTGGGCTGATGTTTCTTGATGAGATTGTTCTCCAGCAGCAGGGCCTCGGTCTCGCTCGAGGTCACCATAAAATCAGCGTCGGCGATATTGCCGACGAGCGCCATGGTCTTCGGATCCTTGGGTCTGCTGTAGGAGGCGACGCGCTTTCGCAGCGATTTCGCCTTGCCCACATAGATGATGGCGCCTGCAGCGTCCTTGAACAAGTAGCATCCTGGCGAATCAGGCATGCCGGGGATCATTCATGTTCCCCCGTTCAGCGCACGTGCCAGATACTGTCCTGTGTAGGTCTTCGCCTTCACGATGTCCTCAGGTGTCCCTTCGGCGATGATGCGCCCGCCCTCGTCGCCGCCTTCAGGCCCCAGGTCGATGACCCAGTCCGCTGATTTGACCACATCGAGATTATGCTCGATGACCAGTACGGTATTGCCTTTCTCCACCAGGTCGTTCAAGACAGCGATAAGCTGGCCTACATCATGCATGTGCAGGCCCGTGGTCGGCTCGTCCAGCAGGTACAAGGTCCTGCCGGATTGTGATTTGGCGAGCTCGCGCGTCAGCTTGATGCGCTGCGCTTCCCCGCCTGATAATGTCGTGCTGCTCTGGCCCAGCGTCACATAACCGAGCCCGACGCGCTGCAGCAGCGAGAGCTTGCGCATGATGCCGCGATGGTTCCTGAACAGCTCGCTTGCGTCATCCACGCTCATGGCGAGCACGTCAGCGATGGTGTGCCCCTGGAAGCGGACCTGCAAGGTCTCCTGGTTGTAGCGGCTGCCTTTGCATTCCTCGCACGGGACATAGACGTCAGGAAGGAAGTTCATCTCTATCTTGAGCACCCCGTCGCCTTGGCAGGCCTCGCACCTGCCGCCGGGGACATTGAAGCTGAATCTACCGGGCTTGTAGCCGCGCATCTTGGCTTCCCGGTTGTTGGCGAACAGCGAACGTATCTCGTCGAACGCCTTGGTGTAGGTCGCAGGGTTGCTCCTCGGCGTCCTGCCGATGGGACTCTGATCGATGACGATGACTGATTCGATATCCTGGCCGAACGTGATGGACGTATGCTTACCTACAGGATCGTTGCTGTTGTGCAAGAGCTTTCGCATGCCCTGGTAGAGCACGTCATTGATGAGCGTGCTCTTGCCGCTGCCAGAGACGCCGGTGATGGCCACCAGCACACCAGTGGGTATCTTCGCCGTGACGTCCTTGAGATTATGCTCCGTGCAGCCGGATATCGTTAACGAGCCCGTCGCCTTCCTGCGCACTTGCGGAACCGGTATTTTCTGCGCCCCTGCGAGGTATTGTCCGGTGAGCGAATGCTTATTGGCCATCACTTCCTCGGCCGTGCCCTGCGCGATTATCTTTCCGCCGTGCGTACCTGCGCCAGGTCCCATGTCCACGAGCACATCAGCGTGCAGCATGGTGTCCTCGTCGTGCTCGACCACGATGACCGTGTTGCCAAGGTCACGAAGCTTCTCGAGCGTCGCGATGAGCCGTCTGTTGTCGCGCTGGTGCAGCCCGATGCTTGGCTCATCCAGGATATACAGAACGCCCATCAGGTTCGTGCCTATCTGCGTGGCCAGCCGGATGCGCTGGGCCTCGCCGCCAGATAATGTGCCGGCGGCTCGCGAGAGCGTGAGGTAGTCAAGGCCCACCTCGGAGAGGAAGTTGAGGCGCTCATCTATCTCCTTGAGCAATTGCCTGGCGATCGTCTGCTGCTGCTGGGTGAGCGAGAGCTTCCTGAGGAACAGGAGGGCTTCCTTGATGGAAAGGTCAGTCAGCTCAGCGATGCTCTTGCCTCCGACCGTGACCGCGAGCACAGCTGGCTTGAGGCGCTTTCCCTTGCAGGCCGTGCATCCGCTGATGCGCATGAACTTCTCGAGCTCGCGCTTCCGGTAATCTGAGTTCGTCTGATGGTACAATCGCTCGCTCTGCGGGATGAGCCCTTCCCAGGTGCCGGTGTGCTTCCATTCAGCGTCCCCGCCCTTCATGGTGAGCTTGAAGCGTATGTCCTCGTCGCTGCCGTGCATGAGCGCGTTGTACTGTCGTTTGGTCAGCTTGGTGATGGGAGTGAATGCGTCAAAGCCGAAGTGCTTGGCCACCGCGCCCAGGTATTTGCCGCGCCATCCGTCGATGGCATTGCGATATATCATGATGGCGCCATCAGCGATGCTCATGCTCTTGTCCGGGATGATGAGCTCTTCGTCGAAATCCATGCGGATGCCCAAACCATCGCATGTCTCGCACGCGCCGAAAGGGGCGTTGAAGCTGAACATCCGCGGGCTGAGCTCCTCCATGGTGATGCCGCAGGTGGGGCAGGCCATCTTCGATGAGTAGAGCGTGTCCTTGCCGTCGCGCTCCACGATGACGAGTCCTTGGCCGACCGACACTGCCTGCTCGACCGCCTCGGTGAGACGCTCGGTGTCCCAGGGCTCGACTTCGTCGATGCCAACGAGGATGTCATGCTTCTTGTAGCGCTCGAGCGTCACGTCATGGTCAGTGCGCTGCCAATGCCCGTTGATGCGCACCTTGGTGTAGCCGTCATGCCCCAGCTTCTCCACAAGTTTCTCGTGCGTGCCCTTGACCTGACGGATGATGGGTGCCGCGATGATGATGGTCCCGGTTGCCTGTCGGGCCTTGCCTCGGAGGACTTTACCCTTGTTCGTCGTACCCTTGCCAGCAAGCGCCTCCGCGTCTTCAGCGATGCGCTCTGCTATCTTCTGCGGGCTCTGCGCCGCTATAGGCAATCCGTGCTCCGGGCAATGCGGTGTGCCGATGCGCGCATAGAGCAGACGCAGATAATCATAGATTTCCGTCACCGTCCCGACCGTGCTGCGGGGATTCTTGCTCGTGGTCTTCTGCTCGATGCTGATGGCAGGGCTGAGCCCTTCGATGCTGTCCACATCTGGCTTGCTCATGAGCCCCAGGAACTGCCGGGCGTACGAGGAGAGTGATTCGACATAGCGCCTCTGGCCTTCGGCATAGAGGGTGTCGAATGCGAGTGTGCTCTTGCCCGAACCTGACAGGCCGGTGATGACGATGAGCTTGTCCCGGGGCAGGTCAACATTGATGTTCTTGAGATTGTGCTCTCTTGCGCCCCTGATGGAGATGTAGGAGGTACCGATTCCTGAGGATGCTGATGCTGCTGATCTTCTTACACCCGAACGTGTGCTCTTGTCCATGCTGTGCCACAAAACGCGCCCCTTTTAAAACGTTTTGGCCGTCCGAACAGTGGCCAGTGGATAGGGTCCGACCTTTGTCTGCAGCATAGCAACCTTATTATTGAATGACTGTTTATGGCAAATGTGGAGCAAAAACTTGCCATCATCGTATCTGGCCAAGGAGTGAAGTCAAGCTACGGCGCGGGCGCGCTGCTCGCGCTTGCCGAGCAGTATCAGGTGACTGAGCCGTTCTTGATGATCTGCGGTTCCGGCAGCGCGGGGACCGGGGCTTACTTCGTCGCCGGGCAGCCGGATAGGTTGCGTCACCTGTGGGTCGACATGGTCTCCTCGAGGAGGGTGCTGAGTCGTAGGAGGTTCTGGAAAATAATTGACATCGATTACATCATCGATGAGGTATGCAAGCGCCAGCATCCCCTGGATGCCCGCAAGGTGCTGCAAGCAAAGACCAGGTTTCTCATGCCGGCGCTCAACACAAAGACCGGTCACATCGATTATTTTGATAATCATCAGGGGATGGACGTCTTTGAATGCTTACGCGCGGCAAAGGCGATGCCTATCGCTTACAAGTGGGACCCGCGCATCGCAGTGGGTGGTTCGCTCTACTGCGACAGTCTGCTTTCGGCAAGGGCGCAGACCCATATAGGGAAGGCGGTAGAATGCGGGGCGACAAAGATCCTGATAATACATAATATGCCCTCCGGAAAGCTCAGGATGGACAATCTGGCGTTCAAATTCTGGATGCGCCTTCAGCCGTTCAGAAAGAGCTATTATCAAGCCGAGAGGGATGTGGCGGCTTACCATGTGCCACCGTCAATCAAAGTGCTGGTGATAAGACCTTCGTCAAAATTGTGGTTGACCACATTGAGCAACAGAAAAGCTGACATACAACAGGCATTCGACCAGGGCTATGATGAGACCGCGGCGAATCAGGAACTTGCGGCATTCCTCCGATGAGGGCCCATTATGCGACTGTCCGCTGTCGGCGACCTGCGCGTTGGCAAGCCCTTATCGTCCTTGCCGCATCATGGTGGGTCCTTCTTGTCCTTGATAGCGCGAGGGAGTGCTATACGCGCTGGGACTGATGAGCGGGTGCACATGCAGCTCCGCCTGCTTGCCGCGGTCAGTGACGCGGATGCCATCCGGGCAGAGCACATGGTTCTCGAAGGTGAGGGGACGCAGGGCAGCATGCCCGAAGGCGTGGTAAGGCGCGTTGGGATGTGTCTTTCGGTCCTTGCGAGGATCATGCCCATCAGCAGGAGGGCTGGTGAACGGGGTGACCGAGATGACGTACTTGTTCGAGGTGGCGACTGCTTGTCTAGACGATGAGAGAAAGAAGGAATCTTGGCCGAGCCAATACCCTTCAGGATGTCGTGTGAGATCGACGAGGAAGAAATCGTCATCACCGACGCCTTGCAGGGGGTCAAGCAGCATGCCTGCGCGATAGACCCTGATATGACGGTCCATGGTCAACTCCAATCCACCATTGAAGCTCACCTGCTCCGCGCAAAGCAGTCCCCTGTCGTCGGCCACCACCAGGTCGCCTTTTGCCATGAGCGCTCCCAGCTGTTCTACAGGCACTTGTTCATATCCGGTTCTTAGCACAAGCTGTCCGAGGGGCTCTCCAGGGCGCACACGCGCCATGGTGCCGAAGGTCTCCAAGGTGCAAAGTGGCCTGAAGTCACGATCCTCATGCAAGCTGAGTTCAAGGACGCTCTTTGAAGGCTCGCTGCTGACAGCCATTCCCAGCCTGGCGTAGCTGCTGCGAGTGACCACTTCTCCGATGAGACCTGCGGCGAGCGATAGCTCTGTCGGAAACTCCCAGAGGTAGCTATCCTGCGGACCCACAATGAGCCCATCAGGAGGAATGCGAATGGGTCGACGTGTCGTGGAGTCTATCAACTCGTCTCCAAGACAGACATCGATGGAGAGCGGACCGATAGAGCCATGCTGGTCAAGTCCCACCAACCCAGCGGCCAGCGCCTGCTCAAGATGCTCATGCGCCAGTATGCCCATGGACCAGAATAATTACGGTTGCAATATAAAATTTATTAAAGTCCAAGTCCGACAGCCTTTCAAACAGACTTTGCAAGGAGGCACGACCATGAAACTGAATCTGAAGGATCTGACCTTGGTGGACATATCGCTGACAAAGCTATCGGTCCTGTGCGCGACGCTATTTTTGGTGTCTGTGTGGCCTGCGTTTGCGAATTGGGCAATCAGCACACCGTGGGCCTATTTCCTGGTGGTCAGTCTCATCCTGGCGATAAAGCCGATGATGACGGTGCTCAGGAAGTAATATCTGCGTCAAGCCCCTGCCAGCAGAGAGGCGCTAATGCAAGGGTGCCTCTGGCAGGCGCTTATCGAATACCTCATGACGTGAGAAAGAGCTGATTCAGTACCGATGTCCGCTTGATGCAGTGTGCCCTGTGTCTCTTCCATAGTCCTCTTCTTTTGTTTTTTCTCAGCTCTTGAGCCGCACACCTTTCTCTATCAGGTACACGTCCAGCACCAGAAGCCCCAGGCACAGCGTAATCAATATCATAAGCCCGCCTGCGACTGGCACGTCGCTGATGCCAAGGAAGCCATAGCGGAATCCATTGACCATGTACAGGATGGGATTCAGGCGGGAGATCTGCTGCCAGACCAGCGGCAACAAGGTGACACTATAGAACACGCCGCCAAGGTACGTCAGCGGCGTCAGCACGAATGTTGGCACGATGCTGACATCATCGAACTTGCGCGCGTAGATGCCATTGAGCAGGCCGGCGAGCGAGAAGACTGCGCTGGTCAGCACCACGAACACGACGATCACGCTCCAGGCATGCACCTGCAGCGGCACGAAGAAGAGCGATATGGCAGTGACGATGGCGCCTACGATGAGCCCGCGAGCCATTCCTCCCGCAGTGTATCCTGCGACAATAAGCCAGGAGGGCATGGGGCTGACGAGCAGCTCTTCTATGCTCTTTTGGAATTTATTCCCGAAGAAGCTGCTGGACACATTAGCATAACTATTGGTCAACACGGCCATCATGATGAGCCCCGGGACGATGAAGGCGACGTAGCTATGACCCTGCATATCCTGGATGCGATCGCCGATGAAACTACCGAAGATGACGAAGTAGAGCGTCATGGTGATGGCGCTTGGCAGCAGGGTCTGCGTCCAGATGCGAAAGACCCTGCCGACCTCTTTGCCGAGCAATGTCAGAAACGCTCGCCATTGCTGCGCGGCTCTCATGCGCTCACCTTGTCGCCGCTTCCCGTCTTCGCTTCCTTACCATTCTCGCCGGTCATGCCGACGAACAATTGCTCCAGCCGGTTCTGCTTTGCCCTACATCCCAGGACCGTCAATCCCTTCTTATCAAGCGACTTGAATATCGTATTCAATCCTTCACCTTTGGCCACTGTCACCTCGAGCGTGTGCTCGTCGACGACAACCGCGCCTGAAGGCCTACCCGATGCATCGTCAGTCACCTTCTGCTCAATGTCCAGCACATAGGTCTCCCTGGCGACCGTGCGTAGAAAATCGCGCATATTGGTGTCTGCAAGAATAGTACCGTTGTCGATGATCGCGATGTTCTTGCAGAGCTGCTCGGCTTCCTCAAGGTAGTGTGTGCTCAGGATGATGGTCGTGCCGGCCTTGTTGAGCGTGGTGATGAACTCCCACATGGAGCGCCTGGTCTCGACATCCACCCCTGCGGTCGGCTCGTCGAGTACCAGCAGCCTGGGCTCGTGCATGAGCGCCCGCGCTATCAGGAGCTTGCGCTTCATCCCGCCCGAGAGCTTGAGGCCCTGCGCATGACGCTTCTCCCAGAGCCCGAGCTTCTTGAGCAGCGTCTCGGAGCGCCCGAGCGCATAGCGTCTTGGCATGCCGAAGTAGCCTGCCTGCTGCACCAGGATGTCTTCGACTTTCTCGAAGATGGAGAAATTGAATTCCTGCGGCACCAGGCCGATGCATGACTTGGCTTCGACGCTGCCCGCGTCATGGCCGAACACCCGCGCTAGTCCGCTGCCGCGTACCACCAGGCCAGAGACGATGCCCATGGTCGTGCTCTTGCCCGCGCCATTAGGGCCGAGCAGCGCGAAAAAATCTCCTTTGAGAACCGAAAATGAGATGCCGTCGAGCGCGACCACACCTCCTGGATAGGTCTTGCGCAGGTCAGTTATCTCCAGCGCAGCTTCTGCGGTCTCACTCATCATCCCAGGAGTCATGTTCGGAGAACACAACTGTGTCATATTTCTGTCTTTCGGTTCCGTACCAGGTCCCTGTCTTTCGAGCCATCGCCGCGCGTGCGAGAACTCCGGCGACGTAGGAACCGAGATCCGCCCGGTTATCGATGATGCTCTTGGGAGGGTCCATGACGCTGGTATTGGTCTCCAGCGTGGCAAAGGCCAGGTAGCATTCAGCGCGGGTAAGATTTTCCCGCCCCAGAGGAGAAGGCATCTGCTCGAGCACATCTGCGACATCTTGGGGTGAGTCCAGGTGCCTGGCCAGGTGCCGGATATCGGACCATGCTTCGCGGTATTCCTGTATCGCTGCCAGACCCTGATCCGTGACGAATCGCCCATTACGATCACATACGACAAGGTGCAGGAATCCTCCATAATGCTTGTTGCCCCGTATTATCCAGTCAGGATGCCTGCTGGCGACGCTGTCAGTCTGCGAGCGAAGAACCGTTGCCCATGCATGACGATACTCGCGCTCGTGGATGCCGCCATGGTGCCGGACCCGGCGAAGCGTCACGATATCCTGGTATGCCTGAACCAAACGTTTTGGCACATTCCATCCTCGCGAGAGCTCAGCAGGGACGGGTATTGGCGCATAGGTAAAAAAACCATCTCCTGATGCCAGCAGCGTTTCTAATGCAGGGGTCTCCCGGACAGGTCCATCATGCCACAGACATAGGCGCATGGTGCAGACAATTTCAGGTGCGCATTAAAACCTTTTGCTCCAGAGCAGTAACAATTTCCCCTGCGACGTTCCGGCCGGTGAAATTCGCTATCGGCACGATGCCTGTAGGGCAGGTCACATTGATCTCGATGAGCTTGCCATCGATGATGTCGAGTCCTGCGAGGAAGATGCCGCTCTCACGCAGCCAGGGCCCTACCTCGCCTACGATGCGAAGGTCATCATCCAGCTCTATGTGCTCGGCCTTGCCGCCGATGACCATGTTAGCCCGAAACTCGCCTTCCTGAGGGACACGGCGTATAGCTCCCAACAGCTTCCCGTCCAGCATCATGACGCGCTTATCGCCCTTATAGACGCCAGGCAAGAATTCCTGGGCGATGCAAAAGCCATCCTTCGTATAATGCTCGACCTTGGGCTGCAGTCGATCGTCAGGCTCATCAGCCGCCTCGACCAGCGTCACGCCCTGACCACCGAAAAGATGGATAGGTTTGAGCACGGCTTTGCCATGCTTCTTGACAAACGCTACGACCGAATCAGCATCTCTGCTCACCAAGGTGGCAGGAATCAGCGCCGGAAACAGCAACGCTGCCAGTTTCTCGTTCGCGTCGCGTAGCGCCTGCGGGCGATTCAGGACCAGGGTATCAGCGAGGTCCAGCAGCAACGTGACATAGTGGTACTGCAGGTCGTAGGGTGGCTCCAGACGCATGAGGACCGTATCGAATCCTGATACGTCCATCACTTGTCCTTCTTTCGCATGGAGTTTCGCGTCCAGCGCGTGCGCATAGGCCTTTGTGCTGCCATCCCAGAATACCGTGGTGCAATACCAGACCTTATGTCCACGGGACAGCGCTTCGCGCATCAGCGCGATACTGGTATCTGTGGCCCATTTAAGCTTTTGCAGGGGATCGATGATGAAGAGAAGTTTCATGATCTTTCGCCTCCTTGCGATTTCACGCCGGACTTTGCAGGGAGGTTATCAGGCGGGTCCTGTAATATGTGGCCTGCATGTTCACCGGCTTTCACTCCTGCCAGCGCGTCCGCTGTCTCCTGACCTACTGCTATCATGGCCAGATCCGCAAGCACTCGGTAGATGCTCAGTTCCTTTTGGTCGATATCGATGATGGGCGCGGTGATATTATCCTTCAGCAGGATGTCGAACTTGGCGCCTGGCGAGTTCAGGCTGGTCATGGGATCTTTCTCATCATGCAGCCGCATGAACCCTCCTACGACTTGCCCGCCGACCGCGTAGAGCACAGGCTCTGCCGCGGCGCCGTCCACGCGATGCTTGGTGCTGATGCCTTCCTGGATGATGACGCTCGTTATGGCCGATCTCTGCTTCCCGAAGCGCATGCTGCGCCGCGCCTTGCTGTTCAGGTCCAGCACTTCTCTGCCGCTCTTCACGGTCAGGATGCCCATGCCGTATGTCCCGGAATTGTCCTTGATGAAGACATAGGGGTCTTCCGTGATGCCATACTGTTGGTGCTTCTTGCACAGCTGCGACAACATCCTATCGACCGCGCTGGCCACATCTTCGACACGCTTGCCTGTGCCAAAATCAATGTCAGGCACTTCGGCGATGAGCGTGCAGAGCAGCCAAGGGTCCAAGTCGAAGTCCGCGCTGAAACGATTGATAAGCGAGCACAGGTGCTTGAAATGATTGTACTTCCTGCGATGAGCCCAGCCCAACACGGGCAGGGGGATGATGGGGTCAGTGAGCTTGCTGAGCAGGTCGGGGGCGCCCACGGAAAAATCATTGTTAAGCAGGATGATACCATCGGAGAACGAGGCGGTCACCAGGCGTCCATGCTCATTACGCATGCGCTCGAGCACCAGGTCATGGTCGCACGCGTCGCGCAGGACGATGACATCATCTGCATCATCCAGCGTCGTCCCCAAGGTGACGTTGTATCCTGCTTTCATCAGCATGCGCTTCAGGGCGCAAAGGTTCGCGAGGTAGTAGACATTGCGCGTGTGCGCTTCGGGTATGATGAGCACATTCTTGCTTTCCGAGATGCCAGGCAAGTACGCTGCGACCTGTCTTGACGCTTCCTGCATCGCCTCTGCAGTGAGATTATTGAACCCTGCGGGAAACAGGTTGGAGTCCACGATGCTGGCCTTGACCCCGGAATCACGCAGATCAAAGCTCGCATAGACAGGAAGTTGTACGCTGGCGCGCTCGCGCTTCAGCCAAGCCGTCACTTCATCGAAGCGGCCCGCGAGTTTCTCCT
>MNWW01000007.1 GCA_001871415.1 Candidatus Woesearchaeota archaeon CG1_02_57_44 | reverse complement strand
GTGGTCTACTCCGGTATGACGCCGCCTTCGCAAGGCGGAGACTCCGGGTTCAAATCCCGGCGAGTCCACTTTTCTTTATTGCAAAGCACGGGGTTGAATACCCCATCCTTCAGGACGTGCTTTGCAATTCAAAAATCCGCTTGCAATGACGAGGCGCGGTAATACCGCGGCCTTCAGGCCGCGGTTAGCGCCGAGTGGCGGATTTTTGTTATCGTCGCCCATCTTTGGCGCGTCCAGTCATCATGTCGAAGCGTCATTGGCTTTCCTGTCCAGGCAGAAGCTATCGGGCCCGGCAAGAGCGATCGATGCGGTGGCCAGCGCCAACGCGAGATCACGCGCTCCTGTCGGTCCGTAGCCGACGATGGACGTGATGCCGAGCAGGTGCAGTGCCAATAGCGTCGCGATGAGGCGCGTGCGCAGGCCCAGCAACAAGAGCGTCGCCATGACGACTTCAAAGGCGCCGTTGAGATAGATGAGCGTCGTCGTGGAGATGTGTAAAATGGATGAGACTGCCGCCGGCACCATCCTTGTCCAGCTCGCAGGGTTCTTCAGCTGCGTGAAACCGAACCAGAGGAACACGACGCTGATGCCCAGGCGCAGGATGAGCGGGGCGTAGCGCCGGTATGGTGGAGGGCTCGTGCCTGTTGCACGTTGATCGCGCTGGAGCATCTGCTTCTCCTCCTGCGCTGTTCTCGGCTGCTTCGTCGGTGTGTGATGGTCGTCGCTGTCTTCCTGGTTCATCAGATATCACCTTGGTAGATGCCTTCCTGCATCAGCACATCGATTTTTCCCATGCCATGCTTGCCTGTGAATGCAGCGGTGAATTCCTTCTCTGTCCCGCAATACGGTGCGATGGCCTCGGCGCTTCCCGGATGATTGGGCAGGAACGCGGTGATGTCATAGGCCTTACCCTCGAAGCCTACCCAGCAATCTTCCTGGGAATTATGCGTGGCAAGCTCTGCCATAGTCACTGCCGGCCCACTGGAAGGAGCGCTAATCGAAGCATCGTCAGGGACTGAGGGTGGTGCTTGGTCCCTCTGCATGCCGCCTGATGGCATGTCGGGGTATGCGTTGGTCTTCTCTGTGGTCGCTGTCGGTGGCGGCGCGCGGGGGGCATCAGCCCTGAGGAACACCACGCCGCCGACAAGGGCGACAACAGCGAGCGCTGCGAGGATTGTGGTGATGGTCTTTTTCATGCAAAGCGAATTTGTAGAACTTCTATATAAATTTGATGGACCGAACATTCAGGACTGTGGGGGTGTCGGGTGCAGCTTCTTCAGGTCAGCGATTATCCTGCGGTCGAATGGGCCGATGCGCAGCTGCTCTGCCTCATCAAACGACGCGATGCGCATGCCCTGTCCTTCGCATTGGACCAATGAGTCTATCTGAGTCTGCGTCAGGCGCATCAGGAATGCCTTGGCTTTGAGTGTCCAGAACTCGCCTTTGAGATTGGTCTCCGCTTCTTCGTAGGTCCCTATCAGACTGTAGGGGACTGTGGTGACGTCCAGCTTCAGCTCTTCCATGGCTTCGCGGGCGAATGCCTGCTCGAAGGTCTCGCCCTGTTCGACACCGCCTCCGAAGATGGTCCACTCCTCGCCGAACTTGGAGATGCCGGTGCGGTCCTGCAGCAGGACTGCGTTGTCTTCTTCGCGAAGGATGACGATGCAGGAGATGTCGCGATGTGGCATGGTGATGGTACCCCCTGGTCCCTTATTGGTTTGCAGGTCTGCGGCTGCTTCTCCTTGGTGGGCTTTTCCTCTTGCTTGCGGCTCGGAGCGTTGGTCGCGCATTCTTCTGGAGCAGCACCAGGTAGTTATGCGCGCCCACACGGGTCGTGGTCCCGGGTGTGAATCCATTGCGCCCGGCAAGCAGCTTTACGCCTGCCACGGTGAGCCGCACGCTCCTTGGCGGCCCGGGCTCATCTGTCTTATAGAACTCCACTATCCCGAGGGTGCCGTTGGTCTTGAGCACCCTGCGTATCTCCCTGAAGGCTTGCTGCGCCTGACCATTGGCGACGAAGCCATGCAGCACATTAGCGAGCAGGATCGTCTCCTGGCTCGCGGTGGGCAGGGGAACCTTCTCCGTGGCGTCAGCCTCTATCACCTCGCAGCCGCGACCACGCGCAGCAGCGAGGGACGGCCCGTGGATGTCAAGGCCAATAGCGGCGATGCCCTGCTTCTTGGCCTCGGTGAGGTAATCCCCCGGTCCACAGCCGATGTCCAACAGCGATTGGCCGGGTCTTGCGAGCAGGCTGATAGTCTTTGGTATGTCGACAAGCTCTGCGGAGGATCTGCCGCCGTGCTCGTGATGATGTACTGGCATACACAGGGCGGCCTGTCCGTGATATTTATGCTTTGCTATCATCCTCGGGGCTACCACAAGATTTATTATGGGGTGCTGCTTGCGTAGTTAGGTACTGCAAACTTATGGTCCTGCAAGGATTATGGGGAGAGGATCCCCTGATGACGAGGTGAACACATGCTGACTATCTATGGCAATAAGCATTCAGGCAACAGCAACAGGGTCGTGTATACGGCTGAATTACTCGGATTAGAGTATTCGTTCAGGGAGATGGATTTTCAGAAGGACCTGAAGACGGAATGGTTCCTGAAGATACACCCCGCTGGCAAAGTGCCGGCGCTAGACGATGATGGCTTCGCGCTCTTCGAGAGCGTCGCTATGTGCAAGTATCTGTGCGCGAAGGCGGCGGGGGGCGGTGGCGATGCGGCAACGGCGTCCGCGGCGCTGTATCCGTCTGGCATCAGGGAGCGCGCATTGGTCGACCAGTGGATAGACTTCTCCATCCAGCATGTGGGCGGCGCCATGTATAAGATAATGGGCGCGAAGGTCTATGGGCCCCTGCGCGGCAAGCCTGTGGATGAAGCTGCTGTTGCTGAAGGGCAGCAGTTCCTTGACCGGTTCCTGCCTATCATCGAGGCGCAACTCGGCAAGCAGGGTCATCTTGCATCGGGTCAGCTGACGCTCGCGGATGTCGTGCTGCTGTCTGTGCTCGACGCCGCGAAGCGCGCAGAGGTCAACCTGAGCGGCTATCCGAATCTAATTGCGTGGCGCACGAAGCTGCAGGACATGGCTTTCTGGAAGAAGGCGCAGGCGGAATGAGCTGACGAGCCTTATTTCGAATCGTCATTGCTACTCTTACTCTATTTCTATTTTCTTTTTGTTTTGTCATGCCTCGGTCACAAATCTTCACCTTGAAATTACGGAAGGGGCTGGCCTTTCTGCGTAAACTATATATGCTCTGATTTTGGCTCGACCTGAGGTGATGCAATGGCGCTCTTTGACCCAACTGGACTGGAACTGCTTGCTGTCGGCTCTGTGAAAGATATCCATGTGTTGGAGGACGCGCATGGCAGGGGGACCCGTATACTTGGCTTCCGCTTCACTGACGATAGCTCAGTCAAGGACTACGGCAAGCTGCCCTGGACCACGCCACATAAAGGCGAAGCGCTCTGCGCGATGAGCGTCTATAACTTTGAGCAGCTGGAGGCCAGGGGCATCCCGACCACGTTCATCGAGCAGATAGCTGACGATGCCATTGCTGTCAGGGAAGTGGCAGTCTTTGACCCGGAGACAGAGCCGGGAGCAATGCCCACCCATGATGTGCTTGTCCCGATTGAATGGATTATCCGCAATGTCATCACGTACACCAGTTCCGCGAGAAAACGGCTGGAAGCCGGAGATCTGACCCCACGGGAGCTAGGTCTGTCGGGCATGCCTGAATCGTATCCTGTCGTGCTGCCCAAGGCCTTTGGCGATGGCAGCACCAAGCTTCGCGCTGGGGATGATTACCTGCCGTGGGATCAGCTGTGCGAGCTCTGTCAGTTGCCGGTGGCGCAGGCCAATACCATCGACATCATGACCCGCCAGATAAACCAGTACGCGCTCGGGCGCGGCCGGGAGGTCGGCTACCTACCCTTCGACTTCAAGGTGGAATGGGCGCTGGACTCAGCTGGAGATCTGGTGCTCACGGACGTTCCGCTCGCTGTGGACGAGATAACTGGCGCGTATATCGGACGGTTCGGGGACCTGCGCGAGCTCATGCACGGAGGACTTGACGTGTTCGTGCCCGGCAAGAACCATGATCCGGCAGCAGCTGTCAATGCGAGCAAGCAGATCTACCGCGACCACTATGATGCGGCGGAACCCGGATGGGTGGCCGCGCTCACAACGGCGAAGAAGGCGGGTGTTCCCAAGAGCCAGTATCCAGCAGCGCCGGGCGTCCCGGATGAGCTTATTCATCATGGCTCCACGTTGTTTCAGGCGCTGGCCAACGCGTGGTGCGGACGTGACGTCTTCCCAGGGGTCGCCTCGCTGCAGCAGGCGAGCGAAGGCTACAAGCAATGGGCGATGGGCGCCTATGAGGTGTGGTAGATGGCGCGCGATGGCACGGACGCGCTGGACCTGTTCCGTGAATTACGACCTGAAGAGCAGGACAATCTGGTGGACGGTCTCGGTTGCACCAGCCCCAATGATGGCAAATACCGCAAGGAGCGGCATCAGCTGGACGCCTACCTGACACCTCGCGCTGAGTGGCTTGGCATGGCGCGGGTGCAGGACGCGCTGCTGGCGACGCGTGTCGCGTATGGGCAGGCGCCCGCCGCGGCGCTACAGGAGTTCCGGGCAGCTACAGCCGACTTCTCCCCGGAGAACATGCACCTGCTGGAAGGCAGGATGCGCCATGACGTTCTGGCTTCGCTCGCTGAGATGGGCAGGCACCTTTCGGACGAGACTGCGGTCCTGCTGCATCCGGGAACGACAAGCTATGATGTCATTGATACGCTGCGCGCCGTGCTGTTCCGCGACGCATGGTCGGAGGCGGTCAGGCCTGTTGTCGGGGGTGTCATCCACACGTTGTGCGATCGTGCTGTGCATGACGCTGATGTCCTTCGTGTGGGCAGGACGCACCTGCAAGGCACATCCCCTGTCACCTTCGGCTGGCACTTCGCCCAGTACGCGGCACGGCTGGCAGACCGTTTTATGCGATGCGACGACGCTTATGCTAATCTTCGCGGCAAAGTGCGCGGCATCGTCGGCACCGGAGCGAGCATCGAGCAGGTCGTCGGTGTGGGAGGGGCGCTTGGTTTCGAGCGCGATGTGCTCGCGCAGCTTGGGCTGCTGCCCCATCGCGGCTCATCGCAGATTGTCCCACGGGAGAATCTCGCTGATGCTGCCCACGCTATCGCGACGCTGGGCATGGTGCTGGGCGACTTCGCGAATGATATCCGTCTCCTGTACGCGACCGGCATCGCGGAAGTCACCACCAGTACGGACGCGGCATTGCTGGGACTGAGCAGCGCTGACGCCACCAAGAACAATCCTGTCAACTATGAGAATGTCATCGGCAAGGCGACGATGCTCAAGCATCTCATGGGCATCGTGTATGAGCTGATACCGTCTGACCTGGAGCGCGACCTGACCAATTCAGTCATGGGTCGCTATGAGCCGCAGGGCATGATGGTCATGGTGCATGAGATGCATGCCCGCATGGGGGAGCGGTGCCTGCCGGGCCTCACCATTGTGCGTGACAATGCCGAGGCTAATCTGCAGCGCGTCCGCGACAATCCGGGAGAAGCCATGACCGCCATATTGCGCGGTGTCGAAGGATGGCGGAGCAGTACGTACGGGCCCGGTCATGACTTTGTCAACAAGGTTGCTATCCAGGCGCAGAAGGACGGCAGCAGGCTGCTGGATGTGGCTATGACGGATCCTGACTTTGCTCACGCGTATCACAGCCAGATGACTGAGACGCAGCGGGCCATCCTGGGCGGTCAGCTTGAGCTGTACGTCGGCGCGGTGCCGGACATCATCGCAAGCAATGTTAGCTATGCCCGGGACTTGGCTGCCCGCAGTTTCGTACCGGCGGTCAGTGTGAAATGACCTAATGGAAATGCCCCTGCGCGCTGATGTGATTAGCACCTGCCCAGATAGCGACCTGTTCGTTGTGCTCTACTCCCTCCGGGGCAGAGCCGGCCTCGCCAATAACTTTAAATACAATTCCCCAATTTTTCGCCCTAGTTGCCCCTGTAGCTTAGTAGGTAGAGCGTGCGGCTGTTAACCGCAAGGTCGGCAGTTCGAGTCTGCCCGGGGGCGTGTACCCATTGGATATCGCATCCTCTTGATTGGGCCCGTAGCTTAGTCTGGTGGAGTGTCCGACTGATAATCGGATGGTCCGGAGTTCAAATCTCCGCGGGCCCATTTCTTCTCCATTGCCAGTCATACAGCACGAATAAGGCTTAAAAATCAAAACAGACCGCAACAGAAAGAAGCGTCCCAAAATAGG
>MNWW01000040.1 GCA_001871415.1 Candidatus Woesearchaeota archaeon CG1_02_57_44 | reverse complement strand
GGCATGCTCGCGTCGCTGCTGTCCCTGCTCGCCCTGCCGCGCGCCGCGGCGCATTGCCCCCTGTGCACTCTGGGAGCGGCCGCTGCCGCGGGCGGCGCTGTCGCGCTTGGCGTGCACCCCGCGGTCATCGGCATCTTTATCGGCGCGTTCGCGGCGAGCATGGGGTACTGGATCGGCAGGAGGGTCCGGCGGTTCATGCGATGGCAGGTTCCTGTCTTTGTGGTCCTGTCCTGGCTGACCACCGTGCTGCCGCTGCGCATGGTCCTCTTTGTCAATGTGCCCTTGGGGGTCTTCTGGTTCGGTGACTATGGGACCTTGTTCATGCGCACATACGTGATCGACCTGTACCTGGTCACCGCAGCTGTCGGCGCTGCCATCGTGGTCTTTGCGCCGTCGCTGAGCGCATGGGTGAGCGCGAAGCGTGGCAGACAGATGCCCTATCAGGGCATGCTGCTGACCTTTGGTCTGCTGCTCATCGCGGCAGTAATGACGCAGGTGATCCTATGAACACAGGCAAGACCCGGCCACAGGTATCCGCCCGAGGGGCTGAGCCCATGGCCAGTGAGGAAGATTCGCCAGACGCGCAGGTCACGCAATGGATCTCCAGGCTGGAGGGCATAAAGAACGAGGCCGACCTCTCGCAGGATGAGGACCTGAGCTTCGCGATCATGAACCTGGTCAGTCTGGAGGAGCATCTGTGCTTCACTGCGGTCAAGGTGGACAGCGAAGAGCACCTGACCATGCTGGACGGGGTGCGCAAGCTTCGCGTGCAGCTGCTCAGGAAGATGGTTAAGGAGCCCAAGGGAGAGGAGTGGTGCATCAGCAAGCACCTGCTCGCGGCGAGCATGCGGCTCTCGGAAGTGGGCACCAAGGAACTGTCCGCGCACGGCGAGGGCGCTGCCATGCCCTACTTCCGCAGCGCCTTTGAGCTCTGGTCGCTGTTCTTTGCCATCAACCTGAAGGGAGCGATGGATAGCAGCCCACCTGATGCGCTCCAGGCCGCGCTGGCGCCGCAGCAGGACGCGCAGGAGCGCGCCAACGACAACCGAAGCAGGTCCAAGAAGCAGGGATCCGCCGGAAGCGACAAGCCAATAGCATCTGCTGATGACGCCCTGAGCGAACCATCACAGCCTCGCGGGCTCAGCCGCATCGCGCAGGTGATGAAGGAATTGGTTAACTGCTGCAGGGAATGGTGAAGCGTGATGCGTGGCGGGGAGTAAATCTTGATGCGTGGCAGGGGATGGGCGGCGGAAGGATCGTCCCATCCCGCGAGGAGAAAGAAAGAAGCACAATGAGGTGGAACGTATGATTGAGGAGGAGAGGGAATCTAGGACAGTGGGGGATACGGCGCACCCGAAGGACGGCTGCTGTAGGACCAAGGCGAACAGACCGTCGGCTAAGGCAACAGGCGGATCATGCTGCTGCGGGAGACGATGAGCATGGCCTCCCTGCTGCGGCGTGCAGGCTCTCCCAGCCATCCCCCGCAATCACCTGGGCAGGCTGGCAGCAGACTGGCCGCAGCGGCGGGAAGCGCATCAGGGGCGGCCAGCATCCTTGGCTCGTGGCAGGTCTGCCATAATGTCTGCCTGGGGCTTGTGGCCATGCTCGCGGTCCTGGGAATCACCGTGTCTGGCATGCCTCTGGCATTCCTCACCACAGTGGCCTTGCCCATCTGGTGGATCGCGGTCGCGCTGCTCGCGCTGACGTCGTATCTCTATCTTTCCCGTCGGTGCATCAGCCGGGGCCTCATCGTCCTCAACGCGGGCCTGATCATCGCTGGCGCGCCCTGGCTGCAGTCGCGCCTCGCTGTCGCGTGGGGCATGGGAGGAACAGTCGTGGTAGCGGGCGTCTATCTGCTCATCGCTGACCGCAGAGTCAAGAGATGCCACACAGGGGGTTCATCATGAAATTCGCGGATGTCATCTTGTATATCACGCTGGCGGTGGTGATCGTAGGAGTCGGTCTCGCCCTGTTCGGGCGCGTCGATGCCGGGGCAGCCCAGGTGATCTCAGGCACAGCGACAGCAGCAGGTGCGTCAGCCGCACCGCAGCAGGCACCGCAACAGGCCGCATCGTCGCTCACGCAGACCACCGGCAGCACTGCCCCGGAAGAGGTGGAAGTATCGCTCACACCAATGATGCGGGATGGCAAGCTCGTCGTGGCGTACGCGTCCAATACCCATAGTGTAGACCTCAGCGGCGTCAATCTCAAGGAGGCGGTCGTGCTGCGCACATCGTCAGCTGAGTATCATCCGATCAGCGCGCCAAGGTTGGCAAGCCATCACAACAACGGCGAGATAGTGTTTGATATGGTGCCAGATGGCGCGTATTCGATCACCATCAGCGGCATCCCGCCCATCCAGGACCGCATCTATCGATGGGGTGAGTGAGTGACAGGGAGTATGCCAGCAACGCGGTCCATGGCTCGCACACACGACAAGATTCATGATGGGGAGCATCTCGGTGGAGCATATCGAGCACAGGAGGAGAAGACAATGGACACGACACGATCCATAGGACCGGTCCTACGACCGAAAACCTTTATCATCGCAGCGCTCATCACGCTCTTGCTCATCGTCTCTGTCAGCGCCATGGAGGACTTCAGCGAGGCAAAACAACTCATCGACGCTAAGGTTCCTTGCGAGGACCTTGACCAGGCTCAGATGGAATCTGTCGGCGACTATGTCATGGAGCAGATGAACCCTGGTGAGGCGCATGAGACCATGGATGCCATGATGGGCGGAGAAGGAAGCGAATCCCTGCGCCTCATGCACATCCACCTCGCCGAGCAGTGGTACTGCACCGGAGCGCTGGAGGACATGCAGTTCTATGACGCGGCAGGGAACTGGATAGGCGGAGGCATGATGGGTGATACAGAATCGCAGCTGGCAGTAGGCTACAATGGAACGCATCCAAGAGGTGGTATGATGGCATATGGCATGATGGGTGGTTATGACGGTATTGGCATGATGGGCGGGCAATGGCTCTGGTACGGCCTGCTTTGGTGGGCGCTCGCAGCGTTCATCTTCGCGGCGATATTCTGGCTCACCTATCGTTGGCTGGGCCAGCCAAAGGGACCGGGGACGACGCGACCGCAGGAATCAGAACGCAAGACGCAGCAGAAGGGAAAGGCTAAATAGGCATGCGGCTGCGCCAGCGCAGGGGTGACTCCATGGAAACTGGACCTGATGCATCGACGCGGGTGGCCGTGTCATCTGCAGAGGACGAGGACGTCTTATGTCATATCACACAACCAAGCTACGGCTATGTGCGCGCTGTTGCTCGGGACTTTGCTGACGCTGTCATGGCCGTGCGCGAGGCGCTTTCGGCCGAGGGCTTTGGTGTGTTGACAGAGATAGATGTGCAGGCGACGCTCAAGAAGAAGCTCGGGCTGGACGTGGACCCTTATCTGATACTGGGCGCCTGCAATCCCCCGTTCGCGCACAAGGCGCTGGAAGCAGAGCCTGATCTCGGATTGCTGCTCCCGTGCAATGTCACGGTCTGTCGCAGGGATGGCAAGACCCTGGTGGGTATGATGCTGCCCACCGTAGCGCTTGGCGTGGTCGGGAACCCTGCGCTGGACGCTATCGCGGCCGAGGTGGAAGCGAAGATGAAGAGCGCGGTGGATGGGGTGTGATTCCATGATATCTGTAGACTGTGCCATGAGGTGGCATATGCGTATGCTCTTCTACCCCTCCTTTTCTTGCAATCATAGACTGTGTGCTTTCCCTTAACATATTTAAAGCACTGCCCACTTTACTGCCCGATATGGCCCGCACAACTGCTGATGGCGCGGACGAGGCGTCAGAGGTCGCTTCAGGGGATGCCAAAGCGCTTCCTGCTGAAGCAGTGAACGGCATACCTGTCAGTAAGCCCGGCGCGGAGAACATCCTGGTCATCGTGGCGCACCCGGACGACGAGGTCTTCGGCCCTGGCGGCACCATGGCGCGCTACGCCGCTGAGGGCAAGAACATCTTCGCTATGATCTTCAGCTATGGCGAGGGCAGCCACCCCTGGATACAGCCAGAACTTCTGGCCAAGACGCGTGTCAGGGAGTCCAGGGCAGCAGCCGACATGCTGCAGGCTAAACAGACGGTCTTCCTCGGATTCAAGGAGGGCCGCTTCGCAGATGAAGTCAAGAACAAGCGATTCAAGACCCGCTTCAAGGAGCTTATCAAGAGCATCAAGCCGTCAAAGATCTTCACGCACAGCAGGCGCGATCTGCACGCGGACCATCGCGCAGTCAATCGTATCACGCTTGACACCTTGCGTACCATGCGCTCGAATTGCGAGGTCTATACCTTTGAGATCTGGAACTTCCTGTTCGTGCAACCAGGCAACCATACCCGGCTGATCGTCGACGTCACTGATCAGTTCTCCACAAAGATAGCTGCGCTGCGCAAGTTCCATAGCCAGTACATGAGCCTTGGCATCCTGCTTCCGATCGTGTACCTGCGAGCGCTGTTCGCCGGCTATGAGTATGGTTATCGGTACGCAGAAGCATTCACCCGGGTGCAATAGACCATGAAGCGCTTGCTCATCGCCACGGACCATTTCCTCCCCCGCTGGGATGGTATATCACGATTCCTGTCATCTATCATACCAAGCCTTGTCAAGCACTTTGAGATAACGGTCATTGCGCCTGATTTCGGACCGCTGCCAAAAGACTTCGGTGTCACCATGGTGCGCTTTCCACACTGGCGCTTATCCATCAACGCCTTTCAGCCAGCGACGGCGAACCGGAAAATCCTGGCAGAGCAAGTCCGTCGCGCTGATGCGGTCTTCATCCAGGCCATGGGGCCTATTGGTCTTGCAGCCAGGCGTGAGGCATACAAGCAGAACAAGCCCATCATCGCCTATATCCACAGCATCGAATGGGACCTGTTCAGCAGGGGTCTCACGTCCCATGACTTTATGCGACGCCTGATTCGTTCCGTGATCAAGCGCGCGGCCATCATGCACTATAACCGCTGCGATCTGCTGCTGGTCCCGAGCCTCGAGGTCAAGGAGCTCTTCACATGGATGCGCATCAGCAGCACGAAACGCATCATTCCTCTTGGCGTTGATACGGAGTATTTCTCTCCATCAGAGAACAAGGCAAAAGAGAAGCAGCAGCTGGGCATCGACCCCAGCCATGTGGTCATCGGCTACACTGGCCGGCTCGCGCGCGAGAAGAGCATGCTCACGCTGCAGCGAGCGTTCCTTCGCCTTTGCCGCAGGCACCGCGACGTGGAGCTGCTGGTGGTAGGATTCGGGATACCCAGTCTTGAGCACCTGTTCATGGACAAGGAGCGCATGCACTTCACCGGCCAGCGCGATAACGTGGTCGACTACCTGCGGGCCATGGATATCTTCGTATTGCCGTCGCTGACCGAGACATCGTCGCTGTGCACAATGGAGGCCATGAGCTGCGCGGTAGCGCCAGTGGTCACGCAGGTGGGGCTGGTCAAGGACTATGTGCAGGAAGGATACAATGGGTTGTTTTTTCCCAAGGAGAACTCCTTTGCGCTCTCGAAAAAACTTGAGCAGCTGCTGGCGGAGCCAAAGCTGCTGGTCAAGCTGCAGGACAACGCGCGAAAGACCATCGTCTCCAGCTACAGCTGGGAGAAGACGGTCGCGCAGCTCATCACTGCTATCAATGAGTACTGTTAGTACTGTCGAACTGATGATATTGTGTAGCTATTCCATCAGTGATGGGACCTGGGAGGATTGAGCAGTTCTTGTCTTGGTCAGTTCCTTGCTGCACAGCCATTTTCTGGGAGATACGACCGCATGATTAATATGATAGTCGATTGTCATGACTGTATGAGCGATGGAAGATCGGAAAAACCAAGGCTGCTGATAGCCACAGACTGGTTCTTGCCCCGTATCGATGGTATCAGCAGATTTCTCGCGGCCGTGCTGCCAGTGATCAGCCAGGACTATGCCATCACCATCCTCGCCCCTGATTTCGGCCCGGAGCCGCCGCTGCCAGAGGGATGCTCACTGATACGCTTCCCGGTCAGCAAAGTCCTCAAATTCCGTGGATGCGCCGCGACCAAGACCGACGCGGCAGTCGTGCACCAGCAGGTCAGGCAGGCTGACGCTGTATGGGTGCAGGGCACAGGTCCCATCGGGCGCAGCGCGGCGAGAGAATCTGTCCGGCAGGACAAGCGTCTCTTCGCGACCCTGCACGCAAAGGAGTGGGAGATCGTCGCGAGAGTGCTCTTCCGCCAGGAGGCACTGGTCAATGGCGCTGGCAGCATGTTGCGTCCCGTTGTCCTTCGCACCTATGACAAGGCCTCAATGGTCATGGTCCCCCATGAGAGCATGGTCACATTGGTCCGCAAGGCAGGGTTCCTAGGACCTGCCCTGGAAGTGGTGCCGCTGGGCATCGATACGGCCCGTTTTATCCCTTCCGCGGACAGAGCCATGGCAAAGCGCGCGGTGGGGTTGCCTGATGACAAGGTAGTTATTGGTTATGTCGGCCGACTGACGCCGGAAAAGAATCTTGCGCTGCTCGAACGCGCGTACAGGAGACTGCTCGCGACGAGTGTGGCGGGGCGGGTGCAGCTGCTGCTCGTCGGCTCTGGCTCATCCGCGGTCACGGCGCGCTTGTCACGCATCCCCCGATGCAAGGTGGCGGGTCCTGTGCCTGATGTGGTGGCGTACCTACAGGCAATCGATATCTTCGTGCACCCGTCGTTCTCTGAATCGACATCGCTCTCGCTTCTGGAGGCCATGAGCTGCGGTGCTGCGCCTGTCTGCACGGATGTGTCTGTCACGTCGCGGTCTGTTGTCCCAGGGGTCAATGGCCATCATATCGATCCCCATGACAATGCGGGGCTGGCGAAGATACTTGCGGGCTTGGTTTTGGATCCTGTGTGCCTATCAGCTCTGCAGCGCAGGGCGCGAGCCACTGCGCTGGTGCAGGGGTCCTGGGATGCGAGTGTTCCTGCGCTCAGGGCAGCGCTCGCTCGTGGCATGAACCTGTGACCAAGGGTGGAGGGGATTACCTTTCCTGCGGACGGCGCAGGATCGTCTTTTGCGTCCCTGTCGCTCAACCCATTGAGCTTTCTCAAGAAACGCTGAATCCTGCTCCTGTCATCCTGACAACCACACTAGAACCCAATGGCATAAACCAGTAGGGTAACAATACAAATTACATGAATTGCATACAGCAACAACATTTATATACTGAGCTACGATACCAGTACTGCCAGGGAAGAGAGGGGGCCTAGGCGATAGTAATCAGGTGGAACACATGGTCATACTTTTTGACAGATTCAATTTGCCAGAGAACATCTATGAAATAGTCTTCTCTACCAAACAGCAGGAGATTGTCGCGAAGCTGTTGCTCAATTATATCAAAGAGAACGGCGCAGAGATAGGCAAGACCGAGATGAGTCTTTTTGCCACAAAGCTTCACGACGGCAACATGATAACGCATATCGACGAGCCAGGATATCAGGGCAAGATGGTCAAGATCTCCTACAACAAGCGTCAATTCTATGACCGGATATTGACGCCGCTTCGCAGCATGGGCATGATCGATTATGATATGTACAAGAAGACCTACAAGATATCTGATAATTTCAATAAGATGATGGTGCGCCTTGGTCTCATGTGGCTGCGCGAGATGGAAAAACCGTCTATGACGCTCAAGAAAGTGAGTTGAACCACGCTCGCATTATTCTTGGTATACTTTCCTTGACCTGTCACGCTTCTGGCATACTTTCCTTGACCTGTCTCACACTGTTTCTTGGCGTATGCGTGCGTGATGTTTATGTAAAAGGCACATACAATTGTATGAGCGCTCTTCGCATGCTAGGGGTCATGGCTGCGAGGTTGGCCAGCAGCCCTATCACATCGTTCAGCAGGGGGGTCTTGATTATACTATGACCTAGGTCGCGCAGCGTCGCTGCGTGTCTTGGCTCTCTCACAGAGAGCATCGTGAACCCTGTGCTCATCTTGAAGCGCTGATATCCCTCGCCTCGCAGGCCGCAACCGCAATGCACGTTCTTTCTCTCGTCCATCGCGCGGGCGATGATGGTATCATAGATGCGATTCGACGGCCTCAGATGCATCGCTGATGAATCAGAGCCTTGGAGCGAGATGTAGATGTTCTCCCGGTTCTCTAGGGCGATGGCGTAGCTGATGATGCGCTCATCCGTTTTGCACAGCCATACTTTCGCTCCGGTCATAGCAGACATGGCGTCACACAATTCCCTCGGCATGCAGAAGCTCTTATGCTTCCTGATGGCTTGCCTGTATATCTGGAACGCGATGTTTCGCTGGCGGATGAATCCTGCCGAGTTTGTTGTGAGCGCCTCGACTTTCAGGCCATTCCTCTCTGCCTGCACTACCTGGTTGCGGAACTGCTTGCGATAGTCCTTACGTACTGCCGGATAGGGCCTACATGCGAGAAGCGCGTATTCCTTCATCGATTGGCGCTTCGCATGGTTGTTGTCCTGATTCAAGACCGCGCCATAGTGGATGCCCTGCTGTTCCAGCTCATCACATTCAATTCCTGTGTAGGCATGCAACCCTGCTGTCTTGGTGTTGAGCGTACATACGGTCTTGGTCCCTATCTTGGCGGTTCCCAGCCTCATTTTCAGGGATTTTGCCACTATCTCGGCGAATTCTCTGGAGAGATAGATGTTGTCCCTGAAGAGCGCCATGAATTCCTTATCTGTGAATGGTCTTTCGGAATTCGAGGCGCCTTGGTCTTCCATTACGCGCTTTGGTTTAATGCAGACTATTTATATGTTTCAGATGCGTATCGCTGCAGGATTGTGTATTTTGCCCGTATGGGCCTTGAATCGCTTGTTTTCTTGGAATTGCGATTTTTTGTCCATTCAATCCACATTAACGTAGTAATGGTTACAAATGATAAATCAGTATACATTTTAGTAACATTTATATACAAGTTACCACCATATATTGGATATCGAGAGGTGATGCGAAGAATCCAGAAATCCTAATAAAGGCTCCCCTGCTGCCCTGCTTTCTGAACGACCCCACCCCAAAGCTGCAGGGGGCCAATCCTTTTTCACACACTCACACGAAAATCACACTCTTCAAGGCGATGGCAATGGACGAACAAAAACTCCTGAGGTTGACCGGACTGTTATCAGCCCTGTTCCTCTGGAAAGACGCCAGGGTCATCAGTCTCCTGTTCGGGAGGAGATGACTATGAAGGATGTGCCCATAACCCGATGGGGGTTTATCAGCCCTGAACGAGCAGCGCGCCAGCGTGAGCTCGATATCAAGGCGCAAATACAGTCTCTCATCGAGGGCGCTCAGAACGAGTACGAGCGCCAGGCAAAGACTCCGGAAATGCCACGCATTGAAGAGCAGCAGCAGCTTCGCCAGGCAGGTGAAACTGCTGCACCCCTGACAGAAGAGCGATGTGACAGCGCGCAGGAATGCGTCGCTGAAGGCGACAGCCGGGCCAAAGTCCGCATTGAAGACGTGCTCAGTCTTGCCGCAGCGAAGATCGGCAAGGAGATAGGCGCTGATGCCATCATCAGCCTGGAGCGCAAGCAGAGCGGCAAGGCCGATCAGCCAGTGCTGGTATCCGTGTTTCGCAAGTCAAGTCCTGATGGGCTCGCTTGGGAAAAAATGGCTTACCAGACCAACATGAAACAGCTCATGCCTGGGTCGATAGCGCCCATAAAAGAGCTGCTCATGGAAGGCATCAACCGTCGCATCATCCGCAAGGGCGAACGCGTGGTCTGCGTTGAGGATGAAAGCTTAGGCCTTGGTTATAAGGGCCAGCTCTTTATCTTTGACGTGGATCAAGTGTTTTTCAACATCAGCACCATGCACCTGACCGAGAATTTGGACAGCCAAAGCGTCGAGCATGTCATCAAACTGGCCATGGAGATAGCGCAGGAAGGCAGGGAAGGGCGGCGCATAGGAACTGCCTTTATCATCGGCAACTCTGAGGAACTCTCAGGCAGCCTGCGGCAGATGATAATCAACCCCTTCCTCGGATATCCTGAGGAGAAGCGGCGCATCGCCGACCCAGAGCTTCGCGAGACCATCAAGAACTACGCGCAGCTGGACGGAGTCTTTGTCATCAATGATAAGGGCATCATCGAATCAGCGGGCAGCTACATCAATGTCGACGCTGCTGACCTGCATCTGCCCGGCTATGGCACGAGGCATCGCAATTGCTGCGCGCTCACCAAGCATCTGCAGTGCATCGCTATCGTCGTCTCGCAGAGCGGCGGGAAGGTCACCATCTTCAAGGACGGCAGGATAGCGATGCGGCTGAACTGAAGCCGTGGTAAGGCAACGGCCCTCACCGTCTCCTCTTATGGGTCCCATCCTCTTATGCCCTCATTTTCTTGGAGCCCGGTTCTTGCTCATCCAAGTGCGCAGATTTATCAACTCCTTAGCCGTACGGTCCTGCATGCGCGCACGATCGCTCAAAGGCAAGGCGAAACGGGCAGCAGCAGGACGCCTCCTCGTCATCGCCTGCCACCCCGATGACGAGAGCATCGCCTGCGGCGGCACTATCGCCGCGCATGTCGCCGACGGCTGGGAGGCGCATGTGCTCGTGCTCACGAGCGATGCGCGGACACCCGGCCTCGCTGCCATCAGGAAGCGCGAGTGCAGGGACGCCTGCGAGGCGCTTGGCGCTCAGCCCCCTATCTTCGTGGACATCCCGGAGCGACGGCTCTCACAGCATCCTGATGCGTTCGCAGCAGGAGTCGCCAAGGTCCTGCGCAACGTGCGTCCCCGGAAAGTATTCCTGCATGGCCCTATCGACATCAACCGCGACCACCGGGCGGCTGCCCTGATGGGCCGGCAGGTTCTGCGCAACATAGGCTACCCGGGCGAGCTTTACCAGTACTGCGTCTGGTTTCCAACGAACATCGCGCTCGGGCCGTATCCTCTGCGCACCATCGGCATTTCATCGTATAGCTCATGCAAGGATCGTGCCATGGCATGCTATCCCTCTCAGGCAGGCATCATCAGGCAGCTGCGCTTCCTGTTGCGGGCCACCAACCGGGTAGCCGGGTTGCTGAGCCGAGAGAGGGATGCCGAAGTGTTCAGCAGGAGACAATAGGAGCCCCTGACTTGGCTCCTGCCCGACGCCCCCATTCCTTAAAGCAGATAAACAGCGGCATTCTCCTCACGGCATGCGCATCGCTGGATTCTCTGTTGCCAGGCGTCAGGACAGGGCCATTGTCGCCTGCGCTGTTCTGGACGCTCGACGGATTGTCGCTACTGCGGTAGTCGATGGTGACGCACGTCAGCGGATTGCGCTGATGGCTGCCGCGTACCGTAAGACCGGGGGTGACGCTGAGCTGCTGATGGTCGAGGGGTCATTGGGCATGCTGGCGCTTGGCGCTGAACTGCGCTTGCCCTGCGTCGCTGTGGCCAAGAGCGCGCCCATAGATGGTGAAGAACGCGATGCTGTCGTGTACCTTGATGGCGAACCCTTGGCCAAGAAAGTACAGACCAAGGGGTACGCACGAGCGCTCTTTGTCAGCGCCCGCGGATTGGATGTGAAGGCAGCTGCAGTCATGGTTCTGGACGCTGTGGTATTGCCTCATAAGTGGCCTGAGCCTTTGCACCATGCACGGCGGCTGGCCAAGCAGGCAACAGCAAGCTTTGTATGAATCTGCAGGTCACTTGATACTCTTTGCTATCTGGATGTGATGAGATGATCCGCAGCCCGGGTCAGGATGATGCATCACGATGATGCACGTGGTCTGCTCAATGTCGGGCGTGAGCAGCCCCGGGTTGACGGTTATGGTGAAGTTCGATTCGCCTTTTCTTGCGACAAAATCAGGGATTGTCACATATTGAGGTATCCTTCCGCTGTCCATATGGAAACAATTGACGTCACCTTGCACCTGAGCTCTGCTGCACCAGTCAGGAATGTACATCTTCGCCGGGATATAGATTCCCTCCTGTACAGGAATCACGCCCTCAGCTATGGTGATGCGGTCGTGGATAGATGGTTCAGGCGCGTGCGTCCAGGTCTGATACAGGCTCGGGGTGGTGTTTGTAGGAACGCTCATGAATTGTGACGAGCAACCGACCAAGAGCAGGAGGATGAGCCAGCGTCGCATACGATGTGTCCTGGCATACACAGCATATAAGGTTTTGCCTGGATTGTTGATGCAGTGTGTCAGAAGGAGCGAATGCGCCGGCCGGGCAGTCGGAAATGTCTACGCATTTCCGGGCCCGCCCGGCAGCAGGCAATGCCATCATGCTCGCACGCATCAGAATGAGCAAATGCGCCGGCCGGGCAGTCAAAAACCTTCTATGGGTTTTTGGGCCCGTCCGGCAGCAACCGCTATCATAACAGCATCAACGCGAAGAATGAAATATGATGCGCCGGCCGGGCAGTCAAAAACCTTCT
>MNWW01000018.1 GCA_001871415.1 Candidatus Woesearchaeota archaeon CG1_02_57_44 | reverse complement strand
GGTGATTGTCCTGGCAGTAGCGCCCGTGGCCGGCAGCGTGATGGTGACACCACTTTCAGTACGTGTCCATCCAGTGGTCGTGCCAGCACTTGTGACTTCCGTCCAACCGTCACCTTTAGTATCAAACCCACCCGCGCTAAGAACCTCGGATGACGGCTTCGGCGCATCATCAGCCGCCGCACCCACCGGCACCACCACGACCATGAGCATCAGGGCAAGCGCTACCATGGCAATCCAGCGCCAAGAACCGTGACGCTTATTCATCCCAGCCCCACCCTGTCGCAGTAGTCGCGTTGTATCTCCCACGTATGGGAGTCAAAGATGTTCATGACCTCCTGAAAGACCTGCAGGTATAGGGAAGCGTATTGCAGCTTGAAGCAGATGCTCGCCGTCGCGCCTGTCGCCAGTTCCGCGCGACAGCCATAGCCGGTGATAGCCCCGACCAGAGATAAGGGATTGCTCATGATCTCTTTCATGCGCCCGGCGTAGTAGTCCATCACTGCCGTGAACGGGATGATGTTGAAGATCTCGCCAAACACGTACTTGCACGTGGCATAGCCCTTTTGGGACTCGCAGACTGATTCAGGCACATTGTACGTTGACACCCCGTTCTCAAGGCAGTCAATGTACTGGCAGGAAACCTGTCGGTACTTGTCAATGTTATACAGCACGCCGGGGATGCACCGCGTTGCAAGGGACAATACCAGCGAGTCCTTGATGGCTATCTGCTGTATCCGGTTCCTTGACTGCAGGTCAGCGGTCTGCTCGCTGCTCAGGACGTACGCGTCAGAAGCATCAGTGGATGGTATGCCAAAGCTTCGTTGCAAATCAGGCGGTATGGCCTGCGTATTGACGATGGCCCTGCCCGTGCCGTCAGGTCGCACCAGCCCGGGGTCTATGTTCTCAAACAGCTCCAGTACGAAGTCTGCCTGTCCCATGACCTGGTAGGCCATGGTGGGATCGTAGTCGAGCGTGCCCGGCGCGGCCTGACAGTTGAGGTACTTGCAGTACTTGTCCAGCCACGCGTACATCTTGTATCCTGTCTGGCCCGCGCCTTCCATGGCCTGCGCTTGAAGCTGTCGCCAGCCCTCCACCACATTGAATCCCGAGACCGCTGCCAGCTTCCCGTGGAGAAGATCGTTTATCGACACGAACATCTGCCACGCGCGAAGGCCTTGGCAGATCTTGCCCGCGATGTCCACGACCTTCTGGAGCGTGCGGAACAATCCATTATGCAGGAAACCGTTCTTCTCGTCGTCTATCTTCTTTTGCAAGGCATCATCGACTGTCCCCGCGGGCATGTTGAAGAACGGGATGGTCAGCTCCACCATGTCCGCCTCTGTCTCATAGAGCCGCCCGCCGGTTATCGACGTGGTGCTGAACGTGCAGTTGAAGCGCAGCTCATTGACGCTAAAGTCCGTGGTCTCCAGCGGGAATACGATCCATTGCCGTGGCGAGTCCTCAAGCCCGATGACCGATGGCTCCGCGCTCAGGAACTGCACCGCGTCCGTGGGCAGTTCATGGTCATTTGCTCCCACGCACCCGTCAAAGTGCACGCTCGCGAGCGTCACGGGCGCGTGCGCCAGCAGCTCCACGCCGAAGTAGACCTGCTGGGCAATGATGCTCGCTGATGCCCTGTCAATGGCCGACGGCTGCCTCGTCACCTCGGACAGCGTCCAGAAGTCCGGCGTGAGCCCGGGTGAATCCAGTATCTCGATGTCGCGCTGCGCCACCTGCGTGTTGCCCACGGGATCGCTGGCGCTCACCACCACAGGCAGCACCTTGCTGCTGGTGAGGAACGCGGGTATGGCCTCTGCGAGGGACAGCACGCAGCGCCCTTCCTCGCAGACCACCTCATCAGCCGCCCGGCCGGAATAGATATGAGAGAGATTGAAAAGCACGGTCACGGGCAGCGGATCAGACACATTGGCCTGCACAGTCATCAGGTCGCCTTCCGCGCAGATGCCGCGGGCTTCGCCGCCGGGCCGGGTGCAGTTGATGCTGATGTCAGTGATGCGCGGCTTGGATGTCTTGACCACGACGGTCAGGTCGGCGTGCTCGCTCAGGAGATTTCCCAGCGCGTCAGCTGCCCGTGATACCGCAACTGTCGCGCTGCTGCCCGACGCGATGGAGACATGCACATTGTTCCAGACGCATCGCCACGCGCCCTGCGCGGCCTCGCAGGCATCCGCAGGCACAGCCGCGCCATAGGCGATAGGGTCCAGCTGCTGCAGGTTCAGCCATGCGTTGGCTACCCCGCTGCCTTCGTCGACCAGCGTAAGCGTGAACGTGTTGTTCACGGCCTTGACATACGCCGTGCCATCCACATCAACGCCTCCGGACAGCTGCGGCGAGCGCGGGCCGGAATCATCGACGCTCCAGCTGAGCGAGAAATCCTGCGAAGCGGCATTGCCGGCAGCGTCCGTGGCCGTGACAGAAAAGCTGCCGGGCGTGTCCGCGACAACCGTCTGCCAGACGCAGCGATAACCCGCAGCCACAGCTATGCAGGACGCCTCCATGTTCGCGGGATTCGCGCCAATGCCGGTGAAATCAGCGCGGACCGTTGACGCCTCAGTCACATTGACCCTGACCGTGATGCGACTGCCTGCCTTGAGGAACGTGAACGGATGACCATCATACACGGCAGTATCGTACGTGATGCCCGGCGCGAGCGTGTCATAGTCATACGACACAGCACGGGATGCCCCCGCGTTGCCCACGCGGTCCTTCGCCACGACCAGCAGCTGCAGCGTGCCTTCTTCTCCCGCAGGGACGAGCGCGGACATATTGACGGGCAGCGTGACGCTGTTGGCGCATCGCGGGTCGCTCTGCTCCCAGACGCGCAGCGGCTCCTCGGTCAGGTCCGTATACAGCGCCACTTCACCGAGGCCAGCGCACCCATTCACGTTCAGAGCGCCGATGCCATCCAGGTAACTGAGCGTCAATCCTGCAGGAGACAGCCGCACCGACGTGATGCCCGGTCCTTGCCCGTCGAGAAATCCTGTCGCGCTCATGCTGCGATGGTCGACCCACACGCTCTTGGTCAGCATCCCCGGCGAGTACAGCGATGTGGCGGCGCTGTACGTGCAGGTCCACAGCTGCTCAAGCGGCTGCGTCTGCTCGCACGCCTGAAAGGGCGTCCCGCCGTCAGCGCCAAGATACACATGACCAGCATCAACCTCAGCCCCTGCGCCGAAGATGACCACGGTGAAGGTCAGCTGCTCGTCAGGCGATAATGACGCGAGACCATCGACGCCATCGACACCGGCGAAGGAGAAATCCCGGATGATAGGATCAAAGGACGCAAAAGGATCAGTCGTGCCCGTGGCATCAGTAGCACCGGAGGCGTCGGATGCGTCGTCGCCTGTTCCGCCATCCTGCGTGCCGTCAGGCGCCTTGACCGCGGGGATGGCCAGCAGAGCGCCGACCAGCAGGAACAGGAAAGAAACGGCTAGGACAGGCCTGACACGCGACCCCTGATGCTTCAGGCCGCGTCTCATTCAAACCTCGGCAGCAAGGCAGTGCGGTAGGCGATGCTCAGCTCTTCTGACGGCGAGAGCTCCTTGAGGTCGTCGATGCGCCGGAAGCTCTCGTTGAGCGCGAAGATGCCCGTCTCCAGCACGGTCAGCACGATGGTCGAGTGCTCGTCAAGGCTCGACGCGTGCAGCGTGACCGGCCGTTCATCAAACACCGTCCCTCCGATGACAGACTCATTCTGTATGGTGACATTGGGCACGGTTGTGCAACCCGCGAGAAGCCCGCCTATCAGGTCAGGGGGGCAGATGCGCGTCGGCGGAATATACAACTCGGATGTCTTGGTGAGCGTGAGCCGCATGCGGTAGTGTCCCGGAGCGATGCCCTGCGAGAGGAACGCGCTGCCTTGACCAGTCACAGCAGCATGGGTGATGAGCTGCTCTTCGCCTTGCGCGCCCACGCGCTCGAGGATGATATTGACGCTCTCATCATCAGCGAGTGCCTGTCGTGTCCCGTTGTACACCCATGCGCTGTTGATCTTCTGCCGCCAGACCTTCTCCACCCTGACGGATGGTGTGCGCAATTTTGGCATCACTACCTGCAGGACCTTCTCGTCGTGCACGCCTGATATAGCGAGCGGAACGCTGACCGTCAGATGCTGCTGTGCCGTGAACACGGCCCTGCCCGCGGCTCCGGCCGGGAACGCGAGGACCACAGGATACCTTGCTGTTTCTCCGATGATGCCGAATTCCCTGCCCGACGCGAAGCCGACCGTGGCGCTGACAGGCTGCCCGACGTCATCGACCGCCACGACCGTCACATTGGCCTTGGCCCCTTGCGGCGAGAACATCGTCGAGCTCTGGCGCTGCCCTTGGGGCAATATCAGCGCGCCGGGCGACAATGGCTCGTTCTGGCGGATATTGACCTCAAGCGCAAAGAGCAGCTCCTCGCCACCCGAGCTGAGCCGCACCACGACCGGATAGCTCAGGTCGTAGGAAGCGGCGTAGCGCTTGATGGCCAGTGACAGGATGCCCATGAGTACGTTGCTGGATTCCGGCCCGATGACCTGCTGGCCGCTGTTGAGCGAGAAGTAGGGCTGCCAACCAAGGTAGGAGAAGTGTGACGCAATGTCCTGATGCGGCGTCGAGAGTCCGGAGCGTGAGAACACCATCTGGTCGTAGAATCCCTGCGCGACCGGGTTGGCGGTCACCACGGGCCTGAAGTTGGCAGCGTCCTCCAGCCGTATGCCCGGAACATATGACTGCAGCGCGTCCTGCAAGGTGGCTCTGGCATTCTGCGCTATCCAGTAGCGCCCTTGATCGAGTGAAAAAGACACGTCGCTGATAGGCGGCAGCGCGCCGCCAGAGTACGTGCCGATGAGATTCTGCGTGTGCAGCTCAAGGAAGCTGTTGTTGGCTTCCCAATTCGTCAATTCCGTCGCAAGGGCATACATGCGAGGAAGCATGGTGGGCAGCGTGGCATAGAACCTGCTCAGCTCAAGGCGCTCGCCAGAGCGCTGGGCGGTGACCGGCATGGACAACTGCACACTGACGCCGTCGCCGACGAACTGGGCCGCGGGGATGGGATCGCCATAGGTGATGTCCCACTCAGGTACGACAGCGACATTCAGGCACTGACGCAGCTCGCGCACGATGTAGCGCTCCAGCTCTTCAGCCACAACGTCCATGCCCGGCCGCTCGCTGGAAAACTGGCAATCTGTCGCACAGTCATCAGGGCTGGACAGATACCACCAGGAGGCAATAGGCCAGCCCGTGTCATCAGGAAATAAGATAGCGTTACCCTCAGTCGGGTGAGCCCCAGGAGCGATGCCCCGCTCATCCGGGTACGCGTAGCCGCCCTGCAGGCCGATGAGCTTGAGGCCTTTGGTCGTGGTCGTGGCAAGGCAGCTTTGCACCAGGCCAGAGATGGGATCCGACGCTGTGGGCGCCTCTTCAATACGCAGCTGCGGCTGCTGCGCCTTGCTCTTGGAGAACAATACCAGAGAAGAGCCCAGCACTATGACTATGCCGACTATCAGGATGGCTGTTATCTGACCCTTTTTGCCCAAAATCCACCCACCGTCCACTACTGCGATGCTGTATTGGGCAGACGGCCCTTTTTAAATTTTACGGCGGATATATTATTATAGAGAATCAGGGACGACCTGACAGCATCTGAAAGCACCAGCAACAACCAAACAACCAACAGCACCATCACTGCACACTCGGAGACTGTCGGCACACTCCCCCTTGTAGCCACAGGCCGGCCGCGCGGCACGCTTAAAAGCATGGACGCCTTTGCCACGGAGGTGAAAGCAACGGACAGCAAACAAGGACTGGACTGCGGCCATGCAACCGGCGCCTCTCATCCGGCGACGCAGCCACCCGCAGGCGCCATCACCTTCAAGCAGTCAGAAGACTCCAAGGAGACGCTTGACCGCATCCTGCATCCGCTCGTCAAGCAATGGTTCTACTCGCGCTTCCCTTGCTACAGCGTGCCGCAGAAGATGGCGGTCATGGAGATTCACAGCCGCCAGAACGTCCTTGTCTCCGCCCCCACAGGAGCGACCAAGACCCTGACAGGGTTCCTGTCCATCATCAACGAGCTGGTCGACCTTGAGGAGAAAGGCCTGCTTGAGGATCGCATCTACTGCGTCTATGTCAGCCCGCTCAAGGCCTTGAGCAACGATATCGAGAAGAATCTGAAAGAGCCGTTGCAGGAGATGGAAGCCATCGCGCAGCGCCGTCTAGGCATCCGCGTGGCCGTGCGCACCGGCGATACCACGCAATCAGAACGCAGCAGGATGCTGGCAAAGCCGCCCCACATCTTCATCACCACGCCCGAGTCTTTGGCCATACTGCTGGCCAGCCCGAAGTTCTCCGCGCACTTCGAGGGTCTGCAATGGGCAATCGTTGACGAGGTGCATGCATTGGCCGAGAACAAGCGCGGCGTGCATCTCTCATTGGCGCTTGAGCGCCTGCAGGAGATGGCCGGCCACATGAGCCGCGTGGGCCTGTCCGCGACCATCGCGCCCATCGAAGACATAGCGCGCTTTCTCGTCGGCACCAGCAGGGATTGCACCATCATTGACGTGCAGTACCTCAAGGAGCTGGACCTGCAGGTGATGAGCCCGGTCAGCAATATCATCGGTACGCCCTATGAGGCGCGCCATCGCAGGATGTATGAGCTCATCCATGAGCTCGTGCAGCAGCACACGAGCACGCTCGTGTTCACGAACACCCGCGCTGCCACCGAGCGCGTGGTGCATAATCTCAAGGACCGCTGGCCGCAGCTCTACGCCGAGAACATCGGCGCACACCATGGGAGTCTCAGCAAAGAGCAGCGGCTCAGCATAGAGGAGCGCCTGCGAAGAGGCGAGCTCAGGTGCGTTGTGTGCTCGACCTCATTGGAACTGGGAATCGATATCGGTTACCTCGACCTCGTCATCCTGCTGGGAAGCCCCAAGTCCGTGGCGCGCTGCCTGCAGCGCATCGGGCGTTCAGGCCATCGCCTGCACGAGAAGGCGAAGGGTCGCATCATCGTCATGGATCGCGACGACATGGTCGAGTGCGGCGTGCTGCTCAAGAGCGCGATGGAGAAGAAGATAGACCGCATCCACATCCCTCATGACTGCCTTGACGTGCTGGCCCAGCACATCTATGGCACGGCCATCGCGCACACGACCACAGACCGTGAGCTCTACGATCTGGTGCGCAGGTCGTATTGCTACCGTGACCTTGGTTGGCGACAGTTCATGGATGTCATCGACTACCTGGCGGGCAGGTACGTCTCGCTGGAGGAGCGTCACATCTACGCCAAGATCTGGCATGACGAGCAGACAGGCCAGTTGGGAAGGCGTGGGCGCATGGCGCGCGTGCTCTACATGACCAACATCGGCACGATCCCTGACGAGTCCTACGTCGAGGTGCGCGTGGGCGACGCTGTCGTCGGCTACCTGGACGAGGCGTTCCTCGAGCGCCTCAAGCCCGGCGACATCTTCGTGCTGGGAGGCAATGTCTACTCCTATCGCTTCAGCCGCGGCATGGTCGCCTACTGCGGCGCCAGCCCGGACAGGCCGCCGACCGTGCCGCAGTGGTTCTCCGAGATGCTGCCGCTCAGCTTCGATCTGGCCATGGAGATAGGAAGGTTCCGCCGTCTCGTCGCTGAGCGCCTCAACCAGAACATGGCCAAGGAGGAGATAGTGCGCTTCATCCGGGACTATCTCTACGCCGACGAGACCACGGCGGACAGTATCCACGGCTATCTTGCCGAGCAGCACCGCTTCTCCATGATCCCCCACGACCGCCTGTTATTGGTAGAGATCTTCAGCACAGAGGAAGGCACGACCTTCTGCTTCCATTGCCTCGCAGGGCGTCGTGTCAACCACGCGCTCAGCCACGCGCTCGGCTTCGCGCTCTCGCGCCTGCAGAGCCGCGATGTCGCCGTGGGCTACAATGACAATGGTTTTTTTGTGCAGAGCCCAAAGAAAGTGCAGGCCGTGCGCGCCTTTGAGCTGCTCAGGAAGGAGCCCTTGCGCAAAGTGCTGGCTGTCGCCATCGACCGCTCAGAGACATTGCTGCGAAGATTCCGCCATTGCGCTGGACGCTCTCTGATGATACTGAGAAACTATCGGGGCAGGACAAAGCGCGTCGGCAGACAGCAGGTATCCAGCAGGATACTGCTCAACGCGGTCAAGCGCATCAGCCAGGATTTCCCGATACTGGCAGAAGCGAGAAGGGAAGTGCTCGAGGATCTCATGGATGTCGAACGCGCGCAGCTCATCCTGGACAGCATCAGCGACGGGACCATGCAGGTCAAGGAGCTGTCGGTTCCGCTCCCCAGCCCCTTCAGCCTGAACCTCGTGACGCAGGGTGTCGCCGACACCCTGAAGATAGAAGATAGGGCCGCGTTTTTGCAGCGCATGCACCAGCAGATCCTCGCGCAGATAGCGCTCAAGGAGCGCAGCGTGCAGAAGGCAAGGGATGATGCGGATAGCTCATGATGCATCCCCGGACTCCTGCCGCGCGAGCCGGATGATGCGGTCTTCCAGTTCCCCGACGAGGTACTCCTTCGCCGCGAGAGAGGATCCCGCCTGGCGGGCCGACTGCGCGATCCCGTCCAGCGCGTGCAGGCCCGGCACGCCATAGGTGTCAAGCGCGTCCAGCACCACATCCGGGTCATCATGCTCCAGCAGCAGCTCTGCCATGCGCAGGGATATGCCAAGCACCTCGGCGGCTGGATAACGTGCTCTCCCGTCGATGACGGATTGCAGGCTGGCGAACAGCTCAGGGTTGTCACATTCCACGATGGTCTCGTACGGCAGCACGATGTCGATGTCACCGCTGCCGGCATAGACGCCGGGCAATGAACGCAGAGGGCGACCCGCAGGGATCAGGTCAAGATAGTCTTGGTGCAGCGCGCCCAGCACGTCCTGCTGCGCTTGGCCGCCGATGGTGGCGACATCGAACTGGTGCTCGCTGGCGCGCCCGGCAAGGTATTCGGCGTGCCTGCTGCTTGCGACAGGCAGGCGACCAGAGATGATATGGTAGTTGATGGGCTGGTGCTGGCGCACCCACCCCCAGAGCGCCGAGGGCGCCAGTGGCTGCTCGGAATCCACGACCGTGACCACATACGCCATGCTGCTGCTTCCATTCGCCTGACAATAGACCGCAAGCTTGCCCGTGTGCTGTGGCGGCTCAAGAAGGAACGGGAACGGCTGGCCGTTGTGCATGCCCGGTGTGTACTAAGCCCCTATAAATAACTAACCAAACAGTAAGAACACTATATACTTATCGGAATAATCACGGCAAAGCGCTCAAGGCCGAATAGACTCAATAAAGCGCATCTTTTTCAATCATCACCCATACCGCCAGCGCTATGCGACAGAGAAGCCAGGACACTGGCGACGTGCTCCTCGCGGACCTGCACATCCATAGCCGCTATAGCCGCGCGTGCAGCAAGGCCATCACCATCCCGAAGCTTGCGGCGTGGGCGAAGGTCAAGGGACTGCGCCTGCTGGGCACGGGCGATTTCACGCATCCGGCATGGATGCAGGAGCTCAAGGACACCTGTGAAGAGCGCGATGGCCTGCTCTGGCACACGCCCCGCAGGACCGTGGATACGCCAGTAGGCACCCTGCCCATCCCAACTTCCAACAACGCGCTCCCCTTCCTGCTCAGCGTCGAAGTGAGCAACATCTACCGCGAGGCCGACAAGACAAGGAAAGTGCATACGGTCATCCTCGCGCCAGACCTCGCAACAGCCGACAGCATCAGCCATCACCTGCAGAGCAAGGGCAAGCTCGCCTCCGACGGCAGGCCCATCCTCGGCTCCTACAGCTGCAGGCAGCTCGCAAAGGATATGCACGAGATAAGCCCGGATATCGAGCTCATCCCCGCCCACATCTGGACGCCCTGGTTCTCTGCCCTGGGCAGCAAGTCCGGCTTCGAGAGCATCG
>MNWW01000034.1:6580-6909 GCA_001871415.1 Candidatus Woesearchaeota archaeon CG1_02_57_44 | reverse complement strand
TTGTTTTGCATCATCTTAGCCAAGCGCGCTTTTTCAACATTGAGAATTTTTCCCCGAAGCGGGAGTATCGCCTGAAACGCCTTATCGCGACCCTGCTTGGCTGAGCCGCCTGCTGAATCCCCTTCCACCAGGAACAATTCTGCCTTCGCAGGATCTTTCGCCTGACAGTCCGCGAGCTTTCCTGGCAGAGAACCAGAGTCCAGCACACTCTTTCGTCGTGCCAGATCCCTTGCTTTTCTAGCCGCTTCGCGCGCGTGCGCGGAGCTCAGGACCTTCTCGATAATCGCTTTTGCGTCCTTGGGATGCTCATTGAAGAAGGTGCTCAGCTC
>MNWW01000034.1:0-6569 GCA_001871415.1 Candidatus Woesearchaeota archaeon CG1_02_57_44 | reverse complement strand
TCCTGATAGAGCAGGCTGTCGACGATACCTTTGACATTCGAGTTGCCAAGCTTCGTCTTGGTCTGTCCCTCGAACTGCGGCTCAGGGATCCGCACGCTGATGATGGCGGTCAGTCCTTCCCGCGCGTCGTCGCTGGAGAGCTTGGTCTCGGACTTGCCATTACCGTATTTCTCGGCAAACGTGTTCAGGACCCTGGTGAGCGCGGACTTGAATCCTGTCAGGTGCGTTCCACCTTCATGGGTATTGATATTATTTGCGAAACTGAAGACTGCCTCGTTGTAACCGTCATTATACTGCATGGCCGCCTCTACCTGGATCCCGTCCTGCTCTTTTTCCACCGCGATGCAGGGATGCAGAGACTGGCGGCTGCGGTTGAGGAACACGACGAACTCCTTGATGCCCCCCTGATACTGGAAAGTCTCCTCCTTGGCAGAGCGCTCATCGCGCAGGATGATGCGCAGACCCTTGTTCAGATAGGCGAGCTCGCGCAGGCGCGTCATGAGCGGCTCATACTGGAATTCGACGGTATCAAAGATCTCAGCGTCAGGCCAGAATCGGATGCTCGTACCTTTGCCAGCACCCGGAGTCTCGAGGACTTCAGAAGCCTTCAAGCCGCGCTCATACGTCTGCGAATACAAGATACCTTCCCGACGCACAGAGGCGATGGTCTTGGTCGACAACGCGTTGACGACGGAAATGCCGACCCCATGCAGGCCGCCGGATACCTTATATGTCTGCCTGTCAAATTTGCCGCCCGCATGCAGCTTGGTCATGACGATCTCAAGAGCAGAGACCCCGAACTTCGGATGGATATCTGTCGGGATGCCACGGCCATCATCCTCTACAGAGCAGGAGCCATCAGCATGCAGCACCACGGTCACGGTCGTACACTCGCCTATCATGGCTTCATCGATGCTGTTGTCGACAGCCTCAAAGACCAGGTGGTGCAGACCACGGATGGCTGTGGTTCCGATGTACATACTCGGGCGCTTTCGCACCGCATCAAGGCCTCCGAGCACCTGGATACTTGACGCGCCGTAGCCAGGTTTTGACTGCGCATTGTTGCCAGAAACTGGATTTCTCGACGGAGTTTCGCTGTTTTCCACCATACAACAAGCTTCGGGGGGTTTATATACTTTTCTCTGTACCCTTGTCCATCATGTGCGCGTCTTCGCTGCGCTTTGATCATTGTCTGCCCTTGAGACTTGCTTGGCATGCTTATCCTCCTGAGCACGATCGACCAATGCGCCCAGGGCTTTTGCCGCGTTCTCATCAGACCAGGGATGCGAAGCTTTTAATGCCGCTTCTGCATCCGTCTCATCACCCTGCGAGTCTTGGGTCTGGGCAAGGACGAACGCTGCGAGCGTAGAGAGATCGTCGGCAGGACCATGGCCCTGGGCCCCGGGTTTGCCAACATCCTTCGTGTGCTCATCAGCCGCCTTCTCCAGATTGCTCAAAGCTTTCACCACGAGCTTCTGTGCCGCGTCCTCATTCGTGTAGTGCTTGCCTCGCGCGCCTGTTATGGCAGCTTCCAGCTCATTGACCGGACCTGCCGTGTAGGCGATACCGCCCGCCACATCCTGGCCGCCTGCCGAGTAATTGGCGGCCTTCAGCGCTGAATACATCTCCTCAGGCAGACCTCCGTGATAGCCCGCCTTGTCAGCGTCATACTGCTCTGTATGCGCGCGCTCCTCATGCAGGGGCTCAGAACCGACATACCCACTATTGAGGGTCTCCGCCGCGTTGAAGATAGTGGCAGCGCCGTACTGATCAGAAGGGTTGTGAGACGCGCCGTGGTATACCATATGACTGACACAGAATCAGCACATGTTCATTAACCTTTAGGGCGATAATTGGACCAGCAGCCCCTGGTCAATCGATGTGCTTCTGGATGAAGTCCCTTATCGCATCCTCGCCGGCAAAGCCCATGATACGATCAACTTCGGATCCTTCCTTGAGCACAACGAGCGTCGGGATGCTCATTATCTGAAACTTCGCAGCCAAATCCTGATGGTCATCCACATTGACCTTGGCGAACGTGATGCCCTTGATGCCCCCTGAAAGCTTCTCGAAGACCGGGCCCATCATCTTGCAGGGCCCGCACCATGGCGCCCAGAAGTCGAGTACCGCCAGTCCCTTACCCACGTCATCCTGAAAGTTCTCTTCTGTCAGTTCAAGCATGTCATCACCTTGTCGCTTGGGCATGCGCCCTCTTTTTTACCTTTTCGGTGTCTTGCCCATGCGCATGGCAAAAAACGCAGCCACGCCAAAGCCAATGCCAAGCAATACCGTCATTGCCTCAAATCCTTTGACCATGGCAAGCAAGGTCATGCACAGCAGCGCAAGCGCAATCACCCATAGGTCTGCGGAGCGAAGCAGTAGCATCACCTCCTGCGTCCCATCCACGCGAGCCAAAGGCCCATGGAAGCAAGTGACGAGACCGTGAAGAGGAGAATGAAAAGAAAGAAACCTGCCAGCACCAGGATAAGATACACCAACGCGGCGATGCCCAGCAGATGCCATCCCGGTCCTACCTGCTGCTGACTGAACAGGTAGATGAAGTAAATGACCACCAGTGAAAAAAGTGTGTTGGTGATATTGAACATCACAGGTGGAGCCGATACACGCAGGTTTGCCATGCCACCAGGCAGTGACCCGAGGTTCATAAATGTTTCTTGTCGGCAACGTATCGCGACTCGAGCACGGGGAAAGAAATAGTGCTTTATTGGCAGAACTCGAAAGGCGATGAAGAAAGAGAGGGAAAAGAGAAGGAAAAATGCAGGGCTTATCCCTGCTTGACATCCACTATCTGGATGGGCCTTGGCACGTTGACGACCGTGATAGTCGCAACCTTGCTGTCAGTCATCTGGCCATCCGAAACAATGAAGGTCACCTTGAAATCGCGGGACGCGTCCTTGGCAGGCACGGTCTCATACGTCGGCTTCCAGGTGAACTTGGCGCCCTCGAATCCCGCGCCTTCGGGAAGCCCGAAGACAGAGTAAGAAAGCGGGTCATTGTCCGGGTCCACCGCACTCACGGAAAAACTGAGCGGCTCATTCTCCTTCACGGTCTTGGATTCAATCGACGCGAGTACCGGCGCCTTGTTTCTGCGGGATACCAGGATGAATATGGACTTGGTGTCACTGAGCTTTCCGTCAGTAGCAGTCACATTCACTTTGTATGTTCCCGCGTCGCCCGCAGCAGTCTGCCAGACACCATCCGACGTCAGAGGCGCCGTGAAGACATAGCTCACCGCGTCATTGTCCGGGTCGATCGCCTGCGGCTTGACCACAACCTGGTCGCCCTCGATGACGGTGACGTCCAGGATGGGCTTGAGCACCGGCGGCCTATTGGTCTTGAGCACCTTGACCTTCACTCGTTTGCTGTCGGTGAATCGTCCATCGCTGACCGTGATGGTCTCTATGTACTCGCCTGCGTCACCGTACTTGGTGGTGTAGGAGCTCGTCTCCATGAATCCTGAGTAGGTGATGGTGATATCATCGCCATCCGGGTCCACAGCCACCGGGCTGAAGGAGACGGTCTCGCCTTCATGCACCGTGACATCGTCCAGCTTGCCCAGGACCGGCGGCCTGTTGAGGCTTCGCACCAGGAGCAGCACCTTGCGTGAATCCGTGGTCAGCCCATCGGTGGCCGTTATGGTGATGAGGTATTCGCCAGCATCGCCCACCTTGGTCTGCCAGACACCGTTGGCGTCCAGCGGCGCGCTGAAGGTGAAGGATACGGGTAAGCCCTCTCTCGCCTCAACAACCGGCTTGAGATTGACCTGCTGGGTCTCATTGATGGTGATGGTGATGACTTCGGCTGTATCGCCCACCATCACGGTATTTTCAGAGGGTGCCTGAGGTGACGTGTCAATGGTGATGTTCTCTGGGTACCATATCTTTGTCGCGTTCTCCGCGCTGTCCTGGACAGGCTGGCAAGCGGCTAAGACGAGCGCTACCAATAGCAGCATGATAAAGAATCCATTTTTTTGTGCGACCATAGTTGACTTCACCCCAAGTGGTTTTGCTGGAATACCCTCAATGACAGTCGGCAGTGCCTGCCAACAGACCCACCCACCAAAATGTTGTTATCCTTGAATCGCAACTTCTATATAAACTTTATGGTAGTATCACCGACGTGTCACTCCATAGGAGGGCATACATATAGCATAGCAGGAACACCCAGCCCATAAAGAATATTTCGGTCATCCAGAAGCAATTACCCATCCAAGAAGCATCCAGTCACTCACGGGTCATGTAAAATGAACAATGACGAAGTGTGCCAGGGACTATATTGCGCAAGTCGTCACGCAAGTCTCATGCGCGATGATTTATAGCGCTCAGGATGAAAGGCGCTTGCCCTGACCACGCGAGGTGAAAGTTTCCGCTCCCGCAGCGCCTCAGCAAGTCCGTCAGCAAATCCACGCTGGTCGTATCCCAGGCACAGAACAGCGGGATGAAATAGCGAGAGCACCTCGTAGGGATCGTCCACACCACCCAACACCGCAATGCTCTCTCGCGCCGCGACAGCGCGCAACCGTTGCTCTTCCGTATGCAGGGGCACCTTTCCTTTGATACGCAGCACTGTTGCATCCCGCGCCACTATCACGACCAGGCGAGAACCGTAAGACGCGGCTTCACGCAAATAGGCGATGTGCCCGGGGTGTAATACATCAAAGGTACCAAAGCACATGACCGTCTTTTCCGCATTCGATTCATGAGAAGATACTGCATCGCGCACATCATCACGCACGGGAAAAAAGTCGTGAACCTGCACATCCTGGGTAAGACTCCCTGACGCAGACGAAACTTGGTCACGCAATGCCATGATGGGTGCAAGTCATCCTCAGCATAAAAGCATTTGTAGTCATCTTGTTGCCAGGCCACACATCAAGAACTGTGCGTTACCAACAACAATGCCAGGCAGGAAAAAGAGCAATACCAAAAAAAGCAGTCATACGAGCAATACCTAAAGAGGCAATCATACGGGCGCAATCATTCGCAAACGCGATGCACATCCGCAAAAATTCCGGAAAGGCCGAAAGAAATCCCATCAGAATAATGCGTCGCGAAGCTGTGGAAAAGGCCCTGCAAAACATTTATATTGTACACAGCGTTGCTCGCGAACGGAGGTAACACACATGGGGAAACGCTATTACATCACCAGTGAATCAGTGACCGAGGGACATCCCGACAAGGTCTGCGACCAGATCAGCGATGCCATCCTTGATGAACTCATCAAACAAGACCCGATGTCACGCGTCGCGGTCGAGTGCCTGACCACGACAGGCACCATCATTGTCGCCGGAGAAGTGACCACCACAGGCTATGTGGATGCGCAACAGGTGGTTCGCGCCACCCTTGAACGCATTGGTTATACAGACCCACGCTTCGGCATAGACTACGAAGACGCAGGCGTGCTCGTCGCAATCCACGAGCAAAGCCCTGATATCGCCCAAGGTGTTGTGCAGGAAGACGATGAAGTAGGTGCTGGCGATCAGGGCATCATGTACGGTTTTGCCTTAAATGAGACGCCGGAACTTATGCCATTGCCCATCAGCATCGCGCACAAGATGGCGCGACGCCTCGCACACATGCGCAAGAGCAAGACCATAGCGCATCTTGGTCCTGACGGCAAGACCCAGGTGACCGTCGAATACCTGGACGGCAAGCCGGTGCGCATTGAAGCTGTCGTAGTGGCCCAGCAGCACACGGAGGAAATCACCGAAGAGGAACTTCGTGACGCGGTGATGGAGAAAGTCATCAAACCTATCTGCGGCCCATACCTCGATGAGAACACAAAGTACCACATCAACGCGACCGGACGATTCATCAAAGGCGGGCCTGAAGCTGACACTGGCCTGACGGGACGTAAAATCATCGTCGACACATACGGTGGCGTCGGACGCCATGGCGGCGGCGCGTTCAGCGGCAAAGACCCGAGCAAGGTGGACAGAAGCGGCGCGTACATGGCCAGATACCTTGCGAAGAATGTGGTGGCGGCAGGGCTGGCGACGGAATGCGAAGTACAGCTCTCCTATGTCATCGGTGTCGCCGAGCCGTTGAGCGTGAACATCGAATGCAGGGGCACAGCCAAAGTATCGGAAGAAAAAATTTCCGCTGCTATACGAAAGCACGTCCCATTGACGCCCAGAGGCATCATCACCCACCTGAAGCTGCGAAGGCCCATCTACAGCCAGACCGCGGCTTATGGACATTTCGGGACGGAAGATCCTGACCGCACCTGGGAAAAAACTGATTTGACCTCAGTGCTCAAGGCGGAACTGCTCAAGTAGATGATATACGCGCAATGATGCGCGATATTTTTTCCATTATTTTTCTGGCTTCAATATTATTGCAAAGCACGGGGTTGAATACCCCGTCCTTCAGGACGTGCTTTGCAATTCAAAAATCCGCCTGCAATGACGAGGCGCGGTAATACCGCGGCCTTCAGGCCGCGGTTAGCGCCGAGTGGTGGATTTTTGTTATTTATATCTCGTGATACTTGCGATGAGCTATGCGCTATCTGAACTCTGAACTGGTGGGGCAGAGAGGCTGGCTTGCTGG
>MNWW01000037.1 GCA_001871415.1 Candidatus Woesearchaeota archaeon CG1_02_57_44 | reverse complement strand
GTGAGGGCGATGTCTTCCTGGGAGTCATCGTCCCCGTGCAGCGAAAGGTGGCGAAGCGATTCCAATACCTCGCCTTGAGAGAGTGCGAGACCCTGCTGCATAGTCCTGTCCATGAGCATCGCCTGACCGCGCTGCTCATCTGCTGTCTGCGCTTCCCCAAAGGCCAGCCAGAAGAGCGAAAAGCCATAGTCGACTTCTACCTGCGCAATACGCAGCGCATCAACAACTGGGACCTGGTCGACCTGTCAGCACCAAACCTCTTGGGTCAGTGGCTGCTCACGCAGTCAAAGCAGCACAGGAGCATCCTCTACGAGCGAGCGAAGTCCTCTTTGCTCTGGGACCGTCGCATCGCCATAGTGGCCACGCACGCGTTCATCCGCGCGGGCCAGTGCCAGGACACGATAGCGATAGCAGAGATGCTTCTCGAAGACAAGCATGACCTGATGCACAAGGCCGTCGGCTGGATGCTGCGCGAGGCGGGCAAGCGCGATATGCGCGTCCTCACCAGCTTCCTGGATAAGCACGCGACGGTCATGCCGCGCACCATGCTTCGCTATGCGATTGAGCGGCTGAGCGAATCGGAGCGAAAGAGGTACATGCGTGTTAAGGGTGTCAGCAAGCGCTGACCGCGCGCGCAGTCTCTCGTATCCAAACCTTTTTATTCTCCATTCCCGCCCATCATCCTCATGCCCATCTCTCTGTCGTTCTGTAAGCAGCTGCTCCAGGAATCGGGCCTACGGGCTAGCAAAGGCGCGGCAGAGAAGCTCCAGTACTACCTTGAATCAGAGATGAGAAGAAAAGCGCGTCAGGCAGCGCAATTGGCCCGCCATGCTGGCAGGCGCACGGTCCTGGCTGACGACGTGGAATTCAAAAATTGACCAGGGGCTTGTCTGTGGTCTTTCGGAGGTCATTGAGGACCTTTGGCAGCGAGCGTCTGACCGTTATCGGTATCACGTCCTTGGAGAACTCCAGTTCTGCGATACGCAACGGGTCATAGCCTAGCTTCTCAAGATCCGCAGGTCCCATCTTGACCAATGGCGGAGCGCCCATGGACAGCTGCAGGCTTCTCGCGCCGATAATCCGGGCCTTCTCATACTTGGTGAGATCCATAGGACCCCCGGATGCTTTGGTCATTTTATAAACCTTTGCCCGAGAGACTCCCGCGAATCTCCTTTGCCTTGGTCTTTGCAAGCTCCAGCATGGCTTGAATCTCCTCAGGCAAGAGGCTCGCTTCGCCGCCTTTCTGCAGGCTGCAGATAGTACCTTCAGCAGTGGTCGTGACCGTCAACCTGGCGTCCATCGCTTGTTCTTCCTCATTGGTCGGATCGACCAGCAGGTAGTTGGCTATCTTCACGACCGTGATGGCGATGGGCTGTTTCTTGAGCTCAAGCTTCCTGTCGCTGGGGTGCTTGTAGTCGACGATGGTGCCGTCAAAACCAGGGAATATGGTGGTGTTGAGGGCCGCCAGGGCCGCGATGCTGCCCGCGTCCAGGAGGTTTCCTTCTTCATTCATTGCGCAGACGTCCATGATGACAGACCAGCATTTCTCGCCGGGTATCAGGCACAGACCCTTGGTGTCGATGGCTTTGCTCTCGCGAAGGCCCCGGTCGATGACGCGGGCAATCTCGATGCTCTGCGCGTTTGGCGGACCGCTTTCAAACTTTGGGCTTGCCATGGGGTACAGCTCTGCGCCGACCATCATGGTTCCTTCATTGGGCCTGTCCGAGTAGGGCTTCTCGACCTGCATCTTGACGCCTACGATGACCCTTGTGCCGCCAATAGTGACTATGGCGCTGCCTTCAGCGGTCTTGATAGTCCCTGCTTCGATGGTGATGGGCCTGAATTCATCGAGCTTGCGTCCGTCTGGCCGAAAGCCTTCCTTGAAGTAGTCAAGTAGGTGCATTTTTCGTTCTGAATTCATTGGGTATCACCCTGAAATTTGTTCTTGAGCGCTTGTGTCTGGAGCGCATGTATCCGCTTGCAGGCTTCCCTGCCTTTGGCCAGCGCGTCCATGATGCCTTCGGTCTGCACCTCGCCATCCATCTGCAGCAAGGTGACTTCGCCCGTGCGGTTAACGAACGCCATGGGGATGTCTGCGACCGGATAGTCTTCTAGCGCCTCTTCTTCGTAGCTGAGATCAACATAGCTGCCATCGCCTATCCGGCCGACCGCTATTGCTGAGACCATGTCGCGCATGGCGATGCCCGCGTCCGCGAGCGCCATGGCCGCTGCCGTGATGCCCGCGCATCTGCTGCCAGCGTCAGTCTGCGGAAGCTCAATAAAGACGTCCACGACAGCGTTGGGGCAATCATGCAGGTCGATGACCGGTCGCAATGCGTTCTCGGTGACCATGGATATCTCCTTGCTGCGTCGATTGGCTCCGGGCCTGACCCTGTCGCCTGCGCCGGAGAAGGGCATCATGTTGTAGTTGCAGCGCAGAATGCCTGTTTCAGGATTCTGTAGGAATCTTGGGTACAATTCCCTTGGTCCATACACCGCTGCGTATGCGATGGTATTGCCTATCTTGAACATGGCAGAGCCGTCAGCCTGGGGGATCACACCGACCTTGGCTTCCATGGGGCGTATGCCGTCCGCGTCGCGCCCGTCTGTGCGTTGGTACTTACTCATGATGTTCACCTGTGTCTTCATTCTGATCGTCCATCTGTTCGTAATTGCCATCGCCCACGGCATCAGGGGCTCCGAGGTATGTCTTGATGACATCGGTCAGTCCTGATTTGTGGCTCTCGCGCTCTATCTTGCGGATGACGTCCAGCACGCGGATCTCGTCCCCGGGCTTGCCCGATACCCAGATGACACCGTTCTGGCCGACGACCACTTTCGTGTTCGTGGCGTTCTTTATCATGCCTATCATGCTGCCCTGCTTGCCGATGATGCGGGGCACCTTGCTTGGGTTCACCTTGATGATGCGCCCACCGGACAGCTTGTGCAGTCCCGGTCCGCGCATGGACACGTCGACGAGCCTCTGCGTGGTCACGTTGATTATCTTGGTGCCTATCCAGTCGCCAAGGTCAAAGTACTTGCGAAGGTCCGCGCCTTTCTCGATGTACTCGCTGGTGCCTTCCTTCATGCTGAGCAGCGCGGTGTAGGCGCTGTTAAGTTCAATGCGCCAACCGGAAAGCTGAACGTCAATGACCTGGCCTATGATCATGTCGCCGCGCTTTGGCAGGTACCTGCCGGAAAGCGGGATGAGCTTGATGAGCCTGTTGTCCGTGCTGACCAGTCCGAGCCGAGCGGCAAGGATGCTCTCTTTGTCGCGGTACGTTCCTGCTGCGGGCACAAAATCCATGCCTCGGGCGATCTCTTCGCCAGGCACGGCGATGGCCTTGTTCGCCAATAGTTGTTCTCCCATGTGTATCACCTGTGCCGCAGTATCTGCTGCGGCATTGTTGTATGTGGCATACCGCCAGGCATGTGTCCTGGCCTCTGCGTTTGCGTTGTTGCAAATGGTATGGTTTCAGATATTATCTGTCGCCTTAATCTGATTTCTGTCTGCATGCTTGCTGCGTACGATGTGCTGTTCATTGATATTCACGTTCTCTTGTCTTGTTCTTATTCTATTATCTCAATTTCTATTATTTCATCTTCACGTCGATGTCGCCATGCGTCTGATGGTTGAGCTTGTCCAGGAAATCATCGACAATGCCCGCAGGCAATTCAAGCTCTGCGATGAGGCTGCCATCGTTCTGCCATTCCTCCTTGACGCTGCCGTGCCCGCGCAGGGTGGAAAAGCACTTGGCAGCGTACTGCGCCGGGATGCGCACGCTCAGGTGCTTGCGCTCAAACTTGAGGGGGATTATGGGCTGCAGCTTCTTGACGACTGCGTCCAGCTGGTCTTCAACGCTCTTGAACTCATCCAGATGCAGCCGCGCTTCAGCCATGGCATTTTCCAGGCGCGTGAAGGGATGCGGAGCGTTGGTGCGCGGGTCTATATAATTGCGATGCAGCAACTCCAGCAACTGCTTGTGCTTCTCCTCGCGCAGGTGCTTGCGATGCTCGGTCGTGAGCTGCACTTCGCCTTCCTTGATGATGCGTCGCGCAGCCTCCATGCGATCATTCGTGCCGAGCAATTCCTGAAGGTCGCTGTCTGAGGCCTTCAGGCCGCGGCTGCTGTCCGTGAACACGTCAGGAAACGCGAGCACATCTTCCATGGCGATATCTTTTCCCTGGCGAAGCTCTATTGCTTTCTCACAGTCAACGAGCACCTCAATACCCTTATGTCCACGGTGGTAGCGCGCTATGACGCTTTTGTCGACATTGACCATTGTCTTATGCACCTGTTGTGTCAAGCGCGCCTGTTCCGGAGGGGCGCTTGACGTTATTGTCTCTCACTTTCTTGTTATCCATTACTTCTTTCCCTTGACGAGTTTCTCGATGGTCGTGCGGTGGACCTTGGAGAATTTCTTGTCTGACGCCATGATGATGGCCGCGTCGATGCGCTCGGCTTTCAGATCCTTGCCTAGGAATGCGGTGAGGCATTTGATGGCCAGCTTCAGGCCGTCCTCTACGGTCATCTCCTCAGTGTATTCCTTGTGCAGGATCTCCTCAATGACCTGCTCGCCCTCGCCGATGACGGTCGCGAGGTACCTGAAGTAGATACCTGTTGGATCTGTCTCGTAGAGCGCGATAGTGCCATTGTCAATGCCAGCTACCAGGATGGAGACGCCAAACGGACGAAGCCCACCGCTCTGCGTGCAGATCTGCTTGAGATCGCAGATATCGCGTACAATGCTGAGCGTGTCGATGGCCGTGTCATAGAGCATGCGATGCTGCTGGGCCTTGACCTGCGCGCGCTCGACCAGCACGCGAGCGTCAGAAAGGATGCCCGCCGCGGTCGCGCCGATATGATCGTCGATCTGGAATATCTTCTCGACACTGCTGGGGACAACGAGCTTGTCCACGATACGCTTGTCTGTGAGCAGCACGACACCGTCTTTGCAGGCGATGCCTATTGCGGTGCTGCCCTGGCGCACGGTCTTCTTGGCGTATTCGACCTGCAACAGCCGTCCGTCAGGCGAAAACATGGTGATCGTTCTGTCATAGCCCATCATCTGATGGTTCATGGGTTGTAGTGCTTCTCCTTTTGCCATGGTGCTTACCTCTCCGCTGCTTTGATAGTGCCGCTCGTCTTGAGTGTGTGTACCGATGCTGGCTGTCCAGCGATGTCCTTGATGCTTGAAAGAAGAAGTATGCCTTCCTGTGCGTAGGGGTGGTTGATTGCGATGATGCCTTTGCCCTGCGCGTATCGTTCTGCAACCAGTCGCGGCTCCATTTTTGCCGTGCCGATGCTGCCAAAGAGCGCGTTGCTTGACTGCTGCACGCAACGGTGCACCTGTTCAGCGCTAAAGCCCTCTGGGCTGACTTCAAATACGATATATCGTTTTTTCTGTCGCAGGCTTGGTATCATACGCTTCAAGCAATCACCTGCAGGAAAAAGCGAAGAACTCCTCGCCTCTTCTTCTCTCTGGCCTGATGGAAGCCCGGTTTCTTTATAAAGATTGCGTTGCCATGCAGGGCTCCGTGACACTGCTATTCCCGACGAAAAGCTGCATTGGTAGGATTCTGTTGAGCGAATCGCGTGTATAGGTGGCTGCATTGTCTGGTGGTGTCGCTTCTCTGCACCTATGGGGTATATGCCACTGTCACTTGAAGGTAACTATTTAAGTCAGCGCGCTTCCCAAGGGCAGCATGCCCGAGCTGGAGACCTATCTGGACTATCTTCTGCAAAGTGAAGGCGTTGTCCTGCAACCGCGGCGGTGGTTCTTTGAGTACGGCGTGACACATCAGATAGACGGCCTGTTCGACCCCGGTGAGGGTATCGCTGAATTAGAGGCGCGCGTGGATGTCCTGGAGGAATCAAGGATAGAGTGGCTGCGCCAGAGACGCAAGACAGTGCGTGGACAGTCGATCACTGGCAAGGCGCGCCATCACAGGGATATGGAATTTGATCCTGACATGGACACGGACACCTCTGCGCTCTTCACCCGTCGCACGCCGCGAAGCTCGGAGCATCCCTGGTGGCGCTATGAGGTGGCACTGAGACCGAAAAGCATGGGGAAGATGACATCAGGCATCTTGTTCACGACGGATCCGTATGCATTGGGGGCGACGATGGTCGCCGAGGAGGAGAACATCGCCTATGAGACGATTGGGATGATGGTCCCTGCTAGTCTGTTTCCTGAGGGCTTCACTTGTATGGAGGGTCCGCTCATCGGCTTCTCTCTCGCGCGGCCAGGTGCGTCCATGTATCCGCGCAGGCCAGCTAATGGCCCGGTCAATGTGACATCCATAAATGGCGATGGTCATCGGTTATTGGGGTCCTTGCCAGGTGCGGGCCCTAGTGTGGCGCATTGTTTCCATGATAGCGAGGGGACAGGCGCTGCGGCAAACGTGCTGCTTGAGGCCATGGGCTACCTCGCGACAGAACTGGGGCGCCATGTGCGCGATCCAGGGGACGGCTCGGGTGACTAGCGGGCCTGCAGGTATCCGCCAGGGATCGATTGAGCCAGGGTCGGACCTGTTGTCTAAGGTACTATTCTTCCAGAGTCTTTCGCACGGTCGCGATGGTCTTGTCCAGCAGTTGCTGGTTGTCCGCCTCAGCGCGCACGCGAAGCAATGGCTCGGTGTTGCTGGCTCTGGCGTTGAACCACCAGCCGTCGCCTTCCAGTGTCACGCCATCGAGGAATGAGGCGGCAGCGTCAGTGAATGCATGTTGCAATGCCGCAAGCGCCGCAGCGGTATCCTTCACGGTAAAATTCAGCTCTTCGCTCTGCACGTGCGTCGTGAAGGGCGCTATCAGCTCTGACATGGCCTTGCCGGTCTGACAGCGCATGGAGAGCGCCATGACCACGGCGAAAAGCCCATCGTCGACGCAGTAATTGTCACGGTACATGATGTGCCCGGACAGCTCCGCGGCGCAGTAGCCGCCTTCGGATTGCAGCTTTTCTTTGTAAAAGGGATTGCCCACGCGCATGATGACCGGCTCTCCGCCAGCAGCCTTCACTGCTTCAGGCACGGCTTTGGAGAAGCGCAGGTCATAGTAGACTTTCCTGTCCTGTTGGCCGGGCAGCTCATGCGTCATGAGCGCAGCGAACAGCAGGTCACTGGATATGGCGTTGCCTTTCTCGTCGATGACGCGCGCCCGGTCCGCGTCGCCGTCAAAAGCGATGCCAAGGTCAGCTCCTTGGGCCACCACGCGATGCTGCAATTCGGCAAGCGTCTCTGGTTTGATAGGGTTGGCCTCATGGTTCGGGAAATTGCCGTCTGGCTCGAAATACATCGGCACGAGCTCGATGTCTAATTGACTGAACATTGGTTGCGCCGTGAATCCTCCCATGCCATTGCCGGCGTCGACGACTATCTTGATGCCTTTGATGTCCTTGGCAAATGCTTTGACGTGCTTGAGATACGATAGCATGATGTCCATCTTCTCGACGCTGCCCTTCGGACCATCAGTCCACCCGCCGGCGAGCGCGAGCTTCTCGATCTCTTTCATGCCTGAGCCGCTGTGCACCTGCAACGCCTTCTTGGCGAGCAGCTTCAGGCCATTGTACTGCTTGGGATTGTGGCTTGCCGTGACCATGATGCCGCCGTCAAGCTGCATCGACGCGACCGTAAAGCCGAGCATCGGGCTGGTGCACATGCCGATGTCCAGGACGTGGGCCCCCGAGTCAATGAAACCTCGAATCGCAGCGTCCACCAGCGGCTTGCTGCTCGGGCGCATGTCATGGCCGATGGCGACCTTCTTCGGGGAGAACTGCGCGGCAAAGGCGCGAGCCGTGCGATAGGCGATATCGTCCGTCAGGTCCTCGCCGTACACGCCGCGGACATCGTACGCTTTAAAGACGCTCATGGGCATGCCGACGAGCGCGGTATTAATAAATATTGTGACTGACTTGGCACCGGAGGGCATCTCGCCAAGCGATTATGCTCTTCCTGTCATTCTTCAAGGTGCGTATGGTGCAATCCTTTCCGGCAGGACATCATCCATGCGGTTGGGTGCTGCGGATTAATGTGTCTTGATAACGTCCACGAACGAGAACGTGCCGCCGTCAAAAAGCCCCTTGTCGGAGAGTTTCAGCTTGGGGATGACGAGCAATGCCAGAAAACTGAGCGTCATGAACGGCGCATGCAATGGGCATCCCTGACCTTTCACCAGCGCGTTGAGCTCATCCATGCGGGCCGCGACATGCTTCGCCGGCTTGTCAGTCATGAGCCCCGCGATGGGAAGCTCCAGGACCGTGGTCTCGTTTGGCGTCACGACGGCCATGCCGCCGGTCTCGGCCAACGCGGCCATGGCGGTGAGGATGTATTCATCGTCGGTTCCCGCGACTATCATGTTGTGGCTGTCATGCGCGACCGTGCTGGCGATGGCCCCTTCCTTGATGCCCAGGCCCTCGACGAACGCGACCGCGATGTTGCCATGGCCGTAGCGGTCTGCGACTACTATCTTCAGCACATCCTGTCCTCTGCTCAGTCGTAGCGTACCGTCGACGACCGGCAGCATGGCTTCGCCCTCGTCCGTGACTATCTGGTCGGGTATTATCTTGATGGTCCTGACCAGGGCCGTTGCGCCGGTGCAGGCGATCTGCAGCACTTCTCTCTCTGGTATCGTGAACTGCATGCCTGACTCTGTCTGGAGCGGCTCGGCCGTGAAGAGCGCCTTACCGTCCTCCGCTATCTTCATGCCATCCACATAGGTGGCCATCACGGAAAAATTTTTCAGGTCCTTGAGCACGACGAGATCCGCGGGCCTGCCAGGCGCGATGACTCCCGTGTCCAGGCCATAGTGCGTTGCCGGATTGATGGTCACGCACTGCAATGCCACGACCGGATTCATGCCGAGCGCGACAGCCTTTGCCAGTGTGCTGTCCAGGTGGCCTTTGAGCAGATCATCCGGGTGCTTGTCGTCGCTGACAATGGCGAAGGGTGCCTTGATGCCGATGAGCGCTTCCATATTCTTAGCGCTGCTTCCCTCGCGGATGAGTATCTTCAGGCCCAGCCGGCTCTTCTCATTCGCCTCTTCCGCAGTGGTGCACTCATGGTCTGTGGTGATGCCTGCGCTTGCATACTTCTGCAGACCATCGCCCGTGACCAGGGGAGCGTGCCCGTCGATAGGTTTGCCTGCTTTCTTGGCGGCGTCAATCTTTGCCATGCACATCTTGTCCCTGTTGATGACGCCGGGAAAATTCATGAACTCGCCGAGGGCAACGACTTCCGGCAGGGCCAGTATTTCAGCGACCTCCTCAGGTCCGAGCGTCGCGCCAGCGCTCTCAAAGGGCGTGGCAGGTACGCAGCTGGGCGCGGTGAAGCGAATCTTCAGAGGAGTGTTCGCGGCATCGGCGATCATGTACTTGATGCCAGGGATGCCAAGGACATTGGCTATCTCGTGAGGGTCGGATACAGTCGCCACCGTGCCGTGCGGGGCGACAGTCTCGGCGAAGCGCGAGGGGCAGAGCATGCTTGATTCAACGTGGATGTGCGCGTCGATGAATCCCGGGGCTATGAAGGTATCATATTTCTTGCCGGTCGCAACGACACTCTGGATGGTGTCCGTGAACGTGATGGTCGCGCCATAGATCTCTCCGGTGATGACATTGACGAGATTGCCCGTCAGAGTGTTCGGTTGCATGGATCCTGGGACCGCGTATGGCCATATAAACATTGCGGCGGACACTCATGTACTGATTCCTCCCGCTATCGTTCACAACATCTACAGAAGTTACATGCGATAGTGGTTTACAGCAGCACAGCTTCGATACTGCCATTCTGTCCTGGCCTGCTGGTGATGCGCGCCTTGCCTGCCTCGGTATCGATGACCGTGCCCTTGGTCATGATGTTTCGCCTGATATAGTTGCGATTGGCAGGGCACTCGACGACGCTCTTGATCTTGGACTTGACGTGCTTGTTTTCCTTCTGATCATAGACATTGGCGAAGTCAGCAGTAAGCAGTGCTTGTTTGGTAGTGCCACCGCGGATGCGAACGACTATCCTCTTGGTCTTGCCGACCGTGGTCAGACGGGAGTTGTTCTGCTTCTCCATCAGACGCTTGCCGCGCAGCGGGCGATAGCGTCCGCCAGACACTTTTCTGCTGCTTCTCCAAGATGATTTGGCCATATGGATGTCCAGAACAAGCAAGGGGTATTTAAAGCTAATGGTTCGGATATGCTTCCTCGGCAAGACATAAAGGTTCGAGCCTGAGGTTATGCTCTTCCACGCTGCTGAATGTGCAGCGACTATATAAATGCGGTGAAATCTGCCCCGTCATATGCAATACGCTTCCGACCGCCTGATCCATCTGGTGACCGTGCAACCAAGGGTTCTGGAGGTCATGTTGGACCTGCAGCAGGGGCATCTGGGTGAGATGCGTAAGATGCTGCAGACGGTCCCTGGGCTCGATAAGGTTCTGGGTGGCGATATCGCGCATTGCTGCGCTTGCGTGAGGCGGGTGAGTGCGCCATTTTTTGCCGATATCAGCCAGATTGCTACCGGCGACCAGGGGACTCAGTGCAGGTTGGACCCTGTAAGTGTGGTGCTGAAAGGAGCGACCTACATCCTTGCGGAAAGTGACAGGTATCCATCAGGACAGGTGTCGATAAGATTCCCCTCTGAGTTTGAGGGGAATGGTTTTTATGGCAATCTGAAATTGATGCTGCTGAGTTATCTTGGCTATGCGCCGCACATCAAAGACACCTACGGCCTCAGTCTGCATGACCCCTTGGTTGTGCTGGCAGCAAGCCCTGCTGATAAGATCGCGCGGTCCTTTGTGAAGGAGAATGGCTTAGGGAAGATTGTGGATTACCACGCATGATTGGTATTGCGGTCCACACTGGTTGGCTGATGCATCGCGTGGTGCACAGTTGAATGGCAGAATCTACGAAAGAACCCTGCTATCTGCATAGCAGGTAGGCTTCGGGTCCAGAATCCTCGGGGATGGTCATCTCAACTGATCTTTGCTGTGGTCGTCCTGGTCAGGTGCCCCATCAGCGGTGAAGATGGGGTTGAGCACTGATGTCAGATAGGTTCTGTGGGCTGCATTGTAGACGAGCACCAGCGCGCCCTTGTCACGAAGACAGTCCTGGTGTGGCACAGCTGTGCTGGGGTCAGGTTCTATGCCAGCGTCATGGGCCAGCTGCCAGGCATCCATCTGGACCTCAAAAGGTGTTTCGCGTTTCAGCGCTGCATGGCTCGGCGTGTTCAGATACCCTTCCAGATTCAGTTCAGGCGAGCGAAACACCAGGCCAAAAACGCCATCGTAGTCATGCCATGTCACAAGGGTGCGCATCCCTTCCGACGGTGGTTTTTCTTTCTGGGATGTGGTGCGCACTGCTGGCGGGGTCTCTGCGAGAACCTCTAGATTCGGCAAGGTGGCGGCGCTCATGACCTTCGGACTTTCCCTGGTGTTTTTATGAGTTTGCAGTGCTGGCATTGGCCATAATCTTTTTAAACCCCACCAGGTTCTCGGAAAAAGCGCCCACATGTGTTGGTGGCGAAACCAGGCAGCTGGTTGCGCTCGGCTGGCACGCAACGGCAAGTGCGATGAAGCAACGCATCATCGCACGGTAGAAGCTTACCAGAACGAACAGTCTGAGAGCAATGGGCCGGTGGCGAAATCTGGTATCGTGTCCCCTTGGCTAGGGGAAGACTCCGGGTTCAAATCCCGGCCGGTCCATATTGTCTTTCTGGGCGCGTTGCTGTGCGTTTGTTTGTGTTCGGTTCGGCTGGAGTCCAGGAATGCGTTGACATTCCTCGTACCCCGGCCGGTCCACTTCATTCTAAGCGTCCTCTTCTCGCCTGGTCAACTCCGACGCATTTCGTACCTATTTGTTTTCCCTAGAGTAAATATTATAAACCATGGATGCCACATAAGCAATGGGGGTGATGTCCAGATGCATGTGCGCGACATTATGGAGAAGGCTGTCTTTTTGCCAAGAACAGCAAGCATCGCTGAGCTCAGCAGGGCTATGGTGGAGCGAAGTACTGAAGCTGTGTTCATCACTGATAACCATACACCAATAGGTATCGTCACGGAAAAGGACATCCTCAAGAAGATTGTCGCCCTGAATCGCGACCCGAAGGCGTATCTTGCCTGCGACATCATGAACGCGCCGCTCATCACAATCAGGCCTGATGTGCATATCTATGAAGCGTCGGATCTCATGGACAGGCACGGTGTCAGGAAGCTTCCGGTTTTAGAAAACGACCAGATTGTCGGTATGATTACCGCGACCACGGTCAGTCGCAACTACAAGTATGTGGTCAGCAAGTACCTGGGCGGCAATACCTACGCAAGGCCTCAGCGTCTGACATTGAACGAGCAGTAGTGAAGGGACAGGATCAGGGCCAAAGGCGATGCAGCCCGAACAGTGTGCCTTCACAAAGCAATAGCTTCGGTGTGATAGTGTAGCTCGGTGTGATAGTGTAGCTATTACTTGTAGTGTAGCTATTACTTGGTCAATATTATCGGGGTGTCGAGCACATAGACGCTGTGCTCTGCCTGGGCCACCAGGCCGTTGTTGCGCTCGACGAGCGGCTCATAGGAATTCAGCATGCCGAGTCGTGTGAGCTCTTGTAGCGCGAAATTGGTCTTGGCTATCCCGAACTCCTGCGCAAGCCAGCGTCGGCAGAAAGGCATGTCATTGTATGTCTCGATGTACGACAGGATATCCCGGACAAAGCCGGTGCGAACACCCTTGTGCATGAGCAGATCAAAGACCTCTGCCTGACCTTTCTCGCCGATGAGTCCTGCGCCGTCAGTGGCGAAAGGCTCGATTGCTATCATCATGCCCTCCTCCAGCACCGTAGAATCTCCAGTATCAAAATTGGGTATGGTCGGCGGCATGTGAACGCCCCATTGCTCAAGACCATGGCCTGAAAGATTGCGTACCGGAATATAACCTGCGTCCTTGATGGTCTGCTCGATTGTGGCACCGATGACAGCTACGGGCGCTCCTGGCTTGACCAGCTCAAGCGCCGCCTTAAGCGCTTCTTCTGCCGCTTTCACCAGCGTCGCGTGCTCGCCGAGGTTCACCGTCACGGCCGTGTCGCCGAGAAAGCCCTCGCAATGAGCGCCAAGGTCCAGCTTGACCAGGTCGCCAGAGCAGAGCGCCCGCGGATCCTCGAACGTCGCGCAGTCATGCGCTGCAGTATCATTGTTGCTTATCTGCGCCGGAAACGCAGGCTCGCCCCCAAGTTCCCGTATCTTAGCTTCCACTTTCTTGGTAACATCGAGCACGGATGCGCCCTTGACCAGGAGCTCTCGGCCATACTCGCGGGCCTGCGCGGTTATCTTTCCAGCTTGCGTGAGCAATTCGAGTTCTTCATCAGTGAGCATGTGCCTGCGGGCATCGGCAGGCTTTAACAATATTTCGCAAACCCTTATCTATTTCAGAGGCTCCCTTCCACCACATGGCACTGGATGCAAAAGACAGGACATTCTACGAGGCGGAGATAGCTCGCAGGCAAAAGCGCATCGATGAGCTCGAGCAGGAGAATCGCGCGTTGCTGGCATCAGCGCTCAAGCAGAGCCACGAGAACGCGCAGCTGCGCGCGCATATGGCCTCTGCGCTGAAATCAAAACCGCAGCATGCCCGACGCGCTGATACCCCGCGGTCCTGACAACGGATGTAGCGCTGTTGCGATGCTTGCTTCCAGAGCTACTCGGGTGACATCTTGAGCGCCCCGATGGCAGGGCCTATATCCTGTTCTCTGACCACCATGATGGTGTCAGTCCAGCACGACAGGACTTCTATGACATTGATGCTGCGCGCGGCGAGCCTGCTGAGCAGGTGGGCAGTGACGCCGCTGACTTCTTCCATGCTCGGTGGGCTTTTGATGGTGATCTCTGCCAATCCGGATTCTGTCTTGATGATGCGCTTGCGAAACCTCGCGCGCAGGGTAGTCAATCCCTGCTCGTCGAGGATAAAAGTGATGGTCTGGGTGCCTTCAACCTGGTGGCTATGCACGCCAGAGATATCCTTTTGGAATCCGAGCAACGTGTCAGGGTGAGCGTCCTTGCGCACGATGGCCACCGCTATCCTGTCGCGGCTCGTGATGGTGCTTTCCGCCAGAACATTTCTGATGCGTTTCTCATGGGTGCTGCCGGTCGTCTTGCGCGAATACCGCCGGAGCGCGGCGATGATGGCGGCATCTTCAGCAATGCCCAATTCAGAAGATATCAGCCGGGCGATAGCGGAGTAATTGGCGATGCCCAGCAAGATGGCGTCCTTGATACCAGGGCGTCCTTCGACATAGGTCTCGACGCGTGAAGCGATGCTCATGGAGTCTTATGGCTCGTCTGACATATATTAATGTTTGTTTTCAGACATTAATGTCAATTCCCATCGCGTCAACCAAAAGCAACAAAAAGGGCTCGCTGCTTGCAACCCTATGCCATCTCTTGCTGTCATTGGCGACAGTGTTTTTTCTGTCGCAGTAGCCAAGGCATTAGTGTCCAAAGGGTGCGACGTGCCATGGCTGTTGCTCTCACAAGGCATCCAGACATCATTACCCGTCCAGCAGTTCAGGACCCACGATGAACTCGCTGCGATCATGCCAGGGAGCGCTGATTATTTTCTGCTCGCATTTTACAGTAAGCGGTTACCGCCGAGTATGGTGTGTGCCCATTGGGGCAGGCTTTGGAATCTTCACGCCTCCCTGTTACCGACCTATCGCGGTGTCGGCAATCCCCTGGGAAAGGCGCTCTCAGATGGCCTGAACGCGACAGGGATAACGGTTCATCTGGTGGCGGAACAATTTGATGCAGGGCCTGTCCTCGGGCAATTGGCCATGGAATTGCCCGTAGGAGCAAGTGTTCAGGACGCACCTGCGCTGTATCGCTCTTTGATTGTGCCTTTGGGCGCGCTGCTGGCGCACGCGTGCCTTGCCCGAATCGACACACTATCCCCTCTTGCTCAAGAGCAGCTTCGTCGAAAACCAATGCCAGGAGAACTCTTTTTGCACACGCGTTCAGGCATCCATGTGCGATCCTGGCAAAAACCTTATTAACGCTCTGAGCGTCCGCTGCTGCATGTCTGAGGAATCGCAGTTCTGGGCTGACCAATTGGCGGCTGATATCATTTCGCGCAAGGAAACCAAGTATACGGCAAAGCCTGTTGCCTCACCTGCGGTATTCACGGTCAAGACCTCAGCGTCATTGTCAGGGGTTTTGCACCTGGGGCGCCTGTCTGATACCATCAGGGGTGACACCCTGCGCAATGCCCTGAGTGACGCGGGTGTCAAGGCGCGGCTCATCTGGGTCGCTGAGGATACCGACCCACTGCGTAAGATACCTGAAGGCGTGCCTGATAGTTTCAGTAAGTTTCTGGGCATGCCCGTGACGCAGGTACCTGACCCGTTGGGTCGGGCGGGCAATTACGCTGATGGCTTCAAGAAGGACTACTTTGAGGTGATCGACCAGTTCGTTTCAGAACCTATGGAGAGATTTTCCATGGCCGACGAATACGCTAAAGGTTCTTTCACTCAGGAAATCCAGGCGCTGATGCAGAGCATGGCGCAGGTTCGCGAGATTCTCGGACGCTACCAGGATAATCTTGCGCCTGACTGGACTCCTTGGGTTCCTGTCTGTCAGAACTGCGGCAAGGTGGCGACGCCAAAGGTCTTGTCCGTCAGCAAGGACGCTGTCGAGTACGTCTGCGAAGATTATCGCTTTGAGTCCACAATCGCCACGGGATGCGGTCACAAGGGGACAGCGGTTCCTGGCAAAGACCCTGGGAAGCTGCGTTGGAAGAGCGAATGGGCCGCGCAATGGAAACACTGGCAGATAAGCGCTGAAGGCGCGGGCAAGGAATACATCGTGCCCAACAGCGCGTTCTGGGTGAACGCGGAGATATCCGAGCGTGTGCTTGATTATCCATCACCTGTTCCGATGTTCTATGAGCATCTCATGATAGACAATGAGAAGATGAGCGCGAGCAAAGGCAATGTCATCTACCCAAGCGACTGGCTCAAGGTTGCGAGTTCTGATCTGCTGCGCTTCTTTTATAACAAGCGGCTCATGAAGACGCGCTCTTTTTCCTGGAAGGACTTGGCAGTCCTCTACGATGATTTTGATGCGGTGCGCAAGGCAGCGGCGCAGGCCGAGGCGCAGTCGCATGATGCGCGGCTTGTCGCTCTTTCCGTGATGGAATATTCCTATGTTCCTCCCTTCACATTCAGCCATGCGGCGCTGGTGGGCCAACTTGCGGAGGACGACGCTGGCAGGGCTGCTATTCTGGAGAAGACGGGCCATTTTGACGATGCGAATCGTGATGCGATCCTTGACCGCGTGGCCAAGGCGCAGGCATGGGTGCAGCTGCACGCGCCTGACCAGAAGCTCGAGCTGCAGGAGAGCGCGGATGGTGTCCTCTTGACCGACCAGCAGCGTCAGGCATTGCTTCTGCTTGCGGATGCGCTGGGGCGCCAGGACTGGGATGAAGAAGGAATCTTCGCAGAGTGCTATCACATCATCCGCGAGCAGGTCAAGATGCAACCGGGTGACTTCTTCAAGGCCGCGTATCAGGTGTTGCTGCGCAAAGACCGAGGTCCAAGACTGGCGCCGTTTTTGCTCGCCGTGGGAAGAGAGAAGGCAGCTGCTATACTGAGCACCGCTAACAAACAATGAACAAATTGAATCACCTAGGAAGTGCGGTCAAATCAATTCTTTCTTATCAGCAAGGTTCTTGATGTGGATGACATTGACCGGGCAGGACTCGGCGGCGTCCATCTGCTCCTGGAATTCATCATCGCTTATGTCCAGCAGCTCCCAACCGTCATCGTTGGTGCTCGAGCCTTCCAGATGGCTCTTGCCCTCGTCGTCCATGTGCCACTTCTTGGGCGCGATTGCCGCACACGCGCCGCAGCCGATGCAATCCGGTCTGTTGTGCGAGATGCAGTACTTTGGCATGGACCTGAAAAGAAACTCGTTGCATTTAAGGCTTTTGCATGGTGGCTGACATAATATTGTGTTGTGTTGTTCATACACAAGAATGACCTGGGCCCGTCCGGCGACCTTTTGTGTAAAGGTCGTTCAAAGCAAAGCCAGCGTTCGCTTTGCTCAGCTGGCTGGTCTTTCAGAATGGATTAAAAACTGGGCCCGTCCGGACTCGAACCGGAGACCTTCGCCGTGCACAGAAATGTCTGTGCATTTCTGGTCGCCAGGCAGAGCCTGGCATGTAAAGGCAACGCAGCGAAATCCAGGGGATTTCGCGCGCAAGAAAAACCATGGGTCTGGCCGGACTCGAACCGACGACCTTCGCCGTGTAAAGGCAACGTCATAGCCACTAGACTACAGACCCTTGCATGGTTTTTCTTTGCGTCATAGCCACTAGACTACGGGCCCTTGTTCCCAGGTCATTTTTTGTGTCACAGTCCTAGACTACAGACCCTTGTTTCCAGACAATTGTGCTACTGCACAACTTATAGACTGCAATTGGCCTGAAAAAAGAAACCACTGCTTATTATTGTTTTGCTGCTTCTTGCGCAGCAACCAACGCATCGAGAAGTGAGGTGAGCCCTTCAGGGCCCACTTCAGCATGGGTATCTTCATCGACAGGCACCTGGAACGTGTTGATTTGTATGGGGGCTGGTGACAAGCCCCGTAGAAGCGAATGTTGCGTGATGCCGTCAAATCCCGTGGCGCTGGGTCTGAGAAACCACACCGTAGGGTCGTTGTACGTACGTGCTTCCCGCTCAGTAAGCGGGGTGATGCTACGTAATGTGTATGAATCTCCTACCAGGATGCCCGCGTACCATAAGGCGCCTTCGTCACCTGCGTACTGTAGATTGCTCGCCATTCGGATGCCCGGGAATGTCAATTCCAGTTAAAAGTCTTTAGCTATACCTTCCTTATACATTGCATACTACTCTCAAGTAGTTTCAAAATTCTAAAAGTTCTTGCGCAAAAACAAGTAAAACCTATACATCAATCATTTCAATCTCGATGTTCAGGCCTTCTGGAATCTGCACGCGCATGACCAGGCGCAAGGCCCGCTCATCAATGCCCAGGTCAATGAGGCGCTTGTGTACGCGCATCTCATAGCGTTCCCAGGTTGCTCTACCTTCTCCATCAGGGCTTTTCCTGGTGGTGATCTTGAGCTTCTTGGTAGGCAGGGGTATGGGGCCGCGCATTGCTACGCCCGTCTTATCAGAAATGTCCTTGATGTATTGACACACCTGATTGACCTTCTCGATGTCAGTGCTTGCTATTTTGATTCTCGCTTTTTGCATGGGTCATCACGTGTGTACCTCATGACGAGAAAAACGCTCGCCATGAATGGTATATGAAAATAAAAAAATTATATTTTCTTCTCCACCAGATCGATGCACATGCCGGCAGCGACCGTGGTTCCAGAGTCTCTGACCGCGAAGCGTGACATGTGCGGGATGTCCTTCTGGCGCTCGATGACCAGAGGCTGCATAGGCTTGATGGTCAGGATGGCAGCGTCACCGTTCTTGATGAAGTCAGGGTTCTCCGCGACAGTTTGACCTGTCTTTGGATCCAGCTTCTTCAGTATGGCGGTAACCTGGCATGCCACCTGTGCCGTGTGGATGTGGAACACTGGCGTGTAGCCGACCGTGATGACGCTCGGGTGGTTGAGCACAATCATCTGGGCCGTGAATTCTGATGCCAGTGTTGGCGGGGTCGCGGGATGGCCGATAACATCGCCACGGGCGATATCCTTCTTGCCGACACCACGCAGGTTAAAGCCGATGTTATCTCCTGGCCTGGCCTCAGTGAGCTGCTCGTGGTGCATCTCGATGCTCTTGACTTCGGCATTGACACCCTTTCCTTCCCTTCCTGGGATGATGATGACCTTGTCGCCGACCTTCATGATACCAGTCTCGACACGACCGACCGGAACCACGCCGATACCCGTGATGTTATAGACATCCTGGATGGGCAGGCGCATCGGAAGATTGGTCGGCTTCTCTGGCAGGTCCAGCTTGTCAAGGGCCTCGTACAGGTTCGGGCCAGTATACCATGCCATGTTCTCGCTCTTCTTGAAGACATTGTCTCCTGGAAGTGCTGCGATTGGTATGAACTGGATCTTCTCAGGATTGTAGCCAACGGTCTTGAGCAGCGCGGTGACTTCTGTCTTGACATCATTGAAGCGCTTCTCGTCATACTTGGCCATGTCCATCTTGTTGATCGCGATGATGAGCTGGTTGACGCCAAGGGTCCTTGACAGGAACACGTGCTCCTTGGTCTGGGCCTGTACGCCATCGCTCATATTGGCGGAGACGACAAGGACGCCTGCGTCAGCTTGTGACGCGCCGGTGATCATGTTCTTGACAAAGTCCCTGTGGCCAGGGGCGTCGATGACCGTGAAGTAGTACTTCGGGGTCTCAAAGCGCTTGTGGGCGAGATCGATGGTGACGCCGCGCTCGCGCTCTTCCTTGAGATTGTCCATGACGAACGCGAACTCAAAGCCGCCTTTGCCCAGCTGTTGGGCCAGATCCTTGAGCTTGCGCATCTCCTGTTCAGGGACGTTGCCTGAATCGAACATCAGGCGGCCCACTGTCGTGGACTTGCCGTGATCAACGTGACCGATAAACACAATGTTCATGTGCTCCTTGGTGCTTGCCATTTTTGAATCCTCCGCCCTTGGATAGGGAGTTTGCCGTCTATGCGACGGTTTCTGGGTTTTTTCCAGTGCTTTATAAAACTTTTGGATGCTCTCCTATTGGCTCTGCGCCTGCTCTCATGCCGGCACAGCCACTCCTGTCTCGTCCTGCTTGAGTCCCTTGCGCTGTCGTATCTGTCCGGCTATCTTCTGGGCCAGCTCATCAGGCAGGCGCTCGAACATCTGATCGATGACGCTCTGCACGCCCCTGCCGGAGGTCGCGCTGCGAAGCTCTGAGGTCATGCCGAACATCTCCGCGACCGGTATCTTCGCCTTGACCTGCACCGTCGCCTCTTCCTGGTTCATGTCCAGCAGCTGGCCGCGCTTGTTCTGCACGAGCTTGCTGATCTCGCCCATATACTCTGACGGTGCGTCCAGCTGGATGACCTGCAGTGGCTCCAGGATGCTGGGCTGCGCTGACAGCATGGCTCCGCGGATACCGTCCCTGACCGCGGGATATATCTGCGCAGGGCCCCTGTGGATGGTGTCCTCGTGCAGGCTCATGTCCGCGATAATGACCTTGACTTTGGTGCAGGGCTCGCGCAGTAATGGGCCCGCTTTCATGACATCCTCGAACATGGCCATGATGAGTTCGATGACCTCGCCGATATGCACGATGCCGCGGGTGCCGTCGACGAGCAGGTTGCCGTTGAAGATCTGCCTGACCCTTCTGGACTCCTTGCTGTCCATGCCGCATTCCTCAAGTGCCTCCCAGAGCGCGTCATCTTTCTTCTTGACGCGGATTTCAGGAATCCTGCCTTCCTTGATGGCTTTGTAGATGGGATCTGCCAACGGTTCAACAATGAAGAATATCTTGTTGTGCTTGTTTGGACTCTTTCCTTCCACTTCACCGCTCTTCTTGAGCACGGTCTCGCGATACACGACGATAGGCGCGCTGCTCTGCACATCCACGCCCTTCTCGCTCTTGATGCGGTTCTCGATGATCTCCAGATGCAATTCGCCCATGCCGGAGATGAGGTGCTCGCCGGTCTCCTCATTGATCTCCACTGTGATGGTCGGATCCTCTTTGTTGACCTGACGCAATACCTCGATGAGCTTGGGCAGGTCGCCGGGCTTCTTGGCCTCGATGGCCTTGGTGACCACAGGTTCAAAGATGTGCTTGATGGCTTCAAACGGCTCCATCGGGTTGGTGCTCGCGGTCTCTCCTGAATACACGTTCTTGAGCCCGACGACGCCTGCGATATTGCCTGCCACGACCTCGTCGACGATCTCGCGCTTGGCGCCGTTATAGACAGACACTTGCTGCACGCGGACCGTCTGCTTCAGGCCATTCATGTAGAGCTCCTGGCCGCTACGGATGCTGCCTGAAAACAGCCTGCCTGCGGCGACTTCGCCTGCGTGCTTGTCAAATACTATCTTGGTGGTGACAAAGCCGACAGGGCCATTCGGGTCGCAGCTGAGAAGCGCTTTGCCTTCCACACTGTCGACATCGCCATGCCAGATCTTTGGCACGCGGTACGGCTGCGCCTGCTTGGGGTCTGGCAGATGCCGCACGACCATGTTCAGCACGACCTTGTGCAGCGGAGCTATCTTTGCCGCTTCCTTGTAATTATCATTCTCATAGCAGTTGATGATGTCCTTGAACGTGATGCCGTTGTGCTTCATGTAGGGGATGGAAAGTGCCCACTTGTGAAACGCGCTGCCGAACGCTACGCTGCCTTCGTTGACATTCGCTTGCCACTTGCTGCCGAATTCTTTTTCAGCGATGCGCACTATCAGCTGGTTGACGCTGGCGATGATCTTCAGGAAGCGCTCCTGCATGCCCTCAGGGCCAAGCTGCAGCTCCTTGATGAGCCTGTCGGCCTTGTTGATGAACAGCACGGGCTTGACGCGCTCACGCAGCGCCTGGCGCAGTACTGTTTCTGTCTGCGGCATGATGCCTTCGACACAGTCGCAAAGAACGATAGCGCCGTCGATGGCGCGCATGGCTCTCGTGACATCGCCGCCGAAATCAACGTGGCCTGGCGTATCAATCAGATTGATGAGATATTCCTGCTTAATGCCCGCTTCCTCAAAGTCGTGGACCATGGAGACGTTTGCCGCATCAATGGTGATGCCGCGCTCCTGCTCATCCTCGTGGAAGTCAAGGGCGAGCTGATGTCCCGCGAGCTCTTCGGATATCATACCCGCGCCGCCCAGCAGATTGTCTGAGAAGGTCGTCTTGCCGTGATCGATATGCGCGCAGATGGCGATGTTGCGGATGTGCTCTGGATCTCTCATCAGCCGCTTGACGCGGTCAACCATTTTTTCTGCCATTGTGACACCTCAAAGGCCCTGATGCCTGGCCAAACACCAGGGGCACAGGGCGTGGAAATACCTCTGATGCGCCGGATACGGGAACGTTATTTAAAGCTTGTGGGTGGCGTATGCGGACAAAAATGCCCGTACAAAACAGGTTATCGGACCTGGTCGATTATGCAATCATACGCACTCCTGTTCAGAACGGCAAATTTCTAAACCATGCCAAATTTCTCTTCGTGTATGGGCCTTTGGATACCACAAGGCGCTCCGCAGGAGATTGCTATCGAACTTCAGCACAGGGGCGTGCGTGCTATGATAGATTTTGATGGTTGCGCCGTCCGCGGGCATTATCATGCCGCATTGCACTTCATGGCTGCGAATGGTCAAACTGAACGCGTTATCAATCTGCTCTTGCACGGCGTGGCTTGCGTTGCCAAGGATTTCCTGGGCCTGCCGAATGAGGGGCATCTTCGCTCCATGGCCAAGGGTCTGGAAGGGCTCTGCTATGAGTCATTTCTGACGCGTATGCTGGATACGGTCGAGGTGAATCCGCGCTTGGCAGGGGTGCAGGCGTATGTAGAGGTGTCTCCTGTTCCGGTTGCGATACTGAGCAAAAATGACGGGGACCTGATAGAGGCAGTTGTAGAGGCCAATGCGGCTGTCTTCAGGGGCTATGGCATTGAATTGCAGGCCATTGTCGCGAATACCTACAATAAACAGGACGGGCATTATACCGGCGATGCCACCATCAGGGTCCATAATAATAAGCAAGATTACTATCAATACGGTTTCCTGTTCTTCGGAGACGCGCAGGATGTCGCGGCAACGACGTACCCAGGAGTGATCAGGATCTGATGTCTGGCTCTGACATATGGCCTGGACGGTTGGCATTGCGATCTTCTTTCGTCTTGTCGCTAGCAGGTCAATACGTTGATGTATTCACTGGCAAACTTTTATAAACCAACCCCTTGTCCGAAGCCCATCCGAGAAATGTAGGGACGCGAGCCGGACCCGCCGCCTTACGCTATATTGCGCGATAAAGGCCTGCAGCCATGGGTGACATGGCCTGACGCGGGACGGGGCCCCTGAATCTTGAGGTGAAGCGACATGGGATATCTGAAGTATGTGACTGATTTATGGCGCAAGCGTGCCTATGACACTGATGAGTTTTCTGCCCGCATCATGGAATGGCGACAGAGCAATGCCACCGTGCGCGTTGACAAGCCGACGAGGATTGACAGGGCAAGGGCTCTTGGCTATAAAGCCAAGCAGGGTGTTTTTATGGTGCGCCAGCGCCTTATCCGCGGTGGCCGTCAGCGCGAGCAAATGAGGGCTGGCCGGCGAAGCAAGCATAACACTCGCAGGAAGATTGTGGACAAGTCCTATCAGACCATCGCCGAGGAGCGAGTGTCGCGCGCGTACCCGAACTGCGAAGTGCTCAATTCCTATTTCTTGGCAAAGGATGGCCGCTACTATTATTTCGAGGTCATCCTGGTGGAGCGCGAGAACTCACGCGTCAAGAGCGATCCGCAGCTGAGCTGGGTCTCACGCCAGAAAGGCAGGGCGCATCGCGGCCTGACCGCGTCAGCAAAGCGCAGCCGAGGCCTCCTGACCCGCAAGGGCAAGGGCGCTGAGAAAGTCCGACCCAGTAAGGAAGTGACAGGCAGGTAGCTGTTGTTTTTTCCTATTATTTTTTTTGTCTATATTTCTTATCTCTTTCTTTCCTTTCTCTTCTCCGTCATTGTCCTCCTTTGTTTCATTTCCTTTTTTTTCCTTCTGCTCTTTTTGCTTTTTCTTTCTCGCATTTTTTCTCACATTCGCCCAGGTTCTTTGTTTCGTGCTCTTATTAGCTCAGATAGTACACAAGCACCGGCGCAATCAGGACTCCTGTCATGCTGCTGCGCTTGCCGCCGACAGACAAGCAGACGGTCCCAAGCGCTGTCGCTGTCGCCAGTGCTATCAATCCAAGCAGTCCTGACGTCAGGAATGCGAGCAGGGTGAGCGCTAGTGCGAGCAGGATGGTCACGGTGCGATAAGGTACCCGATCCAGCACTGCGATGGCGACATCAGCTACCTTAGGCAGCAGCAACGCTGCGGTTCCTGCTGAGACGAGCATGGTGCCTGCGACTGATGGCCAAAGCCGTACCTGGCCGGCAAGGCCTAATCCTTCCAGGGCGATGGCGATGCCATTGCGCGCAACGCCAGTCAACGCGCAGAGCAGCAGCGATACGGTCATGTCAAACGTGTTTATGGCGCCTGCGGCAAGAATGTAGCTGCGTTGCCCTCTTCCACCAACACTTGACAGCCAGGCCGCGTGCGCGGTGGTGATGCCTGGAAGCAAAGCAGAAAATAATGAAGCGCCGCACGCAGGTAATGCCTTCACTGCTGACCATAGCGGACGGATGCGAGGCCATCTGCGGCGCTGGAATGGCAGCTTGCCTGCGGCAGCCAGCAGCGTCGGCATGCCAAACAGGCCGGTGAGCAATGGCATGAGCAGGTCTTGTTGCATGGTGGCAAGTCCCAGCAATCCAGCAGCAGCAAACAGCGCAAGATTGGTCCAGGTGTTTTTTCCCAGGAGTGCGAGCAATGGGAGGCCGATGAGCACGACGGTTCTTACGATGAGGGGCGGATGCGCCAAAGTCGGCAGTGTCAAAAGGAGCGATGGCAGCGCCACAGCGAACAGCAGCATGGCGGCCATGCTTCCAGCAAGGTTGAGCGCGAGTGCCTCTCGCGCCCGGCCCTTCATGACCAGCTTATGCGCTGGCATGACTGCCAATATGCTGCCCTCGTCAGGGACACCAAGCAACATGCTGGGGATTGCGTCAAAGAACGTGTGGGCTATGGCCATGGCGACCAAGAATCCGAGCGCGGCCGATTTACTGACTGTCAACAGTGGCCAGGCAAGCAGCAGCATCTGCGCGACCAGGTTGATGTGCAGGCCTGGCGTGAGGCCTGTCATCATGCCCGCGAGATGACCGGCGCCTGCGCCAGCGAGGATGGCCAGCAGGCCAGTCATGTTTGCGGCTATCATGCCGCGAGGTCTGTTGCGCTGCTTGATATGCGTTGCATCAAATATTCCGGAAAGCTTGCAGCACAGGCGAAACGAGCATCATTGTCGGTGCGGCATCGCATGACTCCCTCACGACCGCATGGTCGCATGTCTGTGCGAGTGTCTGCGCAATAGATAAGCAAATATAAATATCTAAATATGTTAATATTTAAAATTATAAATGTGCTGCTGCATGGGCTACGCGCATGCGATTGCCTGATGCGCGTCTGGAAATTACTTTCGGGGCACGGTCTCTTTGGGTCGTTGCAGGCAAGGTTCTGGTGGTGGCGAAGGGGGTTGCCCTGCTGCTGCGCATCGATGGGGGGATAGGTAGTCGACAAGGCGGCCAACATATAGTAAAATTTAAATATCAATATATTTATATCTGTAAATTCTTGGCATCGCAACCTCTATCAGCTGCCCACGCCGCTGCCGCTTCCTCCGCGGCAACGGTAGTGCAGCTCAAGGCGCTCGCAGACACCACCCGGCTGGCCATCATCGAGACGCTGCTGGGCGGCTCCAGGACCGTGACCGAGCTTGTGCCGATAACGGACCGTAGTCAGCCTGCGGTGTCCATAGCGCTGGCCAAGTTACTGGCCGCCAATCTCGTCGAGCAGCAGCGTGACGGCCGGGAGATGCGCTACTCACTCGCAGACGCGAAGCGCGTCAAGAAGCTTTTGGAGGTGCTTGGCAGTGGTTAGGCGATCAGCGATGCTGTCAGCAAGCGCTCCCCGGCGTGTGGTCGCATCTTCGGTAAGGAGTGCGATCAGTGCGTTGCCACTGGTGCTGTTGGTGTCGCTCATGCTCCCCTCGGTCCGCGCGGATATCGTCGGGTCCCTCGGCAGCCGATTGGGCATGATGTTCCGGCTCACGCAGGACACGAGCATCGTCTATGCCTTGACCGTGTTTCTCTTCTTCGTCATGCTCTATGCTATCTTCCACGCGACGCTCAAGCGGATCCCTGTGTTCCGCAAGGGCAAGGATATATCGGAGGGCATCAGCCATCAGGGAAAGATCGTCGGCCTGGCCATGGCGGCGCTCTCAACCTTAGCCATCTTCTGGAACCAGTACCACAACAAGAGCATGACGGCAATCCTCATGCAGACGCTTGCGCCATTCGGTGTGCTGGGCGGGCTGCTCGTCGCGGCGATCGTGGGGCTGCTCATCTTCTTTGCCTTCAGGGACGAGGCGGGCGGTGCTGCGTGGACGTGGGGGCTCATCGCCGCAGGCATCGGCATGCTCTGGGTCGGCTACATGCTCGCGGCACCGAACATCTGGAGCATCGGCTGGCTGGTCATGACCCTGGCAGGTGTGCTCTTCGCGGTCATGCATGGGTTCGCGACCCGTCAGCCACGCCAGGAGGATCCGCTGCCACCGAACGTGCCGGTGGCCAATATGCCCTGGGCACCGCAGGGACAGGGTGGCAACCAAGGCGGAGGTGGCAATCAGGGTGGAGGAGGCGTTGGTCAGGGCGGCAACCAAGGCGGAGGTGGAGGCGCGGGTGGCGGCAATGCCAACAACAACCAGCCGCCGCCGGATTTTTCCCGGCAGATAGCTGAGCTGACCAGGTGCATCAATGATTATCATCTGCATACCGTAAGGGTGCAGACGACCGGCACTGATCTGTTGCGGCGCAGGCACGCTGAGGTGGGCGCGGTTGGTCCTGCAGTGCCCGATGCGGAGATTGACGCGTGGGAGGATCTGGTGGACGATATGCAGCGTGCTGCAGAGAATGTGGTGCGTGCAGAGGAGCATATCTGGGGGCACCGGGATGCGGCGCGCATGGTACCCGCGGACAACCAACGGGTGCGGGTCCTGGTCGCTGGTCACCATCAATTGTCAAATGATATCGGTATCTATGTCTCCCATTGGGGGCCGCGATTCCATCGAGGTGATCTACCATGACTGATGTATGGCAGCGCTATCGGCTGCAGGTACAAAAGCAGTCGGAGTTGACGGCAAGAGCGAGGATGATCGCGGAGCGATGGGATAGCTTCACACCCAAGGACGCGTCTCTGGTGAAGGAGACAAGGGTCCACGACACGGAACTTGCGCAAGACGTGGCGGATCGCCTCCCACACGTCATGCAAGGTCTTCACGCGCTCAAAGGGCATCTTGACATGCAGTTCGACGCAGAGCAGGGATTCCTCTGGTATATGGGTCGCCACGATAACATCAACCGCCTGGAACATTACTACCATCTGGTGTCTGGGCAGGGGATCCGCCTCGATGATGGCCTTGCGCAGGACCTGCGCCAGTTCCGTGGTATGGTCGTGGTGCACGAGTTCCTCACCATCTTTGAGGCACTGGGAACGGGGCTCAGGGAATTCACCGAGTTGATAATAGACCTGCACAGGGCGCACGACGTGGCGGTCAATCAGCACAACGAGCCCCTCCGCATCGACCTGGGACGCTCCGAGCACGCAGGGGTCTGCAATGAGCTTATCGGCCGTATTCGCCAGCACATCGACCGGCTGGTGCAGCTGGAGGGACCGGTGCGTCACGCCTTGCAGGGGGGTCCATCACGTCTGCATGCGCTGACAGGGGGCGCGTACGACCATGGTGAGCGGGATCCATTGGCGCGCTTTCGGCTGGGCAGGGATGAGCAGGAATCGTATCAGTCCTTGGCTCGCAGGCCTGCCTTGTCGCAGGATGGCAGGGTCACTGGCACGGATGAGAGCCATACGCTGCTTGAGGATCTGGAACAGGCAGCATGACTGCTGCCTGGCCCTTGCCACGACCGCAAGATGCGATGCATTGGCTGTTGCCGCTGCTTAATGTGCATTCCTGCTGTTTTTCCAGAGAATCTGCGGCCCTCCCGGATGCGGGCTACTGCGCGCATGGCGAAGCATTGCCGGAGAAGAGGACATATCTGCCCGTTACTTGCTCAGGTGTCCTGCCAGTGTCGTTGCGAGCTTTGCCGATTCTCCGTCAGCGTACTGGGCCCGGGCCATCTTCGGCATGACGCCGTCGTCGTGGTTACGGGGGATGACGTGCGTGTGGGCATGGAACACGACCTGCCCTGCCGCAGAGCCGTTGTTCATGATGACATTGAATCCCTCGCAGCCGAGGGTGTCCATCAACGCCTTGCCGACCTCGCGAGCGGTCGAGAAGACCGCGGAGACAAGGGTATCGTCGAGCGCTGTCAGGTCCTCCACGTGCGTCACAGGGACTACCAGCGCATGACCTTTTGCTGACGGGTTGATGTCCAGGAAGGCGATGACCTGCTCATCACTGGTGATGATGTCCGCGGGGATGTCGCCATTGGCTATCTTGCAGAAGATGCAGCTCATGCCATCCGCTCCAGTTCCGCCAGGTTGAGTATCTTATCTTCGTACTCCCTGCGGTTGCGCCGGTCGATGAGAATCGCTCTGATGCCTGCCGCCTGCGCGCCGAGGATGTCGGATTCCATGGAGTCCCCTACCATGACGGTGTCCTCCTTGGAGACGCCAAGCGCTTTCAGCGAGGTTGCGAACATGTCCGGATTGCTCTTGAGCATGCCGGCATCGCAGCTGAGATTGATGTGGTCAAAGAGCTCAGGCAGCTTGTATTTCTCGAGCACCGCGGTGACAGAGAAGCTGTCCGTGTTGCTGACCAGCCCTATCTTGACCCCTTTCTCCTTGAGCCGTAGCAGGACATCGGTT
>MNWW01000005.1 GCA_001871415.1 Candidatus Woesearchaeota archaeon CG1_02_57_44 | reverse complement strand
GGCGGCTGCCGGGATTTGAACCCGGTCCAAAGGATCCACAGTCCCACATGCTGCCGGAATACACTACAGCCACCATATACATACCATATCAGCAGCAAACACACAAATCCAGGGGGTCTTATATAATTTTGCGTTCCAGGAGCCTGGTGCCAAAGAATGACGCGATGAACGCCAGGGCGTAGGAGAGCGAGACGTACAGCGGGTTCTGGGTCGCCTGAATGCCAAGCACCACTGATGCCCTGCTGGCGACCGCGGTCATATAAGCGACATTGACGAACGCGAGCGCGGGAATAAAGACCCCTGCGATAACATGGTGGCGCACGTCCAGTGCGTCGATGTCGCGCAGGATGAGCGAGAACACGAACCCGAACACAAAGCCCAGCATGACCACGAGCAGGTAGAGCAGCCCGCTCTTGCTGATGATGAGCAGGGGGAAGAGCACAATGGACACGAACAGGTTCGCGATGATGGCGAGCAGCAGGAATGTCCAGTAAAGCACGGACACCCATAAGGGACTCTCCGTCTTATCAAGCACGATGCGCGCGTGCGCGAGCTCCTCTTCGCTCCATCCTTTTTGCCGGAGTTTTGCTTCGTCCATCGCTGATCACGAAGGGTTATAAGGCGCGTTCCACACGCGACCAAGACCTCGGGGATACTTTGGCAGCGTTCCATATATATGTTTCTACCTGCCGAAGACCTTGAAGACCCTGCCCACCACTTCCTGTTTCCCTTCAGGTGCGCGCGTAGGGTCCTGGGGCAATGTACCGCTCATGAGCGTGGCCAGCCGGAGGATTGCTTTGGAGGCCTTGCTGTCAGAATACGCTGCGAGCAAAGGTTGCCGCTGCCGTAGCGCTTTGCGCACATGCGCATCCTCTGGAATGACCACTAACACCTGACTGCCCGTGAGCGTCTGGATGCTGGCCACATCAAGGTCCGCGTCATCGCCGTGGTAGCGGTTGACGACAATACCATAGACGCCCTTGCCCCTGTCCTGCGCCATCTTGATGGTCCGCAGTGCGTCAGCGGTGCTGAGCAAATCCGCGGTGACGACCAGCAGGATATCATCAGCCACCTGCATGGCCGCGCGCGCGTGCGCTTCCAGTCCTGGAGCCGCGTCGATAAGAACCAGTTCTGTGCGCTGCTTGAGCTCCTCGACGACCATGCCAAGCTTGTCAAGCCCCATCACGCCTGCGTCATGCCGCGGCGATGCAGGAACCACCTTCAGGCCTGAAGGATGAAGATGCACGACCTCGGTCGCATGCCGCTTGCCCGAGAGTGCCTCATCAAGAACGCGCTCTGGCTTGTGCTCGCCAAGGCTGGCGGCTATGTGAGGACCATGGGGATTGGCGTCAAGGACGATGACGTGGCGGCCGTAGCGGGAGAGCGCGACCCCCAGGTTGATGGCGAGGGTGGTCTTGCCGACGCCGCCTTTGCCGCTGAGTATCGCTATCGCACGTACCATTCGTGAGCCTGCGCTTTTTCCTCGTCGCTCAATTTCTCTTCCAGGAACACCTGGAACTCCTTGCTGCGCTCATAGTAGCCGTGGATGACATCGATGGTGATGTCTATCTGCTTGCCGTCCACCATGGCGCTCATGGTCACGTGACGTCGGTACTCCCTGTGCGCCGTATATCCTGCGCGCGCGACCTTGCGTAGAAACAGGTAGAAATCAAGGAAATTGACGATGGTCTCGTTATCCTTGAACAGCTCGCCGAGCCGCTCAGCCTTCATCACCGGGCTCTTTGGGACTTCCGCGTCCTCGGCGATTATCTTCTCGCGCTGCGCCCACTGGATGCTGGCGTCGACCATGAACGCGTGCGCGTTGAGCAACCTATCGATGATGCTCTTGATGACATCGACTGTGCGCGTGTACTTGAGCGAGACATAGATGAGATGGTCAGCGCGTTTGAGTTCTTCCTTGGAGGATGCGATGGCCTCGATCATGCGCAATCACCGGAGAATGCCATCAGGATAGCAAAGTGCCCCAGGTTCTTAAAGGTTGCTTCCGGATTGCGGAAATGAATAGCAGAGACACAAAGGGAGGGGAGAATTGTCTGGAGAGCAAATGTCGTCCAGCCCGGGTCTGTTCCATAGAGAAGCTCTATACAAGACAAGCGATAGGCGATCGCGGACCTGCAACACCGCAGAGAACACATCAAAGAATGAAGAGCCCGAATCCGTCATCCCTGCAAGGCCAGTATCGCGGCCGCGAGATCACCCTTGGCCTCTTCCAGCGCCGCGCGAGCCTCTTCTTCACTCACGCCGGCCTGCGCCGCGACGGTCGCGATATCGTCAGCATCAATGGTGACAGCTGGCTGCTCACGCTCGACCCTGACAGCATCGCCCGTTATCTGGTAGGATTCCTGTCCCATGGCATTGACTTTCGCCACATGGGGACTATCGATGACCAGGTCGTAGTCAGCGGTCCTGATGACCACTTGCTCTGCGTCAAGCTCTTCCTGCTTGATACCGAGCCTGCGCATGGCCTGCTCCATCTGCCGTTTGTTCATGCCGGGTATCATGGGAATCGTGGAGTATGCTTTTTTATAGCGCAATCATCGCCGATGGCCACGGGGGATGCGAACGTAATCCTGCATGAGCGTCTCACTGGATGCCGAAAAAGCCCTGGGCAAAGGAAAACATCAGGATGATGCCCAGCACCACCAGCCCTATCAACAGGAGCACGTGGCCTGGCAGTATCTCGACCTTGCTCTTATAGTCGTCGAAGTAGCGGGTGATGCCCGCTGTGCTCATGGGCATGTTGACCCTGTCGCGTGCCATGGACAGAGGAAGGCCTGCCGTGTTTATATGCTTTGCTGCCCGACAGCTGATGCGCCGCTCTCCATGCCACCCCATAAGCTTTATATACACTCTCCCCAACCAGAGAGGTATGGCATCGTCACGCACCTCATCCACACGAACACCTCTGAACCAGACCTTCATGGGCGTCTCCATCATCGCGCTCATCGCATCCATCCTCTTCACCGCGTCCGGCCGCCTTGACCGCAGCTGGGGTTTCGCCTTCACACTGCTCTTCCTGATATTCATCATATCGGCGTTCTACAGCACCGTGCCCGACGCGAAGAAGTGAGCGCGAAGAACCAGGGCAGGATCATGCCAATTGCGAACCATGACGCTTCTGTATAGAATTTTACATAGAATTAATTTACATAGATGTGGACGCTAGGTGATTCTATTCATAATATAGCATGAAGAAGTACTGCATAAACCATGGCAGGAAGAGCGCCAAAGAAGCGCTGCTGACGCGTCACCCCAATTCCTGTTTCTTGTCAGGCATGGCTGTGGGGCTCTCGCCGCCGTGCCACGTCGTGCGTGGCCGTACCTTGATAGGAAAAAGGCGTTCATTGGTGTCGTCGAAGACCAGCGCGCTGCCCTTGGTGCGCGGCAGGTTATCCAGCTGCACGGCGAGGCCTTCGCGCATGTATGACTGCATCAAGGCCCCTAGCGCTTCTGTGTCGATGCGCGCGGTTATCCTGTGCGCGATGACAATGTCGCTTTGCGTCATGACATCCGTGTGAATCTTGCCGGGCTGCTGCGTGGCCAGGATGAGGCTGATGCCCGGCTGCCTGCCCTCGCGCATGATGGTGATGAGCGGCTGACTGGCGACCGTGCTGTGATCGTTCGGCAGGAACTCGTGGGCCTCGTCGACGACCAGCCAGACGAGCGGCATGCGCTTGGCGCCTTCGACGTCAGGAGAGAAATAACTGGTCGCCTTGCTGACCGCGGCGAACTCCTCGAACTTGCGCGCTATCATGCGCTGCACAAAGAGCTTTTGTGACACGAGCGCGATGACCAGTGCCCTGACGTCCGCGCCCCCAGGAGCAGTAGCATAGCAACTGACATCCAAGACCGTGACCTGACCGCCAGCGATGATGTCCGAGAACGGTGTTCCTTCCGTATCAAAGAGCCCCCAGCTCTTGGCGACCAAAAACCTATTTTCAGCAGCGTCCTTGACGCTCTGCTCTGCGCGCTCATCCGCGCATACAGCGGCGACAATATCGTCCATGGAAAAATTCGTGCCGCCCTCAAGCAATGCGCCTATGGCCCGCTCGATGACGACACCGACAGGGCTGCTGGCATCGATGCTGAACGTGTTGCACCAGTCGCTGGGCGCGAGCTCCGACGGCGGTATGGCGAACGGCTTGTCTGTGGGGATGCCCTGCTCCTTGTAGGTCTTATAGTAGCCTTTCGGTGTGAAGATGGTGACATCCAGGCCCTGGGGCTTCATGCCCCATTGCTTGAGCAGCTCCTCGTCCTTGTGGTTCGGATACTTCATGGCCCAATAGATGCCCATGGTGTCGAGCATGACGATGGCCAGGTTCTTGCTGATGTCCGGCGGCAATGACGCCATGCCTTCGGCGATGACCCCCATGGTGTATGATTTTCCGCCGCCACGCTTGCCGCAGACGAATACCACGTGGCTGCGCGTCACATCCAGGTAGACCTCATTGCTCATGCTGGTGGTCTGCCCCATCTGGATGTACTGCTTGCCCAGTAGGATGGTCCCGGAGAGGCCGAACGCTTTCTTGTCTTTTTCCTGTCGGCCGATGACGATTTCATACATAGCAGTATTCACTGGCGACGGTGTATTAAAGCTTTTCCGAAGATTATTCCGAAACGTTTATGTACTACTGCCCTTCAACACCACTGGAAAAATATACCATTACAGAGTAGAATCACATTCGGGGTGCGGACGAGAGGCCATAGTGCCATATCGATCACCCTGAAGCGACCGATAGACTATCAGGACCAACAATCATGGAGGCGTAAAGCGTGTCAGACCGGGAAGATCTCTCTCCAAGCGATATAGCGCGTAAGATGTTCAAGGGCGAAGTCTACGTGGCAGAGCCCGACGACGATTTCCTTGAGCTAGACGAAGCCAAGAAGCAGGCAGCGCAGCCGAAGGAAAAACTGGCTGCGAAGGCCCCGCCAAAAAAACACAAGGCCACACGCACGAAGAAGTCCGCTAAAAAAGAAGCGAAGAAAGATTCTGAGCCAAAAGAAGAACAATCCCTGGAAAAGGACCTCGACGACCAAGAGTCACCCACTCCTGAGAAGATCGACGAAGCACAGGAATCAGACAATGATATCCTTGATGATGAAGCAGATGTTGATAACCCCGAATCACCCGCAGTGACCGGCACCAGCTTGCCGCATAAGACCCCACCGACAGATAGCCGTGAGAAATCAGAGGATGATGAGATAAGCGGCAAAGGCATGCTCTATTTCGTGATTCTCGTCGCGATCATCGCGTTGCTCTGGTGGCTGCTGGCCGCGAACCACGCGACCACGACACAACCAGCGATAGCCGCGAGCGTGAATGGCCATGATATCAGCATGGCCGAACTGGACCAGCTCTACAGTCAGTTGTCCCCGTCGCAGCAGCAGCTCACCTCCAGGTTCGCATTCCTCAATGAGAGCCTGATCCCCGAGCAGCTGCTCTATCAGGAAGCCCAGGCAGAAGGATACGCTGTGACCGAGCAGGAAGTGGATGCGACCCTCGAGGAGCTTTTGGCCAATAGTCCCTATCCAAAGGATGTGATAGAGCAACAGATGACAGGGCAGAATATCACCTGGGATCAAATCAAAGAATCCCTAACCGTGCAGTTGTCTATCCAGAACCTGCTGAACGCTACTCTCGATATCCCAGACATCACCGATGAGGAAGCCATGCGCTACTATGATGAGAATCGCGCGGACATCGTGGGTTTCGATGGAAGCCCGCTCAACTACACGGATGTGGAGCCTGACATCAAGGGCCTGCTCGCATCAGAGAAGCGCCAGCAGCTCTTCGCCATCTACCTCACGCAGCTGCGCGCCCGTGCGTCCATCCGCATCATGCTGCAACAGGATCCTACGACGACGCAGCAGCCCGCGACAGACTCGACGAAGCAGGACACCATGGCAGATGCGCAGACAGAAGGCGCCATACCAACAGAAGACACGACACCTGATGCGGTGGAAACGACTCAGCCCGAGCAGAACACATCGATGACCCCCCCCGCGACAGCCGCCAACCAGACAGGGGATTCCACTGCTGTGATCATCCGCGACGTGAACACCGGCGAAGAGTCCAATGTGACCATGACCACGCAGATGGGCAATGGGTTTTCCTGTGCAAAGAAGCTTGGTCTGAATGTCTCAACGGTAATCTACTACTACACTGATGCTTGCCCGCCGTGCATGCAGATGCTGCCAAATGTGCAGACCGTGGCAAAGGAAGGGACGCAGGTCGTGTACGCGGACTTTTACGACAAGCAGAACGTCATCGAGCAGTGCTATCCAGAAGCGACCGGCAAGGGACTTCCCGTCCTCCTCTGCGCGGGGACAGGTGCCAAGAAGATTGGCGCCGCTGATTTGAAGGAGACGCAGGCATTTGTCGCGACGTGCTGAGGCGACATCCACCATCCACCGCGCAGAAGTACTGGCGCGACCGCGTCAGCTTTCTTCCTCTTATATTATACTGTTGTAAGCATGAGACCGCAACCTCTTGGTGTCTTGCCCATCACAGGATAATGCCGAGCGATACATCAAGCAATAGAGAAAGAAGATAACAAAAATCCGCCACTCGGCGCTAACCGCGGCCTGAAGGCCGCGGTATTACCGCGCCTCGTCATTGCAGGCGGATTTTTGAATTGCAAAGCACGTCCTGAAGGACGGGGTATTCAACCCCGTGCTTTGCAATAACACTACAGCTTCCCTATCGCCTCAAGCAGACGACGGTGTCCTTCGACAAGGCGCTGAAATTCCGCTTGCGTCTCTGGTGACAGGACCATCGCGCCCTTACCTCTCG
>MNWW01000036.1 GCA_001871415.1 Candidatus Woesearchaeota archaeon CG1_02_57_44 | reverse complement strand
ATACACGAACTCTGCCACGACCACGGCATCCAAAGCATGATACCAGCCCGCAAAACCACCAAAAAAGGGCACTACCGCAAGATAGCCCTCAAGGCCTTTCGCACCCGCACCTACCACCGACGCGAACTAGCAAAAGCTCTCATCAGCGCCATAAAAAGAACCCTTGGCGGCAGCATACGCTGCCGCAAGGCACGAACCATCCGCGCCGAGATCATCAGGAAGTGCATCGTCTACAACGCATTCCTTATGCTCTACCGACTCTTAGGACAGAGCCAATACCACAGTCACACAGACCACAATCACACAGACCGCAGTCACACATAAATACCAGTTCCTTGTGTTCTGGATAGATGACGTCAACAAAGCGCCTGCGGGTCAAGGACGGCGATACCATCAAGGCGCTGCTGGGACTGACCTTGCCCATCGTCGCTGCAAATATCCTGCAGACCGCGTATCAGCTCACGGACACGTTCTGGGTAGGACGGCTCGGCGCTGGCGCTGTGGCAGCTGTATCCCTGAGCTTTCCTGTGTTCTTCTTTGTCATGAGCATCGCCATGGGCATCGGCGTCGCGGGCAGCGTGCTGGTCGCGCAGTACTATGGCGCGAAAAAACCAGAGGCCATTGACCATGCTGCCGGACAGACCCTGGTGCTGATGCTGGTGCTATCACTGGTGTGCGGCGCGCTCGGATACCTGCTCTCCGCCCCGGTCGCCAAAGCCATCGGCGCAGGGCCTGACATCCTCGCTGATACTGTCGCCTACATGCAGTTGTCGTTCGCGGGCATACTGTTCCTGTTCGGGTTCTTCGCGTATCAGTCGCTCGTCCGAGGCGTGGGCGAGGTCAAGGTGCCTGCATACATCGTGCTTGGCACGGTGCTGCTCAATCTCATACTAGACCCCTTGTTCATCTTCGGCTATGGACCCATCCCTGCCTATGGCGTCACAGGCGCCGCGCTCGCGACCATCGGCACGCAGGGCCTCGCCAGCATCGCGGGCCTGTACTTCCTGCTGTCTGGCAAGCAGGGCATACGGCTTCGCCTCAAGCATCTCAAGCCGGACTGGCCTGTGGTCAGAAAGCTCTTTCGCATCGGATTGCCCAGCAGCATCGAACAAGGCAGCAGGGCATTGGGTCTTGTGGCCATGATGGTCATTGTCGCGACGTTCGGCACGATAATCGTCGCCGCCTACGGCATCGGCATGCGCATCTTCAGTTTCGTTATCATCCCCGCTGTCGGACTGTCCCTTGGCACCTCGACGCTCGTGGGACAACGCATGGGCGCAGGCAAGCCTGATGAGGCAGAGGAGATAACCAGGACAAGCTACCAGCTAGGGTTCTGGATACTGACCATCATCGGCGCAATGTTCTATATCTTCGCGAGGCCCATCACCGCATTCTTCGTCCCTGGCGAGCTAGAGGTCATCAGGGCAGGCGCAGCGTTCCTGCGCATCATGTCTCCTGTGTTCGGGTTCCTCGGCATCCAGATGGCGCTGCTCGGCGCGCTGCGCGGCGCGGGCGACACCAAGTCCAGCATGATACTCTCGCTCGTCAGCTTCTGGGTCATACAATTGCCCGTCGCGTTCACGCTCTCGAAATATACATCGCTCTCGTATTCTGGACTCTGGTGGGCGTTTCCTGTGTCTAACGTACTCACGGCCATCCTGTGCTGGTGGTGGTTCGGACGGGGCTACTGGAAGCATAAGAAGATCGTCGAGTATCACAGCAGGGGGGAATGATGACCTTGATCCGACGCTCTTGCGCTCGGTCTCTATTTTACGCGCACCCTAACCGCCGGTATTTATCGCAAGAATATCATCATGACGCACGAACGCCTGCTGTTCCCAGAGCGCCATGTACAATGCGACGCCCGCGGCACCGCTCTCGCTCGTGCGCATGAATTGCGCAAGGGTCTGTGCGCCGTGCGCTATCTCCTGCTCATCCACCGCGTATATCCCTGTCCTTGATCCGGTGAGGCCTGCGCGGATTGCGCCATCAATATCATTAGAGGCGAAGTACTCAAAAGGCTTGCATCCTGTCAGGTATCTGGCGGCACTTGCGGGGGAACCTGGTTGGGCAGCCATGATGTTGATTGACGCGAGGGTGCTGAGCGGTATCTGGAGCCGCGGGTCCGGGCCATGACGCAGGTTCTCCGCCTGCCAGTAGAGGAGATTCGCGAATAGATCTCCAGAGCCGTAGGGCAGCAGGATGTGACAACCGTTCTTCGCGTCAGCAAAATGATTGAACGACTCATGCGCAAGCCAGTCATAGAAGGTACGCTGTCGATCGACGATACGCGCGCTGGTCAGGTCAAGACCTTCTCTGTTGCTGGTCATCGCCAGGATGTCGTCGGCAGCGAGGACTCCTACAGAAAGGTCGGTCAGATAGACTGACGCGCCAAGCCCGATGAGACGGTCGGTGTTGGATGCCGGCGTTGCCCTGTCCATCAGGCATCGGATGGGCGGCAGGCCATACTGCTGATGCGCCTGCGCAATGGCGGCGCCAGCATTGCCCGTGGTGATGATGCTCATGGTGGGAAAAGGGGTGACATCCACACCACTCAGCCACATACGCTCTGCCCAACCCCTATGCCAGACCGGACCGGTCTCGTGCGCGGAGCGGGCCTTGTGCGTACCTGTCGGATTGACCGACTCGTCCTGGACAATGATTGCACCGCAGCCATATGTCGCAAGGTCTATCTCGCGCTGCGGCGCTGGCGGCCATTCAGGACGCGCAGGGTTGTCGTGCTCGACTTGTGGGATGGTATCGAGCAGGCGCTCAAGGTCATCGCGCCGGGCCATACTTGGATATGGCTGCTCGTGGAGTATCTGGACGTCCTGCATGGGCTGCGAAAACTCGGAAGACTTTAAGAATATTACTCTAAAGTGGTGATTTGATACGTAAAAATAATATACAGCACCAAGCCAGGAAAATAATGCGATTATGATATAGAATAATATCATTATATAAAACTAAATAATTATATGTAAATGCATAACTATTTATATCACTGTGGAATACTACAGCACATGGCAATTCAGGAAGAAACTTCTCCCGAGGATGCGCATTCAGTCTGGCCCAAGTATGGACTTCGTGAAAGCCCATTCACGACCGGCCCCACGACCCTCTTGAGTTCTCTGCCCATCGGAAAGGTCTTTTCAGGTAGAACAGAAGAAACCACAAAATTACTGAGGATCATCTGTTCATCCAACAACACACGGACATTCATCAGCGGCAATTTTGGCGTAGGCAAGACAACCTTCTCCAACTATATCAGATGGAAGCTCTGCATCGAACGACAATCCAAAGCGCATCACGTCACAACATCGACCGAAATAAAGGCCCAATCCGCTTGGGGATCCAAGGAATTCCTTCTGGCAACCCTGTCTGCAGTCTATACTTCCAGTTTAATCTTCCGATGGGACCAGCACGGGCTCAAGCTCCCTGCTCTCGCCAGAATCGGCGATTATGTCGCTATCGGGACACAGAAGGCAGTGCAAGGGAGCATCGCAGGAACAGGAGTAGGAGTCTCCTCAACAAAGAGCGTTCCTGGAGCAATCAGTCCGGAAATATATGAAGAGTTACTCCGTGCACTGAGCCAGGAACTCCTCGCACAAGGAAAGCAGCTGATACTGCCGTATGACAACTTGGAGAACATTGACAGCATGCACCTAGCTGATTTTTTCCGCATGATACGCGACTACCTCCAGATAGAAGGCATTCATTTTATATTCATGGGGCCACCTTCATGCTTGGGCGCATTGGAGACATACCCACAGGCGCACAGTACTTTTTCTCAACCAATTGTCCTAGGACCGCTGAATTCATACCATGTGCTGGAGATACTGAAAAAACGCTGCAATTCACTCACGATTCCAGAAGGGACCTATCTGTCTCCGTATGAAGAAACAACAGTGACCTGGCTCTATGAAACATTAAACAACATCAGATTCGCCTTCAAAGTCCTGGAAGACACCATGCTCTCGACAGAGCAGCAAGCCCCCTGCAAGATAACCATGCATGAGATAAAAGCCGTGCAGGAGAAGGAGAAACAGGCAATATTCTCCACACTGACACAGCACGAAACCAAGATCATTACCATACTGCTCGATGTCACCGGAAAGATAACCATGACAGATTTGGCGCAACGCACCGGGATACTCCCAACCAATCTCAGACATCCAATAAAGGATCTTCTCGATAAGGGGCTGATCACTATAACAACGTCCGACAAAGACAGGCGAAAGAAATATGTGAGAATATCAGACAACACCTACCTTCGCCTCTTCTACTCGACGAGCAAGTAGGCAAGGAAACAAGCAACGCATTCTTGAAAGAACATATAATATCAAGCGGTCATTCCAGCACCTTCAGCCGTCCCGGCGCGAGCTCGAAGATCTCCCCGGCATTGGTGAGGTCTGTCACTGCCTGCTCTGCTTCTGCGGCCTTTGTGCTGGAATGGTCGGCGCCTACCGCGGCCGCGACCACATCCGTGAGCGACGCGCCCTCGCCCTTGTCCAGCTTCCTGATAGCAGCAAGCACGGCCTCGCCCATGTCCAATGACTCTGGCGGCACGGATGCGGCCTCGCGCACCTCGTCAGGAATCACCTGGGCAGGCTCAGGAGGCGGCGCTTCGCCCGGGCGCATACGCAGCAGCTGCGCCTTCGCACGGTGCACTTTTATCCAGCGCGCGTCGCCTAGTACTTTCATTATCTCCACTGAGCAATGGCGGGCTCCGAACTCGCGCGGCCTGCCGATGACATTGAGGATGTCGCCGACCTTGGGCTCAAAGGAAAGACCACGCAACGGCACGCTCCCTGTACCGTCGTCGAGAATCGCAGCGCCGTCCTGGCTGAGCACTATCATACCCAGCAGGGAGACGCGATAGGCAGGCACATTCATGCGCAGGCATGAGGGCTGCATGTCCTGACCTTGCATGAACGGCGCTGCGAGAAACATGTCAGCGGTCAATGGCACCGCAGGAGGGTAGGTGAATTGCGTCGGCCTTCCAGCGGGTTGACTGTCCACGTCATGCTCTGACATGATGGCCTCCATGGGGACCGCATCGTAGTTGCGATGCAGGATAATAAGGAGAAGATGACCCTCTTCGCGCACACGCCGCACGCGCTATCATGGATTCTTTTTCTGTTCGCATCATAACTCTCACATGGTCGATACTTTGTTCTTGCTTGGCTTCCAGATGTCGCCCTTGCGCTCGAGCTGCACGAGCAGATCGTCTATCTCCTGCTCGCCCAGGTTCTTCTCCTGCGCCTCCATGTAGATGTCAGTAACCAAGACCTCCTTCTCGCCGGAGCGCGAGAGCAGGTTGCGGATGATGTCTCGGACAATGAGCAGCTTGTTTCTCTGGGACGCTGGCGTTCCCGTCATGATGCGGTCGATATCCACAACGCCTGTGCTCGAGTCCCTGCCAAACTCATTGAGGTAGTATTGCACGAGGTCAGTTGCTATCTTCGCGTCCTGCTGCTCGACAAGGTCAGAGAAGCGCGCCTTGGCCGCCGCCTCGGACAATCGCACCAGGGCCTCGAGCTGGCGCGGCGTTATGGGGACGCTCTTGGTCTCGCCCTCCAGGCCCTTGGAGCGCATGCTGACATAGTAGTCCTTAATCTCGTTGAAGGCCGCCTCGGTCAGCTTGGGCTGGAACCGTCTGGCAAAGGCGATGTATTTTTTCAGGACAGGAGTGGGAATGTCCGGGCTCTCATGCTTGGTCGTGCGGTGCATGTTCAGGATGAATCCTGCCATCTCCGCGTCGCGCCCCGGATCCGGCAGGTCCTTGATGGCGAAGAGCAGGTCAAATCGCGAAAGCAGCGACGGGATGAGGTCCACCTGCCCGGGCAGGGATTCGGTTATGACAAAGCGACCGTACTTTGGGTTGGCTGCCGCAAGCACGGTCGTCTCAGCCCTCAGCGTCGCCTGAATATTCGCCTTGGCGATGCTGACGGTCTGTTGCTCAAGCGCCTCGTGCATCGCGTCTCTATCCTCCGTACTCATCTTGTCAAGCTCGTCAATCATGCACATACCTTCATTCGCGAGGACCAGCGCTCCTGCCTCAAGCGCCCAGCCGCGAATGAACTCATCCTTGACCACAGCCGCAGTAAGGCCAGCACCAGACGCACCCTTACCTGCCACGTAGCGGGCCTTGGGCGCGACAGCCGCGACCCTGCGCAGGAGCTGACTCTTTCCCGCCCCAGGATCACCTACCAGCAGGACGTGAATGTCACCTCTGATGACAACACCGCCCTCCCTACGCTTTCGCACGCCAGAGAACATCTGCAACAGCAGCGCCAACTTGACCTTCTCATGCCCGTAGATGCTTGGAGCGAGGGAGGCCACCAGACGGTCCCAGAGATGGGGGTCTGCCGCCAGCTCGCGAAAGGTCTCTTCCTCCTCGTCAGTTATCTTCACGTCCTCGAAAGTCTCATCCTTCGGGATGATATTATTGACATCGAAGAATATGTCGTAGCGCGTGCTCTTCTGCCCTGCTTTCGTCATCTGCGGACTTTCCTTCAGGATGCCCACCACACCGATACGGCTTCCTGGGTTGGTCCGCTTCTCGCTCAATGGACTCACGAGGTCTGAGCGCAGGAAGAGGTTGATTCTTTTTGGCTGCTCGCCGCCTTCGAGCTCATCAGGGGATTCTTCTAACACAATGCTCTGCGCGTCAACGAGCTCCTTGCTCACCTGCCTGAATGTGCCTTTGTAGCCGCAACTGCAGCGCCCGGGGGCCTTCAGGGTCGTATCGGTCTGCGGGATACTGGTCACGTTGCCGCAAGCAGGGCACTCAAAGCGCGCGAGTGTCATCTGCGGGCGCACATCAGACTTCTGCCTGATGATGCCTTCCAGATAGATGAGCCTCCCTATGTGCTCTGCACGCACCGAGCGCACCATGTACTTCTGCGTGTAAGGAACATTGATGAGGCGGACAGCCACCACCGGCTCATCAAGCCCCAATACTTCCTGGATAGCGAGCTCGGCGGCCTTGATGACCTCCTCGGGCTGATCCATGAGCATCTCAGCCAGCTCAACACTGTGGGTCGCGATGGCGCCAAAGTCGACGCTCATGCGGCGCTTGCCCAGGCGCTGTATCTCAGCAAGGTCCAGGGAGTACTGCTGCTCAAAGAACTCCTTGAATAACCCTATCTGTTCTCCAGTCTCCATCATATACCCCCAAATACGATTGCAGCATGACGAAAGACCCTTGCGAACCAGCGTCACGCCTCTGCCAGCGCATAGCGAAAACTACCACGCAGGCGAAGAAAAGGGAAAAGAAACTGGGTTAAATAACCTTCTTGAGATTTTCCACAAGTTTTTCGAGCGCTATCTGCACCGCGGTTTCGCTCTTGGTACCTGTGCAGACGACCTTGCCGTTAGAGAACAGCAGGAACGTGGCTTTCGCGGCAGGCAGCTTATAGACCAGACCGGGGAACTGCTCTGGCTCGTACTCTGTGTTATCGAGCTTCATGGCTAGGGTGTTGAGGTTAAGGTCCATACCCACGGTGCCTGAAGCTACAATGTTCTGGATCTTGATCTCCGGCTTGATGGTGATCTTGATACCAATCTTCTCCAGGGACTTGATAATCTTCTTTACAGCCTCCTCGACCTTGTCCATGCTGCGCGCGCCAGTACAGACAATGTTGCCGGAGCTGAAAATCAGCGCAGAGGTCTTTGGCTCTTTAATCCTGAGGACTAGTCCGGGAAACTGCTCAGGATTATATTCGGTGTTTGACAGCGTGGCAGCCATCTTCTCAAGCGGGATGTCGTGCCCGAGCGAAGCGCTCACCACGATGTTTACGACGGTAAGCTCACGCTTTCCTTCTGGTTTCTTGGCTTTGGCCATGGTGTATCCCTTTTATATGCGGAATTTTTTTGGCATTTAAAAATGCTCCGCTTTTAAACCACGAGTTGCGTATATAAGACGGGTATTATCAGGGACAGCGCCCCACTTATAAACAAGTTATAAACCGAATATAAAAGGAGTCGAAACGTTGGACATAAGCAAATTTATGACAATCCAAGGGCTTGACAAGCAATAAATGCCTTCAAAACGCCTCTAAATGAGGCAACACCCCATAATTTCCACTGGAGATTAAGTAACTATGTCGACACGTTGCTTTGTTTCCTGTGGAGGTGGTAGGTAAATCCCTTGGTCAGCGCCTCAATGCTCGCTTCCAGGATATTGGTCGATACGCCAGCGGTCGCCCACTCATGACCATTATCCTTGAACTCAATGTAGACGCGCACGCTTGATTCCGGGCCCTTGTCCTGCGCTATCATGACCTTGTAGTTGATGAGCGATATACCCCTGACAGGATATTTCGCCAGCAGCTTCTTGAGCGCGACGAACATGGCGTCAACCGGACCGTTGTCATCCAGGGAGACAAAGGCCTCAATCTTTGCCCCATCAAGCACGCCTGTCATCATGCACTCAGAGAACTCGCCATGCATGTGCTCAGTCACGATGCGCCAGGAGTCCAGCTGGAAGGGCAGCGCCTTGAAATGCTTGGCTATCAGCAGCTCATGCTCCGCGGGAAGACCACTGATGCCATAGCCTTCTGCTTCCATGCGCTCCACGTCCATGAGGAGGGCCTTGACACGCGGATCCTGCTTATCAACGACGATGCCATGCTTCTCGAGCAGCGCCAGGACGTTAGCCTTGCCTGACAGCTCAGAGAGCACAAAGTATGTATCATTGCCCACAGCAGCCGGCGCTATGTGCTCGTAGGACGCGCCCTTGCGTATGGCGTCAACGTGCATGCCCGCCTTGTGCATGAAGGCATAATCGCCCACGAATGGCTTGCTCTTGTCCGGCTTGACATTAGCCAGCGAGAAGATGCGATCTGATACGGATTTGGTCTTGCTCAGCTTGATACCTGGCTTGCAGACTCTTGTGCCCAGCGCGCAGCCGAGCTTAAGGCCCAGCAAGGGCAGCACCTGGCAAAGGTCAGCATTGCCTGTTCGCTCACCAAAGCCGTTGATAGTACCCTGCACGTGGCTTGCGCCAGCACGCACCGCTGCCATCGTGTTGGCCACGCCAAGGCCACAGTCATTGTGGCAGTGGATGCCGATGACTGTACCAGGGAATGCCTTGACCGCTTCACGGGTCAGCAGCTCCACATCAGGGGGCATGGCTCCGCCGGACGTGTCACAAAGGATGAGCGTGTGCGCGCCAGCGTCAGCCGCCACGTTGAGGCAGGAGAACGCGTAGGCCTTGTCCTCCCCGCAGCCATCAAAAAAATGCTCTGCGTCAAAGAAGACCGTCATGCCCTGGGACTTGAGATAAGAGACGCTATCAGCGATGGCTGCCAAGTTGTCATCAAGGCTCGCCTTGAGTTGCAGGCTCACATGACTCGGCCTTGCCTTGCCGAAGATGCACGCCACCTTCGCGCCTGATTTTACAAGAGCATGCATGCCTATGTCATCCTTCGCCGCCACACCCATGCGATGCGTAGAACCGAAGGCGACGATATTGGTCGCAAGGTTTAGCTTTGAGCCCTCCTGAAAGACCTTCATCTCTGCCTCGGACGCTGCAGGATAACCCAGCTCAACGTAGTCGATACCATAGTCATCGAGCATCCGCAGGAGGGTCAGCTTGTCCTTGATGCCAAAGCGCACATGCGGGCTCTGCGCCCCGTCCCGAAGCGTTGTGTCATACACTGCTATCTGTACCATGTTTACCACCGCAGCCCAGAAGTCTGGCTGCTCTAACGAATAATAATGCCGATAATGGCAGAGCCGCAGGCAGATGGAACAGACCATGCCACGATTGATGCCGCGACCATAGTTATTGGGAATGCATAGGGAGTTTATATAATTTCGGGATGATGGAAAAAGAACCTGACTTCATGAAGGTCTGTTCCCGCGCCCTGCAGCATGGCGCAGGGCAGGGGCAAGGCAGAGGCTGCCGAACCTGCCCCACAAGCGAAAGATGCTTGACGCTGACAGCAGCTCAGCATGTGCACAGTCCACCGCGTGAAGCACCTATGAGACGCATACACAGAAGTCCCACACCTTAACCATCGCCTCGCGCGATCATAAAGAAAAAACAGCGGCCGCTAAAGACCGCGCCTCGCATCAATCGCAGGCAACTCGCAGCGGATCACGCCATGTTGGGCGGGGCGTGAAGATGGAAATTGAACAGGCGCGTGAACTGCGCCTGCAGCTGCTCATCCTTGCCCAGGATGTCGCGGACTTCCTTGGTATAGCAATGAGGACAGACCTCTACGCCACGCCCGCACCTGATGCAATGGACAGACGCCATAGCCATATCAGGGAACACCTCGTCCAGACGCCAGATGCTCCTCGCCATGTCTTGGTCCTCTTCTTCGACCCATTGCCGTACGGTCTCGTGCAGGCAGTGCGGACACAAGGGATTTGTGACCGGCTCACTGCACACGTGGCATACATCCATCTTTCCCCACCTCCTCGTGAGTTCCCAAGCACTAGCAAGAATCTCCAGCACCCGGGAACCATTTTATTATTGGTTACCAGGTGCCCGACATAATAGTCGCGCACGTAGCTGCACAGCCAACAGATCTCATGTGCGACGCAGCTACCATGAGAAAAAATGCAGGCGCGCAAGTATTTATGTGTTACTATATGCGATTGCGTTATGCGTCATGGAATAACGAAAGTTCGGAATTCAGAACTTTTTAGCGACTCAGCCCCTCATCAAGTCCTGCGCCTTGTCCTGGGCGGCGAGCATTGCGTTTCGCACGGCATCATACGGCATGCCAAGCGCCCATGCCGCCACCCGAGTCTCAAGACCCAGGCAGTGCCTGCTGGCGAGCACTATCGCCTCTGTTGGCGCTGAGCGCTCAAATACGGCTTCCACCAGTGCCTGCGCCCGGCCGAGCGACTCGTCGGCCTCATCCCCCCGCCACCAGGGATTGAGCTGATACGCTGCTATGGTCTCCAATGCGAACGCGAATATGTTGAGGAACGAATCGTTCCTGCCATACGGATTCGCATGGACGGTCACTGCGTCACGCGCATCTTCGCCCCGGACGCCATTCGCATCAAGCAGCAGCGCCTCCATGGTGCCATGCACCAAGGGGTCAAAACGATCCGCGTACCCCACGACCGCGGGACGCAACAGCGAAGCGTCCCTTGTCGCGTGCTGAAGATAGAAATCAATGCCAATCATCGATGAGAAATATTCCATCGGCCGTCGCCAGAAAAAGTCTTTTGCCGCCGGACCCGGATGCCACTCATCGAATCCCGCATAGGAGTACGCCAACGAACTGGGCAGACTGGGATGATGGCAAGCGCCATTGCTGCTGGATGCGCCATCGACCTGCTCACGCATCCGGTCTTTAGCTTGCTGGTATAATTGGTCGGCTCGTCCCGGAGATAACCTCATATTGCTCGCCATGCTGGCAAAGGTCTGGCCCCTCAGACCGACCTCCACGAGCAGCCTGCGCTCTCTCACCGGCAGCGCATCGAGCCCGCGCAGATACCGCGCGCCCTGGTCGTGCTCAAGGACTGCATCATACGCAGCATCTGCATCTCCCACAACATCCAGCAGGCCCGCCTCACTATCGTCGATGGATACTGTGCCAGACGGATCAACCAGCCGCGCGCGCCTTTGATACTCATCACGCGAGAGCCCCATGCGCATCGCGATTACCGCGGTATCTGATGTGCCCATGTCCAGCATCGCCTGCTCCTGCTCCCTGAGGAAGGTTGCGCCCCATTGAGGCCGGGCCTTGCAGGCCCTGCACTGGTCAAGCATGGCATATCTCACCACAGGCACGAAGAACTGCGTGAGCATCACTTCCTCATCAGCTCGCCCGTCGGCAGACCTGTACACGCTGCGCCACGACTCATATTCGCCCCCATGCTCGAGGATGGCGAGCGTCCCTGCGGAGACCAGATCCTGGAACAGATACGCATCTGATCTCGCGATCCGGCCTGCCAGAAAATGCAGAAACCCCTGCATCTGATCCACGTGAGAGGAGTCCATGCCCGGAGCCATCAGCAAGGGAATAACTGGTCCACTTAAAAGTATTATCACCCTGCAATCACCCTGCAGGACACGCCATGATGCGCCAGCACCTGCCCCCGTTCCCTCGCTCTGTGGCACGAACCTTAAAATACCCCCTGCACCGACCACACCAACATGAAACCAAGCCTTCACGCAATGGAAGCGTTCATCAAGGAAGCGCATCCAGGCATACGCGTAGGCGAAGACGCGAAAGCTGCCATGGCGGCGCATCTCGTCGCTGTTGGCAGAAAGGTCGCTGAGAAATCCTCGTCGCTCGCCCTGCACGCAGGCCGGCGCACGGTGCAGGCGGAAGATGTCGCGCTTGCGCTCTCGTCGGTGACACAGAAGGATTGAACTGCTATTGTCCTGAGAAGACTATCGCTGCGGCCTTAGCACTTGACTTTCAGGAAATCATACGCGCACACGACATCAGGAAATATCTCCTTCGCGTCCTCCTCGATGTCCTCAGTCGATGCGTAGCGCTGGCTAAAGTGCGTGAGCACGAGCTGCTTCGCGTCGGCCTTGCGGGCGATGGTCGCTGCGTCCCTTGCGGTCAGGTGCTTGTACTGCTCACCTTTGTCCTCCAAGGCATTGGCATAGGCGGCCTCGCAGATGAGCAGGTCCGCGCCCTGCGCGAGGTCGATAGCGCCTTTGCAGGGTGCTGTATCCACGACGTAGGCGATGACCTTTCCTTTCTGCAGGAAGGTCAGCTCATCAGCAGGGACCCTCTTACCCTTCCACTCGATGGACCTGCCGCGCTGCAGCTCGCCGAGCAAGGGACCGTCGGGGATGCCCAGCTTCTTGACTGCCGCGACCTTTATGCGCCGTTTATCTTTCTCCACCCATCGATACCCGAAGCAGGGCACACCATGGTCAAGCATCGCGGCATGCACCTCGAACAAGGAAGCATCGCAGACCACGCCGGGCTCGATGTCATGGACCACCAGGTCAAGCTTGGCGTCGAAGTCAAATGCGCGAAACATATAACCGAAGCGCTCTTTGGATCCTTTCGGACCATAGACGTGCAGCGTCCCAACATAGGGGGCGGCTGCCATGGTCTGCAACAGCCCGGGCAGGCCAAGCACATGATCGCCATGCCAATGGGTCAGGAAGATGCGCGTTATCTTGGTGGGCCTGATGCCCGCTATCTTGAGCTGACGCTGCGTGTTCTCGCCACAGTCAAAGAGGATGCCCTCTGTATCATGAGGGAAGAAGAGCGCGCTGTGGTTGCGCTCCTTGGTCGGCTGCATGCAGCTTGTGCCCAGGAAGGTTACGGTCGGCATACGGGCAGGAAAGGCAGGGAGCGTATATAAGGATTACCACATCATGTTGGTCGCCCCCCACCGCATCGCTTATAAACACCGCAGCATTTCAATCGCCCATGCACCAGGCTACCTACCTTGGAGAGAGCATCATCGCGGAGAATGACGAGCTTCACCAGCAGGCCGGCTATGGTGAGCCGAATCCTGACGGCACCTTGCAGCTCTCGTTGCTCGAAGGACTGTTCCTGACAGAGAAAGGACGCCTCACGGTCAGGGACACCAGAGGCAGGACGCTCACCACGCGCGGCATGCTGCGCATGTTCAGCAAGACAGACCCGCAGTTTCGCACCCGCTATATCGTGTTCTCTGATCTTCGCAGCCGCGGCTACATCGTCAAGACCGCGCTCAAGTTCGGCGCTGACTTTCGCGTGTATGATCGCGGGGTCAAGCCGGGCGATGACCACGCGAAATGGGTCGTGTACCCGGTCGCGGAAGGCAACGCGCTCACGTGGCAGGACTTCGCTGCCAAGAACCGCGTCGCGCACAGCACGAGAAAGCGCCTGCTCATGGGCGTGGTCGATGACGAGAATGGCGTATCCTACTGGGAAGTGCGGTGGATGAGGCCGTAGGCGCATGGCCACGACGCATCGCGACCAGGCACTGGAGATCCTCCGCCAGTCCGGGCCCACGGTCCCCATGACCATCGCCAGCAGGATGAACAGCAACACCATGATCGCTGGCGCGATACTCAGCGAGCTTGCCGCGTCAGGGCTGGTGCGCATCACGCGGCTGAAGGTCGGGGGCAGCCCACTCTACTACATCCCCGGACAGGAAGCAGCGCTCTGCAATTTCTGCGACAAGCTCGGCAGCGTCGATAAGCACGCGTATGATCTGCTGCTGGAGCGCAAGGTGCTCAAGGCCTCTGAGCTGCAGCCGGTCGAGCGCGTCGCGCTCACGAACATCCCGGATTTTGCCAAGCCCTTCCAGCACGACGGCGCGCTCTACTTCAGATGGTTCCTGCTCAATGATGATGAGGCACTGCGCGCGCTCAATCCTCTCGCGCCCACTTTGTCGGCAGCACCTACACGGGAGCCAATGCGGAAAATAATGCAGCCCCCGGTGCAGGAGACAACAGAAGCAGTGATACAGGAGCGGGTAGCATCTGCTTCGCAAGATGCGAAACCAGAGCAGCAGCCCACTACGCAAGCAATCCCTAAAGCCCCCGCAACACCAGTTTCTGCGAGGACTCCTGATTGCAGATACGAGCAGGACACGCCCGAGGTTCTTGCGTCAACGTCACAATCCGCAACGCATGCGGTCAAGGAAAGCCAGGAACAGCTGCCACTACCGATGACAAACAAAGAAGCGACCACTCCTGCGGCCAAGAGCAAGCCCGCAAGACCAAAGCCGAGCAAAAGACAACACGCAATCAGCGGAACAGCCGCAGCAGCCGCTGATACACCAACGATACCTGACATCATCCCTGGCAGCTTCGAGGCGCAGGTCACTGCGCACTTCGCCAGCAAGGGCGTCGGCGTGGCTGAGCTCAGGAGCGTGCGCAAAGGAAAAGAGCTGGACCTTATTGTCAGGGTCCCCTCGGCGGTCGGCACCATGACCTACTATTGCAAAGCCAAGAACAAGGCCAAAGGCAATGACGGCGATTTAGGCATGGCATACGCTACTGGACAGAAAAGAAACATGCCGGTGCTCTTTGTCTGCCAGAAAGGACTGACCAAGCGCGCCGAGACCATGCTCAAAGAATTCGGCATTGCCGTGGATTACCTGGCAGCCGAATGATTGAATGAATCTCCGACAGCATCACGCTTCCTTTCTCATGGCGTAGACAATCCACGCGAGCAGCGGCAGCGCCAGCAGCAACAACCATGACCATGACACCGCCCGCTTCCGCAACGGGTGCGTGAGCACCAGCGCGCCTTCATTGTCGTAGATGTCCAGGTCTGTCGCGTTGGTCGTGGGCAAGAGCAGCGCGAAGCTTGCCTCATCAAGCTTCTCCACGCCCCCCTGCATCTCTTCTCCGACGATAGCGTCAGTCAGGATAAGGCGCGGGTCATGGAAACCCAGAGTGAACTGCACCATGTCATGGTCGCGCAGCACGGCCTGATAGGGCTTTGCAGGGGGGTTTCTGTAGTCAGGCAGAAAGCCAGTCAAGGTCACGGACTCAAGCACGCGATACCCTCCTGTGCTGCTGTCTGCCGCCTGCACCTTGACCAGCAATAGCTCATCAGGCGCCTGACCGATGATGCCCGCGCGTATGGCTGGGAGTGATGACAACGCGATTGCCAGGAGCAATGATGCCAACAGTGCCCTTTGCATATGGAATGCGCCCTGAGTCCTTGCACGCATCAACGCTCACCTCCATAACGCGCAAGATGCTGCATCAGCTCCTGCTCGTTGAACGCGCCAAAGTCAGTGGTCCTGTAGGGAGAACGCATGACGGAATCAGCGGTGGGTCTGCTGTAGGCGCCCAGCATACACCCAGAATAGCATCCGGTCGCGTTCATGCCTGACCAGCGCGCGCAGGGCGCCCTGTCGCAGTTCGGATAATCCAACGGGTCGATGCGCGCCGCGCTGTAGTAACGCTCGTCGACGTACTCGTCGCCAAGCTCGCCAAAGGCATGACCGAACTCATGGATGAATATCGCCTTGTCATCAGCCGCGTTCAGTGACACCAGCGTCCCTCGGCTGCTCGAACGGATGGGCGATGCCAGGTTCTGCGTCTTTGACCTGCTGTGCATGACGATGACATAATCTGACGGGCACTTGGCCGCCTCGCGCTTCGCTGCGTAAGGGTCGCAGGCGAGGATGCCCTGCTGCATGCAGTCAAGCGGTGCTTGGGTGAAGACACGATAGAAATTGAACACGTCCTGGCGCGACTTGAAGGGCTCATGCTGGATGAGGTAGAGCGTGTATTCCGCGACGTCCCTGGCAAAGTCCTCCTCATCGCCGTAGTTGTCGCTGACAAAAGTCACATCGACGCTCGATTGCTCCGCGCCATTGTAGAGCACGGATGTGCAATCAGCGCGCTGCTGCCCCTGGTCGAGCGGCATGATGTCGGCCCCTCTGCTGCGCGAGACGAGCCGCACATCAAGCGAGCCGTCAGTCGCTATGCACAGCGGATTGCGATTGAGCTGCAGATGCTCCACAGGAGAGAGCAGAAATCTTTTGCCTGATTTAGCGGCCACTACAGAACCATCTGTCACCCTACGCGCAAGCTCAGCCGAGACAAACTTATCCAAAGGGGCGTTCGCATCCGCGAAGCATATCTCAGATATGCCTGGCGCCACCTGGAAGGAGCGCTCGATGGCAGAGCCTGTCTCAGAACTTCGCAGCAGGTTATCGATGGTCGCCTGCATGCTCGCGGTGAGCGAGACCTGCTCTTCCTCCATACGCAGATTCTGCAGACGGCCCATGGACGAGTAGGCCAGACCAAGCCCCAGCACCATGATGACAGCGACCATGGCCAATATGACAGGCCTGTGCAATTGAGCATCGCGCATGAACTGTACTGGTGGGGGCTGCATTAATAAAAGTATCATTTCTGAGCGACTGTACAGCGAACAGGAAGAGCAGGAAGACCACAGGGACAGACAGGGCCAATTTTATAAGCGCCCGCAGGATACCGCTTCACATGGGCGTCAACATCACGGAGCTGTGGCAGGCCAGAGAACTCTCAGAAGAGGCTCTCAAAGGCAAGATTCTGGCTGTGGACGCTCCGCTCTTCCTCTACCAGTTCCTGAGCAGCATCAGGCAACAGGACGGGACGCCGCTCATGGACAGCCACGGCTCTATCACCAGCCATCTCGCAGGAGTCCTCAATCGCAGCGCCTGGTTGATGTCACTTGGCGCGCGACCGGCATGGGTCTTTGACGGGACACCTCCCGGACTCAAGCAGGCGGAACTCACCCGGCGGCGTGTCGCAAAAGAGGAGGCCGCGGCGGCGTACCAGAAAGCTGCCGCTGAGAAGGACATCGACGCCATGGCCAAGTACGCCAGAAGAACAGTACGCTTGACACGCGAGATGAAAGAAGAAGCCATGACGCTTGTCGCCGCACTCGGCATGCCTGTTATCGCCGCGCCAGCGGAAGCAGAAGCGCAGGCAGCGCACATGGTCAAACAAAGCAAGGCGTGGGCTGTCGCCAGCCAGGACGCTGACACCTTGCTCTTCGGCGCGCCGCGGCTGGCAAGGAATCTATCAGCCAGCCAACGACGACGACAAGGGCTTGGCACACGACAGACACCGCCTGAGCTTGTCGAACTATCAGTCATGCTCGAGCAGCAGGGACTCACGCAAGAGCAATTGATACTGCTGGGCATGCTCATCGGCACAGACTACAACCAGGGAGGCATCAAGGGCATCGGCCCGAAAAAAGCGCTCAAGCTGGTGAAAGAGCATGTCACTGGCGATGGTGTCAGCGACGACGGCAGACGCGCGCTCTTCGCCGCGGTGAAGTGGGAAGAATATTTTGAGCAGGACTGGCATGACGTCTATACGCTGCTCGCCCATCCTGCGGTCACTGACGACTACTCCTTGGCCTGGAAGGCGCCTGACAAACAGGCCGTGCTTCGCATCCTTGTCGGGCAGCATGAATTCTCTCTCGAGCGCATCGAAGCATCGCTTGCCAAGATGACCCCCAAACAGCGGGGGCTTGACGCGTTCTTCTGAAGGGTGGCATTCAGCAGCATATAGCTCCTTTGCTGTCCGATGTCCATGGTTCCGACGCAAAGATTATATTGTGATAGGGATTATTCCCCACCATGGGTCTCTATTGCTGTGTCAGGCCAGAAGACGCGCAGAAAGCGCGCGAGCGACTAGCGCACGTTGGGCTGCTGGACCGGCGACGACGGTTCTCTACACAAGACGATGAAGTGTGCCTGCCGGTGGCAGGCGAGGTTGCTGAGTCGCTGGCGGGCATTGCTGCAATCATGCGCGACTTGCCAGACAGGATCATTGCAAAGCCGCGTGAGGTCAAGGAGCTGCTTTCTGAAGTGTTGAGCGCGGATGAACTCTCGCTGCTGGGCAGCAGCTATGACATCATCGGCGACATCGTACTCATAGAGCTGCCGCCGGAACTTGAGCAGAAATCAGCCGCCATCGGCCAATGCTACCTGCAGTTCCATAAGGGCATACGCGCCATTGCCGCGAAAGCAGGCATGCACGTTGGCGAACATCGGCTGCAGCCCGTCCGGGTCATCGCGGGAGAGGACAACCTCACGACCGTCCACCACGAAAACGGCGCGAGGCTCAAGCTGACACTGGGGAAGACCTACTATTCCCCACGCTCCGCAGGGGAACGCATGCGCGTGGCATCACTCGTCAAGCCAGGCGAGGACGTGCTCGTCATGTTCTCTGGCAGCGGGCCTTATGTGCTCACCCTCGCCAAGAACAGCGAAGCAGGCAAAATAGTCGGCGTGGAGCTGAATGCTGACGCGCACGCGCTGGCAGAGGAGAACGCGCAGCGCAACAAGGCCGCGGCGGGCAGGATAGCGCTCCACTGCGGCGATGCCAACGAGGTGGTCCCGACGCTGGGGCAGTTCGACAGGATAGTCATGCCGCTGCCGAAAGGGGCGGCGGGATTCTTCAGCACCTCGCTTGCCGCGTGCAAAGACTCGGCCATGATACATTACTACTTCTTCTGCAGAGAAAAAGAGCTGCAGGCAGACTGCGCGTATGAGCTGACGCAGCTGCCGACCGAGGGCTATGATTGCAGCATCGTGCGCTGCGTCGCTTGCGGCGGCTATAGCCCGGGCATCACGAGGACGTGCATCGATATCGCCGTGAAGCGGAAGCGACACAACTGAGCGCTATTCGTACCACAGGAGTCTGGCTGTCGTTTACACGCGCTTTGATCTGGCAAAAGCGAAGGTTGAAATACACCACGGGATTATTAGGTTCTGCACAGCGATGACCGTGTGAACACCCAGCGAGCCTCGGCGATGAGCGACGGATGTAACTTGGGAGCTGTGCTCTTCTCTGTACCATCGATGCATCATTGCGGATCACTTTGCACGCGCTACGCCTCATCATGCTCAGTTTTATAAACCGACAAAAAATTTTCTGCAGTATGATGATTGTCAGCGCCAGGACAGACCCAACACCCAGCAGAGGACTCATAGCGCTGCTCTCCGCTGTGGAGCCCGGCAAGACTGCCGCCATCGCGTGGATGAGCGAAGAGGATGAGCACGAAGCGGCAAGGATGCTGCGCGACGATGATGCACACATCCTGCACGAGCGCATGCGCCTGAACCAGCGCTACTGGGGCCAGGTCAGGGAGTCCTGCGAGGCCCTTGGCACTTCTGTCGCGTGGCTCACCAATGCTGGTGACTATGGAGACTACCTGAATGCATCCCGGATGATGCCGGACATTCCTCATCCCGACGTCCATGATGGGCAGGCAGTCGCCGACTACGCCATCAAAACAGGCATGCAGCAGGGACGAATTGATGATGCCTGCTACGCCCGCAGCCTGCATCGGCTAAAAGGCGCGCTGCAGACGCAGGACATCCCGCTCGTCGTGGCATCTCCACTGCTCGCCCACGACATCGCCTATAGGCAGGGACTGTCGCTCCAGAAAGAAGTGCAACGACAAGTGATCTCGTCAGAAGTGGACCTGGAGATTGCCAGGGAAGCGAGGATCACTGAACGCCGGGCGCTGCTGGCGCAGACTGGACACATCAGCAAAGAGCGTATCCTGTACACCGGCGTGCTGAATGTTTTTAATCCTCTCGCGTCCTACATCGAACTGTTCCGGCAGGATGAAAACATCGGTGTGCACACGCTAGACAGGGATGGCATGGCCAGCAGTGATGCTGAAGGAGACGGCGATATCAGCGTATCGCTCACACTCACAGACATGACGGTTCCGGGGGCATCCCAGCACTATCGCATAGAGCTTCGCCCCCTCGATGCCAGCGGCCTCTATCAGGGCACGCTCTCATGGACCGAGCAGCCCGCCCCGCCAGACTATGCCCTGCGAGCGCTCGGCATCGAGGAATCAATCGACACGCGCAATATGTTCCATGAGCCGGTCATCTTCGGTATCGGCGAGAGGAGCGTGAGGGAGCTTGCGGAGCAATACCATTCAGGCGCGTGGATGCGATAGAACACATCGCTTCGTTCAGCACAACATGCGTGCCCTGTGACAGAAGACGAGGCAAACAGCTGCCCGCTGTTCAGCCAAACATGACTAGATAATCCTTGCTCGCTTCCTCGTCCTGGCGCACCTTCTCGATGGCTTTGACGAAGTCATCCTGGGTGACCTTGTGACGGCTCGCGCGGATGGCGAAGTAGCCCGCCTCTGTGCAGACCGAGCGCACTTCAGCGCCGGAAAACCCGTCCATGGCATCGACCAGCTTCTGCGCATTCATGCGACCGGTGGCCATGCCCTTTGCATGGATATGAAAAATCTCCTTGCGGCCTTCGACATTTGGTACAGGGACGTATATTAATCGGTCGAGCCTGCCTGGACGCAATATCGCGGGGTCGAGGATATCCTTGCGATTCGTACAACCAACAACCTTGACATTGCCCAGATGCTTGAAGCCATCAATCTCCGCGAGCAGCTGCATGAAGGTGCGCTGCACCTCACGCTCGCCACTCGTGCCAATCTCGATGCGCCTTGATGCCAGCGCGTCAATCTCATCAATGAATATGATGGATGGCGCGCGCTCCCGCGCGAGCTGAAAGACCTCCTTGACGAGCTTGGCGCCCTCGCCGATGAACTTTTGCACGAGCTCGGAACCCACCAGCTCGATGAATGTTGATTTTGTAGAAGATGCCACCGCCTTTGCCAGCAAAGTCTTGCCCGTGCCCGGCGGGCCATGCAAAAGGATTCCCTTGGGCGGCGTGATGCCAATGGCCTTGAAGAGCTCTGGCTTTTTCAGGGGAAGCTCTATTACTTCCTTTATCTCCGTCATCTGCTCGGCAAGACCGCCGATGCTCGACCAGGAGATGTTAGGCTTCTCGATGATGACAAACTGCTCGACCGTGAAGCGCTTGGAAAGCGGGATCTTCTTGACCACGGTCAGATTTTTCTGCTCAACGAGCGCAGAATCACCTGCTGTGAGCGGCTCACAGGACGCGGCGATATTGACAAAGAACTCATTGCCATTGGGCAGGCGCATGAGGGCCTTGTCGCCCTGCAAATCCTTTATCTCGCAGACCAGCAATGGTGTCTTCTGGAATTTGGTGAGCTCGTTCTTGAGCTGGTTGACGGTCTCGCGCAGGATGCGGTTCTCTTCCTCTACCTGCGCGTTATTGGCCGTGTAGCCGAACACGACATTGCTCACGTCCTTGCCAGCGTCCTCTTCTTTATTCATCGTCATAGAAACCATTCAGGAAAAAGGAGCTGAGATATTTAAATCTTTAGCCAATATCTGGGGCAATACACAAGGAGTCTCGACCTCCCAACCACGCACCTGCACGCGCTCCTTCCCCAGAGCCTCGATGCGTTCAAAGACGCCTTGCAGGTTCTCGGTCACCCGGATGTTCTTGACGGTAGCAACTGGCTCGCCTTTTTCCATGATAAAACAGCCATCGCGGGGGATGGTGGAGAAGTCACCTGTGGCCATGTTCTGAAAACGTGTGTACCAGACATTGGTCATGTAGAGCTGCGCTTCCTGCCGGAGTTCTTCCTCAGTATGCTCACCTGGGTCTACGACCATATTGAATGGCTCTGGCGCTATCAGACCGGCGTTGCCTGGCTCGCCATTGTTGCGCTTCGCGGTGCTGGTGTTATGCAGATAGCGCTTCAGGACGCCATTCTCTATCAAGGTCTTGTCTGCCGTTGCCTGACCCTCTTCATCAACTGCCGTACTATGATAGCCATCTGATAGGTGCGGGCAATCACTCAGCGTGAATATCGGACTTGCGACTTGTTTTCCCAGCTTGCCACCGAGATGACTCATCTGGCTTTCCACATGGAACATCGAAGTGGCTGAACCTACATGGTCCAGGAGGTTTGCTGCCGGGAGTGGTGCAAGGAGGGTCTGGTAGGGTCCTGGTTTTAGCTTTCGGACGGGGAGGGCTGCTGCTGTACGTGCGACATCGGCCGCGAATGATGTCGCTTTGGCAAGGTCGGTCTTAAATGAACGACCCGCGGTCACCATATGCCCTGACGCATCGCCCTTCATCACACGCATGGAAAAATAGATAGTGGTACCCTTGTCTTGGACATCAATGCCGCCAGAACTTTCGATGTGCTCTGTTCCGTTGGCGAGCTCCAGCACGCCAGCGCACTGGCAACCAGGCAGCAGTTCCTGGGCGAGATTGAGTTGCTCATGCACCATATCCATGACATCGGCGTCGATGATCGCAGGGTCATAGAGGCCATCGACTTTCGCATAGGTCTGCGGCGCCTTCGCTATGCCATCGTACATCGGATTGTCCGGCATATGCTTGGCGAGCGACGCCATAGCGTCTGCTGCAAGCGGAATCGCCGCAGGATTCTGGAGCGTCGTCGCGCTCATCTTCTTGCCGAATACTGCGAAGAGCTCCAGATCATTGCTGTCCCAGGTCTTTGCCGTCAAGATGCTGCTGTTGGCGAACTTGACTTGGGTCAAGGTAAAATCGTGGTTAGTGACAATGACATCGGTCGCACCTTTCGCCTGCAGGAGCGCAATATGATTCATTTGAGCATCACCTGGCGAAGGCGCATACTCGGGCCGCCCATCCAGACCGGAATCGCCTGCATGGGCTCGCCCTTGCCGCACGTTCCTGCATGGAATTCCGTGTTGTTCGCGACAGCGTCGACACTTGACCAGAGCTGCGGGGTGGTTATCTCCAGCGATGGGTTGAGGAGCGGCTTGGTGAGCTCACCGTCCTCGATGAGCCATGCGTCCATGCCCACATACTTCTGGTTCAGGCGGGAGTCATCGATGTTCCATTCCATGAAGTTGCGCATGAAGACACCTTTGCTGACACCTTCGATGAGCTCCTCTTCGGAATTATCTCCCTCGAGCAGGAAGGTATTGGCCATGCGCACCATGCTCTCGCGGTCGACCGCTGAGGCGCGGGCAGATGCAGTGGTTGTCGTATCCATCAATGCTGCTGTCTCGCGGTTGTGCAGCAGGTCAGTGATGATGCCCTGCTTGTAGAGGTATCTGCGCCTTGCCGGCATGCACTCATCGTCGGCCTGGTAGTAGCCGAATGAGTTAGAGACTGTTGGATCGTCGACGATGGTTATCGCGTCGGATCCTATGCGCGTGTCGAGTTTCTCCTGCGTTATAAATGACTTGCCTGCCTGCGCGGCCTCAAAGCCCAGGATGCGGTCCGCCTCGGTCGGATGCCCGACGCTCTCATGGCACATGATGCCCACGACCTGCGGCGCAGCCACCAGGTCAAGCTTGCCTTGCGGTGGGCGCTCGCCTTTGGTGAGCGCTCGCGTCATGGAGGTGACCTCGTCGCTGAGAATTTGCTGCAGGTCCCATTCGTCAAGGAGTTCATAGCCTGCGCTGCCCGCGTACTGCCAGAAGCGCTGCGCGGTCTTCTCCTCTACCTGCACGGTCATGTGATAGAGCATATTGACCGACGGCGTTACGCACTCGACCTTTCCTCCGTCGCTGGTGAGAATGAGCTTCTCTGTGTGGGCGTCGGTGAGCGAGAGATACCTGCCTGGCACATCCCCCTTGCTTACGATAAGCTTGTCAAGATCCTTGAGGTAGGAGAGCTTGTCAGCGACATCCATGTCCGCTATCGGCTTTTTCGCAGGCACTTCCCATTTGATTGAAACAGGTTGTTCTTCTGAAAGCTTGATATCGACCTTCGCCTTCTGCGCCATGCGCAGCGCGTTGTCCAGCAAGCGCGAGCAATTGTCCTTTGTGAGCGTGCGCGTGGAGAAGAACGCCTTGCCGCCCGCTATCAGCTTGACACTGACGCCTTCGGACTCGTCCAGATGCCCGAGCTCGGCTTCGCCGTTCTTGAGCAGGAAAGCTGACGCCTTGACCTTCTCATAGCGTGCCTCTGCGTAGGACGCGCCGCGCTTGGTCGCTTCGTTAATCAGCCATTCTGGAAGATCGTGCATAGCATTGTCTTTTCGTTGGGGGTTATTAAGGGTTTCGGGAAGTTCTAGTAGAATGCCCATAGCAACCGCAAAGGATAGACACTCTCACAACAGGCTCGTCAACGCGGCATCAAACAGCGCATAGAGCGCCTTATTGACCGAACGGGCGCGAAACTTCGGCTGCCAGGTGTCCTTGCTCACCAGGTCCGTGACTACGAAAGCCGCCGCGGCTTGGACTTTTCTTGCTCTCGCCACGGCGAATATCGCTGCAGATTCCATCTCCACGGTCTTGATACCTTTCCTGCGGTAACGCTGTATCTCTGCCTTGGTCTCACGGTACGGAGCGTCGATGGTCCAGGACGGCGCTATCTGGAATGTGATATCCTGATGCTGCATGGATTGCTGCAGACGCAACGTGAGCTCCTTGTCCGGGTAGGCAAACTCAGCGTCCGGCAGGTAATGATGGCTGGTTCCCTCGTCGCGCAAAGATTTCTCGCAGAGATACGTGCCGAACGACTCCAAGCCGCCCGCACTACCGATGTTGATGAAATATTCGCCACCGAGCGCGATGAGCTCTTCCATGGCCACAGCAGCATTGGGCGAACCGATGCCCGTCATCATGACCACGCCGACATCGAGGTACTGGTGGATGGACACTAATCGATATAATCGAATCTTCTTTGTCTCACGGTTCTTCCTGAAGTGGCGCAGGATGTTCGGATAGTAGATGATGATGTATTTCTTCGGCGCATCACGATAGTCACGCTTGAGGTAGTTACGCCAGGTGATGAATTCCTTGGCATTGAAGAGCGCCGGCTCCTTGTCCTTGCCAGGATAGTTGGGGTAGGGCATGAGAGGAGTGGTTGGGGGAGGGGTTTAAAGGGGTTGTGGTGGAGCATAGCAAAGTTTATTAACATATGTTTATTACATATGTTGATACAGTATGTTTGATGAAACATATGACGGACTGCGCATCGCGCCCAGCGATGCTGCCATGCGCGAGCTGATGAAAGAAGGCCTAATCCTTTCTGACGTCGTCGAAGTGCTTGAGGACGGTCATAATGCCCCACGGAAGAGAAAAAGAGGGACTGTCGAGAAATGGCTTGACAAAGGGAAAAAGACGTATAATGCAGTAGTAGTGAAGTCATATACTGTAGCGAATGATGAAGAGATCTGGTTGCTCACACACTTCGGAAAATTCACAAAAAGGTAAACACCATGAAATGCCCCAACTGCGATAAGACCATGAAACCCCAGAAAGGAATCAGGTTCAATGAGTACACCGTGGACGGATGGGTCTGCACGTGCGGAGAGAAATATTATGAACCAGAGCAAGCGCAGCGCATCCTATTGCTCAATACATTGAAGAAGCAATCAGTCAAGGCAAAATTAGGGAGGATTCGCAGCAACCTCATCCTTCGGCTCCCGAAAGACATCGAGATGGCGCTCAACCTGGAGCAGGGCGAGGATGTGAGCATCACGGTCGAAGGAGATGGAATAAAAGTCGTGAAGGTGTGAAGTTATGGGAGTCAAATGAATACAACAGACGACAGACAATTCATTCGTGATAAGATATCACCAGAAAGATTCAACTAGGAAATCAGTAAAGAAATCCCCACCACTATCGCACCACAACTAATTCCCTCCCCACTGTGGTGAGGCGCTTGGGCCGCTCGCCTATCAGCACCGTGTCCTCAATGCGTATGCCGAACCTGCTGGGGAAGTAGACGCCCGGCTCGACCGTGAAGGTGCTGTTCGCCTGTAGCAGGTCTTTGGAATCTTCAAGCAACTGCGTCCTGCTTGGGTCGTGAATCTCCACGCCGACGCTGTGGCCGATGCGATGGATGAAATAGGGCGCCATATCACCTAGTTGCTCTACTGCTTCAGTCACGACTTTGCTCGCGTTATTGCCTGCGACGCACTCACGCACACCTGCCAGCTCAGCTGCCAGCACCCGGTCGTAGGCCTCACGCTCCTTTCCTGTGGGCTGCCTGCCCACGCAGAAGGTGCGGGTGATATCAGAGCAATAGCCCTTGTGACGCACGCCGAAGTCAAGAACCACCATGCCATGCAGCTTCCTTGCCGACGGGAGGTGATGCGGGTTCGCGCCGTTCGGGCCTGATGCCACGATGGGATCAAAGGACGTGCCGTCGGCCAGCTCCTGCGCCCTCTCGACCAGAAAGCGCGCCAGCTCCCGCTCGGTCCTGCCCTTGGCCCGGCGCATCGCCTCGCCCACGATACGCGACGCTATGGCGCAGGAACGGGCGATGAGTGCTATCTCCTCTCGCGTCTTGACTTCGCGTTGCAGCGCGAGCTCAGCGCTGATATCCATAAGCCTTGCCTTGCAGGACCTCTGTATGGCACGCGCTGTTGAGTAGGAAAGAGAGGTCGCATTGATACCCAGCGGGCCGTTGATGACACCGATGGCATCGGTGAGACGCTGGCCTTTCTTCAGTGGGATGAGCCGGATGCCCGGCTTCACCTGCGACTGCAACATACTAATCTCGTGGCGGGAGCAGAACAGACGCCTGGAGCGCTGCGTGACGAGCAGCGCAGCAAATCCTGCGCTGATGCCTGTCGCCCATTGGACCGTGTAGTCCCTCCAGTCCTCGCGCGAGATGAACAACGCAGCCCTGACCTGCTTTGGCAGCTTCATCGCGTTACCTGGAATGATTGCACCTGCTCGAGCAGCTCCTTTGGCCTGCCGGAGGCGAAGTGCTTTCTCACCGGCTCAAGCAGCTCATTGAGCTGCCTTGCCACCGCGGTCTTGAGATCTGCCGGATGCAGGTTGCCTGCGGTGTAGTCTAATTCAAGCTCCATGTAGGAGGAATAGGAGATGTCGCCACCGAACTTCTCTGGCCGCTCGATATCCAAGGTCGGGAATCGCTCGAACAGGATGTAGCGGCAGTATTCCATGACAGGATTCTGCTCGACCAGCTTCTCCGGGCAAAAGGCCTTTTTCAGCTTGCGCTCGACCTCCTCTACCGGATCGGTCATGAAGATAGCGGAGTCGGGCTTTGACTTGCTCATCTTCGCCTCGAGCGCGTCACCCTTGGGTTCGTGCAATCCGGCGAGCATGTGATGGTGGACGGCGACGGGCTTGGTGAAGCCAAGGCCTGGCGCAAGCTCTCTTGCCAGCACATTGACCTTGCGCTGGTCAAGACCCAGCTGGCAGATATCGACATCGAGCTTGAAGATGTCCGCTGCCTGCATGCAGGGATAAAATATCTGCGATGCGTTCAGTGCGTCTGATTCCTTGCGCCCCATTATCTGACTGCAGCGCAGGATGCGACTCACCGTGCTCGAACGCGCGACATTCATGACGGTCTTCCAATAGTCTCTGTCCGCCATGAAATCATTGGCCCAGACAAACTCCACCTTGTCGGTATCCATGCCCGCGGCCTTCCAGGTCTCGATAAGGTAGTTGCCGACAGTCTGTATATTCTCAAGATCACCGCCGACCTTGTTATTGGCCCATGCGTGCCAGTCCGCGACCAGCATCTTGAACTTGCAGCCCGCCTTGAGCATCTTGTTGATGGTTATGGTGCGCATGACGCCTTGCGCTATGTGCACCTTGCCAGAGGGCTCAAAGCCGTCATAGGCGATAGGATGCTCGTTAGAGTCCAGAAGCGCCTTCAGATCATCTTCCGTCAGTATCTCCTCACCCACCTGCCTGATGAGGTCCATGCGTGATTGCGTATCCATGGCTTCACGGAAGGGTGGAGGGAATAAAAGGTTTGTGGAGAACGCGCATGTCGGCAGGATTTATATACCACCTGCGATTTGTGGCATGCTATGGACTACGATACTATGCTCGACAAGGCGCGCGAACGGCTGCCGGACTCGGCCACGCAGTTCGAGCGCTTCGAGATACCCAAGGCTTCTGGGCACATGGAAGGCAACAAGACCGTCATCGGTAATTTCAAGCAGGTAGCAGACGCGCTGGGCAGGCCTGTCAATCAATTGCAGAAATACATCCTGCGCGAGCTCGCGACACCAGGCGATCTTCGCGGCAACGCGCTCATCATGGGCACCAAGATATCCGCCAGCAGATTCAATGGCAAGGTCCGGCAGTTCGCGCATGATTTCGTCATCTGCCGCGAGTGCGGCAAGCCGGACACGACGCTTTCCAAGGATAGCAACATCAACACCCTCAAGTGCCAGGCCTGCGGCGCAAGGCAAGTGGTACGCGCCAGACTATGAGACTCACGAAAAAAGAGCTTCCGGGCAAGCGCCTATTGGTCACTGCCATCGACGCTGCGCTCGCGGGCAGGAGCTTTGAGGAAGACGACAAGGTGCTGGATTTCTCCGCAGGATTCTTCGCAGGCGCTGACGCGACACCTGATGAGATCATCGCCGCTGTGAAGCTCGCACATCACGCTATCGTCGCTGGCGAGAAGACAATCGCACTAGTAGAGGAGAAGATTGGCCTATCCAGCGTCAAGAAGATAGACGGCATCCCGTATGCCATACTGGTGGAAGCATGAAGGCGGTCAGGTTGAAAGTGTCCGGCAAAGTGCAGGGCGTGTTCTACCGCGAAGAGACCCGGCAAAAGGCAGCGAAGCTTGGGCTCGCAGGGTATGCGGAAAATAAACGGGATGGGACAGTAGAGGTGCTTGCCTGCGGCGATGAAGCCAAGGCCAAGCAGCTTATCGAGTTCTGCAAGGTCGGGCCGCTGCTGGCGAAAGTGGACAAGGTCGATGTTGAGTATATTGATGTCCCCGACGACGAATACGAAGGGTTCTGGGTGAAGGGTTGAATTCTCCGGAGAACCCTACGCATCCATCCAGTAGTGCATCCGACTGCAATGTCGTATGACGCGCCTCACCCGAACCATCTCCCGAGCGCTTCCTGCTTATCTCTGCTCCTGCCGAACATGGACTCGACGCGCTCGCGCACTATCTCCAGGCGCTGCTGCGAATACGGCGGCAGGTTGTATTTCTGCGCAAGGCTGATGCTGGGGATCAGGTATTTTATGACAGTCCCTTCGGTCACGGTGAACAACAACTTGCCGCCGCACTTGCACTTTCCTGCCAGCGGCGGCCTGCGATATTTCTCATTGCAGTCCACGCAGCGGAACTTCTGCATGCTGAACTGACGCAGGTTGCCGATGATATCCTTCATGAAATGCTTGTCGATGACCAGGCGCGCGACATCACTCGCCTCGACGCTCCAGAGCTTCTCGGCCAGGCCCATTTGCCCTTTGAGCTTGTCTTCCATACTGGGCAGGGTCTTGTATGAGCTGCAGAGCACACCCGCGTTGACGCTCGTCACCGTGTTTGTGTAGCGCATACCTATGTACTGTCTATCAGTGCCTAGGAAGTCTCCCAGCTGCGCGACCTTCACCTTCTTTGGCGACTCCAGCAGCAGGCCCTTCTGCCAGAGCTCAAGCGGATACTCCCCCGCGATGTCGAGCTTATGGACCATGTCGTCGACCTCTGAAGGGACCAGGATGTCTGTCAAAACCAATGGCGCGTCCATGGTGCGACTGCCTCTGCGGTCAGGCAGGAACTTGCGGGAGAAATTGATGAGCCCGTCAAGGAGCAGCAGGATGCAATTCTCGTCACCGTCGCAATCGCGGCGCTGGGCAGCGTGCCAGAGCGGATGCGCGAGGCATCCTTGGGTGCCGGAGAAGCCCACGATGCGACCGATGATGCCCGCGGAGATGTGCGGCGCAAGCCCGATCACCAGATGACCGACCAGATCCTCGCGCGTCTTGATGTTGTAGTAAGGTTCAAGGCCGTACATGCGCTCGAGCAGGTCATCGATGAAACCCGCTATGTTGATGAGCACCTCGTCAGCGCAGTCCGCTGTATCAGTATTGACAGGCAGGATGACATCCTGGGGCAACAGGTCTAGCACCTGTGTCTCGTGTTCGAGGGACGTGCCATCCATGTCCTCAGTGTAGCCGAGCTCTCGCAGGCGGGCGACGCTGGTGCCCACCTCTTTCGGAGTGAAATGTGTGATGGGCAATTCTGTCATGTCATAACGGGTCGTTCCGTCCTTGTTGACATAGACCTTGTGCTTGGCGCGCAGGATGGATTTCATGACATGCTCCACCTCGTGGTCCGCGTTCATGGTGCCGCGCACGCCCTTGATGAGGTCTGGAAACGATGACATGCCCAGACGCTCAAGGCTCTGCTTGAAATGCTCGGTTATGGGAACGCTTGAGCGATAGTGCGTCGCCAGGTCACAACCCAGGTTGCATGATTCCAGCACGACCTTGCCGCAGGTATTGCACCACATCGCAGGCTTGCCATCGCCGGGGAAGAATGACGCGCTCCCGTCGTCGCGCAGATACGCACGAAAATCTGCTGTCACCGCGCCTTTTTCCAGCGACGCCTGCAAGGAGCGCATCTTGCCGCCCTCTTTTCCTACCGGAAACAACCCATGGGGACTTCCGGTCATGCGCCGCATCTTGGCCTTCTCCGGGCGACCCATGCGCGCACCGATGAATGTCCCTGTCTTGTCGCGCACTTGCACTGTATGGCTGAGCGCCGCGAGCGGATCCTGCGCGAGCGACTGCGCGTCAAGCAATACTCCCTTTGGACTCAAGAAGAGCAGGCGCAATGCCGCAGCATCAGCGCCAGAGAAGATGACGAACTCATTGAGCTGCACCTTGTGCGGGAGCCGCGCTTTTTCGCAAGCGGCCTTGAAGGCACTGCCATAGGGGACGATGATGTCTGAGAACTCATTGTTTATCGCTTCTTTCGCATCCTTTGCTTTTCGCAGGCCTTCCAGCAATGCTTTCCACGCTGGCTCGTCAAGCAGCTTCCACCAGTGCGTCATGCGTGGGTGCAGCACGCCAAGCCAGCGCGACGCGGCGAGCGCGAGCGAGACATTAAAATCAAGGTTTTTGATTGTGGCGCCCAGCGCACGAAGCTCGCGCTCTTCACAGGAGAGCGCTTTTGCCACGGCCTGCAGGCCATCACCTTGCTTGGCCTTTCCCTTGAGCTCAGCGAACCACCATTCTTCACAATAACCCGCTGGAATCAGAGGATGCCCACGGTCGAAGAAGTCGCCGTAGCTGATGAGCATGTCCCCCAGGAACAGAATATCCGTGACGCTCGCGGCGACACGCTTAGCCTCTGCCTCATCCTGCAGGTGCAGGACGCTTCCATCCTGCAGCCTGACCACAGGACCTTCGATGCTATCGCACGGCGTCACTGACGCCGCCTTGCCCGGACGCTCGGTCTTCAGCTGTGTTCCCACAGCGATGAAATCATTGAGCACCTGGAGCGTGGCTGGATGGATACCCACAGCGCTGAATCCTGAAAGTCGGCTGCGACCGTAGCGCAAACGAAAGCCGCCCGCGCGCAGCGGATAACCAAGCACCGGCCTGCCCGCAGGCAGGTCAGCAATGTATGTGAAGTCAGGGAGCATGCCGCCTTTGCCGGCACTCTTGCCTGCCTTGGCTTTTTTCTGAATCTTCTCAAAGTCCGTGAGCCAGGACCAGTCCATGCCCATGTCCTTCCCCCAGGAGAGCATGTTCGTCCTTAACTTTGGGGCCTTGAGCGCTATCATGGAGACCACGAGACAGACCCCCCCACGGATGCGATTGGTCGCGACGCGCGGCAGATCTTTGTAATTGGAAACCTCACGCTGCTCGGTCGGATCGCCGTCAACCTCCACAGGCAGGTGCTGCACCAAATAGCGAATCTCGTCATCAGAGGGTTTGTATTGCAGATTGGTCACGCGCTCATGATAATCAGTCAGCTCGGTTATCATGCGCTCGGTCTCCTTGTCATCAGGGTCGTATTGCGCGTATCCCATCTGACGGCCGACGTAGTCGGCGATGACAACAGAGACCGCGGCGGCAGTGCCGCCCGCACCTCTCACCGGCCCTGCGTACTTTGCCGCGAGATACGCCTTGCCATCACGGCGCTGCTTTATCGCCAGCTCGATGAAGCCCTCTAACGGGGCCGCGACAACACCCACGGTGTGATACGCGAAGCCCACACGGATGCCCACTTCCATGGCCTCGCGCTCGTCAGCGAACTTACAGAAGCTCTGCTTTGCCACTTCTGCCGCGATGACCAGCGCCACGCGCCAGTCCTGCTCCCCATATTGCTTCTCGAGCTCCTTGATGCGCGCGGTCATGCCCGAGCCGACAATCTGGGGCGCGACAGAACCGACCAACCCTTCAACGCGCTCAGCCATGTCCCGCGCCAGATGGACCTCCACCTTGGTGTCGGGGTCGAATCCTTTCGCGCGCGCGCTGCTGGCGATGCCATAGCACATCGCCACTTCCTCAGAGAGCGCCTTGAAGTAGGATTGCACAGACATCGTTAGAACCTCATCACTGTTATCTGCCTCGTCTGCAGATTGACGCAGGGCACGTACCCTGGCTCGGGCTTGTGACCGACGCGCTCCTGAAACGCGGTCGTCGACTGGAAGCAAGAGCCGGATATCATGGTCACCCCACGGTAGGTTGACACGTTGCTCTTATGGATGTGACCGGTGACAAAGAAGTCCGGCACGCGACGCACGACCAGCGGGTCACGGTCGGCGAGCGGCATGAGCTGTGTCGAACTGTAAGTAGGCGCAAGATGCCGCACGCGCAACAGATAACGCATCAGCAAATCCGAGCGGTCGTAGCCGCCGGCCATGCGTATGACATCCATGTTCGCGAAGTAATGATCAAAGCTATTGCCATGATAGAGCAGGATGTCAAAACCTGGAAAGCCCGACATGCGCTCAAATGAGAGATAGGCAGGGTTGGTCACGCTGATAAGATTCGGCATCGCCAGCAATGAGGCCGCGTAGCGCTCATCCAGGCGCGGCTGGGGCTCCGCTATGCGCACGTAGTCGTGATTGCCGGGTGATACGACAATGGTCTTGTCCTGTGGTATGCGCGAGAGCAAGCGCGCGCATTCTTCGTATTGCTCACGGATATCCTTGATGACGAGCTCGTCCTCCTGGTTCGGATAGACCCCGACGCCGTCAACAAGATCCCCTGCGATAAAGACATAGCGCACGAGCGACGCTATGCGGCGCTGCTCTGGCGTCCCTTCCTTGCCCGCCATCCAATCCAGGAACGCATCAAACTCGCCAGCGAGAAAATTGTTCGAGCCCACGTGCAGGTCAGAGAGGAAAATGGCATAGGATTCCCTTGGCCCTTTCTTGATGGTTGTTGTGACAGGAAGATCCGGCAAGATGATATCATTGCAGAACAGCACTCCCTTGCCCGCGTGCCCCACGAGGCCAACGACCGTGTCTTCCGTCAGGTTCGCTGCTTTCTTGGCGCAGGCAGCGTCTGCCTTCACCATGCATTTGAGCGAGCCGGTCAGATCCTCCACATCCAAGATGATGCTGCCTGTCTTTGCCACGCGCTTATTTGCCAGCATGCCGATGACTGCTCCCTGGCGGCCCGGCGCGAGCTTCGCGATCGATACCGCGGACGCCAGCGCAGGATGATGCGATAGCATGCCTGCCAGCGTCTTGTAGCGCGAGCGAAAATAGGAGGTGAATCCCTGCAACGTGAATGGCTGCGGGTCTGTGGTAAACATCTCGGGCGCTATGATGATGATGGGATTGACGTAGCTGCCGTCTTCTTGATCGAACGCAGGCTCGATGCTTGATGCGTGCGGGTTCTTGCGTAGATACTCCGCCACCCGCACTCTTGCGCCCTCATCAGCTAGGCGCTCGAGCAGATCGCTTGTCACAATAATACCGCGGTCCATCAGTTGCGCTACCAGCTGCTTCATGGTCTATATCCTGGGTAGATGCAAGGCGTCCTGCAAGATAGCATTGACCGTGGGCAGCAGGCTGGAAGGAATCTGCACAGAGATGTTACGCGTCCTGCCATAACGACCGAAGCTATGCACCTTGGCGTTGATGATACCCAGCATGTCAAACTCCCCTATGATATCTGAAACGCGGCGCTGGGTCAATGGCCGCAGCCCTACGGGCGCGCAGAGCTCGCGGTAGGTATCATACACAGTTCCGGTCTGCACGACACCTTGATGGGTGGGGCTGCGCAGCATGGAGAGCAAGACGACCTGATGCTGCTTGGGGTGTGTCTGCACCACTTCCAGCATGCGATCGTGCTCTATCTTGTCTTCCGCAAGGTCCAGATGTTCTATGCCTACCTGCTCGGATTCAGCCCTATCAGCTATCTCGCCCGCCACACGCAGGAGCTCCAGGGCTCTTCTCGCATCGCCGTGCTCGCGGGCCGCGTAGGCGGCGCACTTCTCAATGACACCAGGCCCTATCGCGTTGGTCTTGAACGCTTCGGTTGAGCGCTTGCGCAAGATGTCCTGCAGCTGCACTGCATTATAGGGAGGAAACACCAGTTCTTCTTCGCTCAGGCTTGAGCGCACCCGCGGGTCTAATAACTCAGTGAAGCGCAGGTCATTGCTGATGCCGATGATAGAAAGACTCGCGCCCTGCAGATCCGCGTTCATGCGCGTCAGGTTGTATAGCACCTCATCAGAGTTCTTTGCCACGAGCACGTCAATCTCATCAAGGATGACCAGAATGAGCGCCTTTGCCTGCACGACGCGGTTGAAGAAGATATTATAGACCTCATCAGTCGGCAGGCCTGTTGGTGGTATGTCGACGCCCAACGCACGGCCCAGCTCCGCAATGAGCCGATATTCTGTCGCAGCTATCTTTTTCATCTTACAATTAGTATAGATTATCTGCAAAGGCAGGTTGTTGTCTTTTGCTACTGACTCAAGCTCGCCTTGCGCATATTTCATCGCAAGGGTCTTTCCTGTGCCCGTTTTGCCGTAGATGAAGAGATTGGATGGCTTTTCGCCGCGAAGGCAGGGGGCCAGGACACTTGCAATCTGGCCCAGTTGCTCCTTACGGTGCAGGATCTCAGACGGGGTATGCTGATCCTGTAAAACCTTCTTGTTGATGAAGATGCTCTGCTTTTTTATGTATGACTGAAAAAAGTCTGATAGGTTACGGTCCCCCACGTTCTCACACCTCCACAGGAAATTCTGCACAAGAAACGGTGGTATAAATAGTTTGTTAAATCGCGCCCACCCCTTGATTTCGTGTGGAAGGGTTAGTATGAATGAATGAATGAATTTATTTCAATA
>MNWW01000055.1:6933-7988 GCA_001871415.1 Candidatus Woesearchaeota archaeon CG1_02_57_44 | reverse complement strand
TCACCAGCACCATGCCACCAGACGGCGCCCTGCTGCTCACCGGGCCGCACTTCCTTGACAACGTTCTCCCGCGCATCGGCCTTGTCGCGCAGGACATCAACCAATCGCCTTGCGCCATGGGCTACCATGATCCCTGGACCGTCATCCGACGGTCATGAGCGCTCGGCAACGCCAATGCACCTATGCCGCCCAGAGTACCGCATAGCGACATAGACACAGACAACCGGAAGGAACAGACAGCAGGGTTCAGTGTGATGGCGCGGCCAAACCCTGCGCCCGCATCGCCTCCAGGGCGCCCGCGACCAGCGCGTCCATGTCCAGGCGCGCCTCCTCACGCAGCACCTTGTCAAGACGCGAGCGTGTCTTCGGGTCCTTAGGTCCCAACGCATTGCACATCTCTGGCGCTGACGAGAGCTCATAGGTGCCTATCCGCTGCGCCTGCCTGATGATATCCACTTTGTCCCATGACAGGACCGGGCGCAGCACACGCACGCCGGCCGACGCCGCTGCCTCGTCGATGCAGAACATGTTCTCCACAGTCTGGCTGCCGACCTGCCCAAGGTTATCCCCTGTCGCCAGAGCGCTGATGCTTTCGCGCCGGGCCAGCCCTGCTGCGATGCGCATCATCAGGCGCCGAAGGATGACGTAATAGAACCTGCGAAAGCAGCGCTCGACAATCTTTGCCTGCGCAGGACCCAGGGTCGCGACCCACATCCTGCTGGCAGGGATATGCCTCGCAAGCTCAGCCACCCTCGCTGAGATATCCGGCACCACGGGCTCTCCAGAGAAGTGCAGGGCGTCCACCTGCCAGCCCAGCTGCACCAGCCGATTCCCTGCGACAGTGCTGTCAAAGCCACCGGAGAGCAGCAGGAGGGCGCGCTGCTGCGGTGGCTCCTGCAGGGTCGCGTCCTCTGTCAGGTTTTTTTTCGCGGCAGTATCAGGTTTGCTCATGGAGCACGCAAGCAATCCTGCGCTTTTATGTCTTTGCGCTGTCAGACTCCGTTGTCACACCCCTCAGGCACACCCTTCAGGCACACTCCTTAGACACACCTCTT
>MNWW01000055.1:0-6920 GCA_001871415.1 Candidatus Woesearchaeota archaeon CG1_02_57_44 | reverse complement strand
TTAGACACACCTCTTAGGCACACCCTTCAGGCACACTCCTTAGACACACCTCTTAGGCACACCCTTCAGGCACACCTCTTAGGCACACTCCTTAGACACACCCCTCAGGCGCACCTCTTAGGCACACTCCTTAGACACACCCCTCAGGCGCACCCTTCAGGCACCCCCAAGAAGGAGATCGCCCAGCGCTGCTATGCGCAGGGCGAGGCGCTGCAGGAGGGCACACCGGCCCTGGCGGACGCTTTGATTCTGCATGCAGTATCGGAGTTCCCTGATGATTTCTGAGCAGCAGATTATATAAGCGCCTGGGAAATTCAGGCGACCATGCTCGCTGACACGGTGAGAATACCTGGCAGCTTGATGTTCTGGGATAAGCAGCGAGAGCTGCGTTCGCAGGCGCTCGCCAATGAGCACTATGAGGCTGTGCCGCTCTTTGACAGGATACACCTCAGTACAGGAACGCTTGTCGGGGAGCATGACCTGACCTCCACGGGCAGCATCCTGTTCGCGCAATACCAATGCCTGGCTGGTGAAGGATTCGAGGATGAGGAATTCTACGGCCTTGCCAGGGTGTGCGCCGCGCTCTCGCTTCGCGCCATGCGCACGCCAGAGGGCCACTCATTATTGGCCCGGTCCTATGCGGGAATGGAAGCGTACGACCATGGTCTCGTCGCTGCGCAGGAAGGTCTTAGCATGTTCGGATACATCGGCGGCATGCACGCGCTTGCCGCAACCTTGCATACCCATTGTCAGGAATATGACCACGCATCGTATCACTTCTATCACGCGCTCGTTCTCTCTCCTGATGACCTCGCTATCGGGCGCGCGTACGCCGCGACCGAGTTCTTTCTCCTGCGCAACACGCCTCCCTACTCCACGGATGCCGCAGCGCACATCGCATCTGTCGCCCTGCAGTGCGCCTATGGCCAAGCAAAGCTTGATCACGCCCGGATACAGGAGCGGCTCTATGATGTCGGCACCTCCCTGTATGGGTTGCAAGACACCCAGCCCCTCGCGGTCGCGCTGGTGACCACTGCCCATGACATGGAGAGGTCCTGAGCATGGACTTCTCCATCACTGCGAAGGACGGCTCTGCTCGCGTGGGCAGCATCAGCACCGCCCACGGTGACATACAGACACCTGCCTTCATGCCTGTCGCGACAGCCGGCGCGGTCAAGGCCCTTGGCATGGACGACATGGAAGCGCTGCACGCGCAGATACTCATGGCCAACACCTTCCATCTGCATCTGAAGATAGGCGAGCAGTTGGTCGGCGCGCACGGTGGCCTGCACGGGTTCTCCTCGTGGCACAGACCGTTCATGACTGACTCTGGTGGATTCCAGGCATTCTCTCTGGGCTTTGGCATGGAGCACGGTGTCGGCAAGATTGCGAGCATCTTCCCGGATGAAGTGACGGGCGAACGCAGGGAACAGGGGAAAGCAGGAGGAGACGAAGGAGAGGCACACAGAGCAGATGGAGGCGACCAAACACACACCATCGTGCTACCCCCCGGCCCACAGCGCAAGCGACCAGAGCCAAAGCTCGCGCGCGTCACCGAAGAAGGAGTCAGGTTCCGCAGCCCATTCGATGGCAGATGGGTCCTGCTCACGCCAGAGGAGAGCATGCGCATCCAGCACACGCTGGGCGCTGACCTGATACTGGCCTTTGATGAATGCACCAGCCCCCTGTCAGACAAAGACTATACCGCGACGGCCATGCGCCGCACGCACCGCTGGGCGCAGCAGTGTCTTGACGCGCATCACCAGGCGCTCGCCTCCGGCTTGGCTCCTGATGGGCAGGGACTCTATGGTATTGTCCAGGGCGGCGCGTACGAGGATTTGCGCCGGGAGAGCGCGAAGGCGATTGTGGGGATGCGCACACAGAACGGAATTGCGACAGATGCACTGAAAGGAAAAGGAATGAAAGAGGAAGGATGCAGTGGCGGCGCAGGGACAATGTGCGTCCCTCCTGGCTTTGACGGCATCGCCATCGGTGGCTCTCTGGGCAAGAGCAAACAGGACATGCTCGCGGTGCTGGACTGGACTATCCCGCTTGTGCCTGATGAGCTGCCGCGCCACCTGCTGGGCATCGGCACGGTGGAGGATATCTTCTGGAGCGTCTCGCGCGGCATCGACACGTTCGACTGCGTCATGCCCACGCGCATCGCCCGGAGCGGACATCTGCTGCTGCATCCCCGGGCGGGCGGCACACCACGCAACAAATTCAGGACGAGCGTGAAGCTGGCCAGATGGAAGGCATCAACACAGCCGCTGGACAGCCACTGCGGCTGCCAGTGCTGCAGGCACAGCATGGGCTTCCTGCGACACCTGTTCATGAGCAAGGAATTGCTCTACTACCGGCTCGCCAGCATCCATAATCTGACGGTCATCCTTGGACTGATGAGCGAGATACGCGACGCTATCAGCAGGGGGCGGTTACTGGAATTGAAGACAGAGTGGATGGGATAAAGTGGAAAGGATAGGAACCTATTGATTCTGAACAGCGGTACTGGATTCTGCGATGGGTAAGGCAAAGAGCTTCTGAACATGCCGGTCCTGCGACGCTTGTCGCGTTGCTCTGAACGCAGCGTGCGCGCCATCTTGGCGTAGAGCAACAGGACAGGCAGCAGGCACTAATGAGCAAGCAGGTGCGCATGAGCATCCAGCAGCCACAACGCTTGCTTGGTCGCAGACCGTTGCTTCAGAGAAACGCCCTGATGACCCTTGCGCCAAGCGCAGCGGTCATTCCATTGCTGTCGCGCGCGGGATTGACTTCGACCACATCGATAGCGCGCAGGTTCTGCAGGCGGGATATCCTGCGGCAGGTGTGTATGAGCTCTTGCGCTGACAGGCCGCCAGGCTCAAGGTATCCTGTCCCTGGAGCGCAGCTCGGGTCGGCGACATCGATGTCCACGGAAACGTAGAGGGCAGACCACTGCCTCGCTTTCTGCATGACGGCTGACACTGCCTCGTCAAAGCCAAGGTCGAGGATGCGGCGCATGCCATAGCAGTCTATCTTGTGCTCATTGAGGAACGCCTGCTCCTGCGGGTGAATATTCCGAAGCCCGAAAAGGATGATACGCTCAGCCGGAAGGCCACCTTGGCGCACCAGCTGCGGAATAAAGTCTTCATGAGTCGGCAGGCTTGTGCCATCAAGACAGTCCGCGTGCGCGTCCAGCATGAGCAGGCCTGCACCGGGCTCTCTTGCCAGAAGGCCTGTGATCAAGTGATGGGTGACACTATGATCGCCACCGAGCGATATCGCGAGGCCCTGATGCGACGCGACAGCCTGATGCATGGCCTTCGCGCTCTTGTTCCAGTCGCTTGGGTCTATAGGCACCTGGACGGGTTCGATGAGCAACGGCTTTCCCGAATCACCGACATAGACGTCCTTGAGGGCGTCCAGTATCGCAGCTGGCCCTTTGGCGCAGCCGATGGTCCGCTCGAATCCCCCTTTATCCCAGGGGATGCAGTAGATACGCATGGCAAGGAGAAAATCTGGCAGTGCTTATAAAGGCAACGGCCGGGAACTGAACAGGCCGGGAACTGAACAAGGAAGACACCAAGGCGGGCTTCGGGCCATAACATTGATGAGTCTATGCACGCCGGGAACTGAATAGGGAAGATGGGCAAGACACTGGTGATGCTTGACGCATTAGCGGCTGGCAGGGGGCATGCCGGGCCACCTGCCGGAAAACTATATAAGGGCAGACACTTGCAACATTTCCGAGGGGTGATATCATGGCAATTATGACATCTATCGCATGGGTCGTCGCATTGTACATCTTCGCTGGCCTGAAGGTCATCAACCAGTATGAGCGTGGTGTCAGGTTCACGCTGGGAAAATACAGCGGCATGATGGATCCGGGCCTTCGCGTCGTGCTGCCGGTCTTCCAGAGCTGGCAGCGCGTCGATATGCGCACCAAGGTCGCGGATGTTCCTGACCAGGATGCCATCACGAAAGACAACATTACTGTGAAGGTGAACGCAGTCATGTACTACAAGGTACGCTCTGCAGAGAAGGCCATTATTGAGGTCGAGGAATACAACTACGCGGTCTCACAGCTCGCGCAGACCACGATGAGAAATGTCGTCGGCGAAGTGACCCTGGATGAGCTGCTTGCCGAGCGCAAGAAGAACTCTGACAAGATAGAGAGCATCGTCGATAAGGCGACTGATCCCTGGGGCATTGATGTCGAGGCAGTGGAGATAAAAGACATCGGCCTCTCACAGGAGCTTGTCCGGACCATGGCCAAGCAGGCAGAGGCCGAGCGGGAGAAGCGCGCCAACATCATCAATTCAGAGGGCGAAGTGCTGGCGGCCCAGAACCTCGCAAAGGCGGCCAGATTACTCACGGACAGCCCCGGAGCACTGCACCTTCGTACCCTGAATAGCATCAATGACATGAGCTCTGATCAGAGCAACACGGTCGTGTTCGCGGTGCCGCTGGAGATCCTGCAAGGGTTCCAGGGCATATTGAAGAAAAAATAGGCCTGTTGTCGCCAGGTGTCGGGCATCCGCCATGCTTTGGCCATGATCCACGCAGACCGTATGCGACGTGGATCGCGTCATTCCAGCAGACGGCTGATGCTTCGTCAGCAGGATTCCCTCATGAGATTCCCATCCCGACATAACCCACCCAGAGGAATCTGCCACACGCTTGCTGATGGCAGCATCATCCTTGGAACTGGACTGCTGCTCCCGGAGAAGGAAGGCACTCTTATACTTGGCGACCTGCATCTTGGCTTTGAACAGCAGGATGCCGGGCGCCTGATGCCTGCGGACAACTGCCGTACGATAATCGAGCAGATAGGGGCCATGCTGGAACGCGCAGCGACCTTTGGCAGGATACCGCGGCGCGTCGTGCTCAACGGAGATATCAAGCACGGCTTTGGCCCTCCCACGCGCGCTGAGAAGAAGGAGATAGGAACGCTTCTGGCGTACCTGCGCGCGCGATTCGCATCCGTCATCGTGGTCAGAGGCAACCATGACACGGGCCTGAGCGCAGGCATGCTTGGCCCGGACGTGAAGCTTTGCGACAGAATGACTATCGGTCAACATCTCATTACGCATGGGGATTGCATCCCCCATCGGATAGGCAAGAACGTCAAGACCCTCATCGTCGGCCATGAACACCCTGCCATCGCGTTCAGAGAGCGACCGACAGAACGGTTCAAGTGCTTCCTGCTTGGACACCTACAGCTTGGCGGGGCAGTGGGTCGCACTTTGGCCATCACCTTCATGCCCTCTGCCTTCACGCTCAATCAGGGCAGCAATGTGCTCGCTGAAAAGCCTGTCGGCCCGCTATTGCCTCTGGCGCGCAATCTTCACGTCATGGTGGTGGGAGAGGTGGGAGAACAAATAATGGATTTCGGGAATCTCGCAGACTTACACAAATTTTAAATACTATTCTGCAACGCCGCTAGGCGGAGGTGGGCCAACGTGGAGAACTTGCTCTGGATGGAAGAAGAAGAGGAAGAAGCAGACGACGAGGACGACGAATTCAATGATAAGGACCGCAAGGAAGATGACTTCGACATGCCTGGCGGGGCAGATGACGAAGAAGAGGCAGAGTAGGCCCAGCATGATCGCGGGCAGCGCTTGCTGCCTACTGATTTCTTTTGGTCGATAACGACAGATAGCCATTGACCATAGCCCTGAGAGCGATTCAGGCACAGGCCTTGCGCGATCATCGATACCCATACGCCCCCCACCCGGGTGCGCCTTTCTGGCAATCCCTTCTGCCATCATCTGTCGGTTCTGGCACCGAAAACTATATAAACAATAACTTAACAAAGTTATGGCAGTATACGAAATAATGAAAATAAGCTAAGTAAGATAACTAAGTAAAGTAAGCAAAGTAATGTAAGTAAGTGTCTGGACTATGCCCAACGTGAACATAGAGCTACCTGACGAATTGCACAAGCAGGCAAAGCTCTGCTCCTTGCTCCTGGGCATCCCGCTCAAAGACTACATCGCACAATCCCTCGAAGAGAAACTCAGGGAGAAACCACCAAAGTGACCCGCATCAACATCCCCCTGGACGAAGAGCTGCACAGGAAGGCCCGGCTTGCCTCGCTGCTGCAGGAATCGTCCCTGAAGGAGTTTATCACCGTCGCTATCGAAGAGAAGGTCAAGAAAGACCAGAAACAACTGAAAGGAAAAGTACCATCATAATCACCATGGCAGCGCAGAAAAAGAGGTGGCAGGCAGGCAAGGACTCCACAGGTCAGCGCCCTGCGGCATCACCAGCAGCAGGAAGGCTACGCTTCATCCCGACCCGGATGCTCCTTGTCATCGCCGCGGTATGCGCACTGCTCATCGCAGGAATCCTGATGGTATCGCACACATCGGGCAGCAGGAGCGATGTGGTGAGCGGCAGCGGCCAACAATCACCCGCCATCACGACCGGACAGCAGGATGAACACGCATCAGCCGCCACGACAACACAGGCCACAGAGCCGGACATCGCGGCGCCCCTGCCTGATGATCCATCGCAGGAGCTACCCCTCAATGCAGATCCTCTCCCGGGAACAGATTTCACCATCACCGAGGTGCTCTTGCGTGACGGCATTGACGTCCCCCTCGAGCGCATGGTCAGCAGAAAGTGGCTCACGCAGCAGGGCGGGCTGACCAAGACCAATTATGAACTGTCCAATACCGACAAGAGAGATGTTGCTGTCGCCTTCGGATGGCGCGTCATTGTCCCAGAACAGTATGATACGATCAATGGCCAGTCGCTCGCGCAGGACTTCACCTCCGCTGGGCCGCACCTAGTCCTGCGCGGCGCTGGGTCCAATACCGAAGCATATCAGCTCAGGTTCGACGACCTGGTCAATGTGTTCGGCGGCGTGTCTGTCCGCTATGACGCTGCTTCACGAAGCATCATCGCCCTGTCGCTGGAAAAGACGCTCGCTTCTG
>MNWW01000051.1 GCA_001871415.1 Candidatus Woesearchaeota archaeon CG1_02_57_44 | reverse complement strand
CATTAGGAACGTGATGATGTCTTTTTCATAGTGATACGCGAGACGATATGGTCCTATCTTGAGTTCCCTTGTGTCTTTGCGGCCATAACGCATGGGCTTTCCCGACAATGGATCACTGATGGCTTTTTCCACCTGCTGCTTTACTTGTTGCTTCAGACGCTTATCGCGTATCTTCCTGATGGCTTTCAGGAATCCAGGATGGTGCTCTATGCTCAGCATGCGCGCAATTCCTCAAGGAAATCATCCTTTGATGATCTCCTGAATGTTCCTTTCTCTCGTTCTTTCCAGGTCTGCTCCACCTGCTCAGCGAAGCGCAGGTCGTCGATGAGATCTTCGGACAGGTCCTTGAGCTTCTTGAGGATGAACTTGCCATTGTCGTGGACGATGAGGAACTCATCGCCTGCCTTGATGTCTGTCCTGAGCGCCTGCGGTATGACCATCTGTCCCTTGGTGCTTATCCTTGCGATAGCATATTCCATAATTGGTAAGGCAGGGCTTACTGCTATATAATCCTTGTGCATGAAGATGCTGATGGATGGGTGGTTGATAGGTGTTTGCGGGAGAAATCCGGAAGACCCGCGGAGTATAGTGCGTGGTCCATGCACCAATGCACTTAATAATCAGTCCGCCTTCTCCTTTTCCATGACCCGCGCGCAAGTCATCGGGGGGAGCTTTGGCTCGCTGCTGGCAAGGCAGAAAGACGGCAGGCGACTGGAATTGGGGGAATTATTGGTGTGCGATGGCATGCTTTTGCAGGTCAATGAGTTGCTGTATGGCTCCCAGATATCCCAGCAGAACCTGGAGATGGTCTCGGGCATGGCGCTGGAGGAAGGCGCTGATGTCTCGCTTATCTCTCCTGAATTGCGCGCGTATACGCTGGCGCGCTTGCGGCTCCTTCTGGGGCTTGATGGTCGGGCACCCAAGGAACTGCCGGGATTCATGTCTGTGTGCCGCGATGTGACTGCTTCGGATCTGGGCTTTCTTGTGAAGCCGGCGACGCCGTTATTGGTGGGGAAGCTGCGCTCCGGCTCCCGCGTCATTGACCTGCCACTCTATGTGGACGGAGCCAAGGCCTTCGCGCATCATATCCTGATAACAGCGACCACTGGCAGGGGCAAGAGCAATCTGCTCTCCTGCATGCTCTGGGACGCGACAGGCAAGGATTACTGCGGCGTGCTGGTGCTTGACCCGCATGATGAGTATTATGGGCGTGTGGGGGTGGGGTTGAGGTCACATCCCTCAGGTGTCGTCTACTATACAGCACAGGATGTGCCTCCCGGTGGCAGGACGCTTCGCATTTCGCTTGATTCATTGCGGCCCTGGCACTTCAATGGTGTCGCGTGGTGGTCAGAGCCGCAGCAGGAGGCGCTTTCGGCGTACTACCGGATGTATGGCTCGCAGTGGGTGACCGGGATACTATTGCGGGATACGCCACAGGGATTTCAGGAAGGCACGGTGGAGGTCCTGAAGCGCAGGATGATGGGGGTGCTGGATGTTGATGTGGCGCAGGGCGGGCTGGTCTGTCGGGGGGTGTTTGATAGCTCCAGAGGCGAGACGACGGTGCGGGATATTGTCTCAGAGCTGGAGTCAGGCAAGACCGTCATCGTCGATACTTCTCCATTCGGCGGCCAGCAGGAACTGCTCATCGGCTCGATGGTGTCATGGGAACTGCTGCACCGCTACCAGGGGTATAAGAGGACGGGGGAGCTGGCTGGCAAGCCCGTGATATCAATCGTGCTTGAGGAGGCGCCGCGCGTGCTCGGCAAGGACGTGCTGGAGCGAGGCAGCAATGTCTTTTCCACAATAGCGCGCGAAGGGCGCAAGTTCAAGATAGGATTGCTTGCGGTCACGCAGATGCCGTCATTGATCCCCCGGACGATACTCGCGAACATGAACACGAAAATAATACTGGGCATGGAGATGAAACCTGAAAGGGATGCTCTTATTGATTCCGCGGCGCAAGACCTGTCGTCGGATGAGCGCGCGATAGCGTCGCTGTCTGTTGGTGAGGCGATTGTCAGCTCAACTTTTACGCGCTTTGCAGTTCCCGTGAAGGCGGATGACTATAGGGATGTGGTGGCGAGGGAGGAGAAGGATGTTCAGGTCAGGCGGGGATATATGGGGGTTGGTTCATAGCTGTGGTGCGTAACCATTATGGATTTGCTGTTTCTGCATGATTGAATCTGTCTGGTGTCACGATATCTTGGAGAATATCCTGCGCCATATCCCGGACAAGTAGTCTATTATGTTGCAATACCATGTGCCAATAGAATTGGATATACTGTGCCCTGCATTGTTGTTTTTTGCTAATAGTATGGATTAGGCGGTCTGGTACTATGGTGCTGGTGTTGTTGGTTCTGCTGGTGTTGCTGGTTCTGCTTCTGCTGGTGTTGCTGGTTCTGCTTCTGCTGTTGCTGGTTCTGCTTCTGCTGTTGCTGGTTCTGTTCCTTCTGCTGGTGTTGGTTCTGTTCCTTCTGCTGTTGCTGGTTCTGCTGCTGCCTCCGGTCTGTGATTCTCATTCTTCCACTCTTCAGCGTAATTCCCATTTTCCTTGCGCAGGCCCGGGTCATTATAGATCTGGTCGGTCAGTCTGGCGAGGTGGTCGGCTGTAATACTGGAATATGCCTTTTTTAGTTCAACCTCAATGATATTGCGTCTTTTATCGGCATTATCTTCATAGTCATAGGTCAAGCTTTCTTTAAACTTATCTACAAAATGCTGTACAGTGGTTTTTTCATCTTCTGAATTTACTGCAGGCAATGGTGGGGTTGAATCTGTCGTGTCTGCCGCTGGTTCTGCTGGTGGTGGTTCTGCTTCTCCCGCAGATTGCTCTGTGAGATCCATGCCTATACTCTCCGCAAATTCTGATATTGTTCTTAGTGTATCTTGGTTGTCGGAGTTCTTTTTTATCTCATCCAGAAGGATATTCTTGATCTCGTCATCTGTCTTTGCTTTTTTTATCTTCTCCTGTAGGTCGGCAGGAAGCGTCGCAAGTATGCTACGAATGTCAGTCCTCCTTCTTTCTGCTATGAAAGATGGTTGTTCCTCTTTTAATTGACCTTTGCTCGGATGTACCGCGTCGGATGCCATATTCATGTTCATCAAGGCGTTCTGTAATACAGCAACCGCAGGCCCCCCTTTACTTCCTGCTGTGGTGACTTCAGTTGTTATGGTTTTAATATTGGTCTTAAGGTCCTGTTCGCTCATCTCTGCATATTTTTCCAAAAAGTCCGGCTCTAAGACATACGAGCTTACTGAGCCATCAGCATACAACAGCTTAAAGCCGTTATCAACCGCCTTTAATCCTGTTATTGCACGGCCTGAAGTGCTGTCGGTCCCCGCTGTCTTTGCCCGCGAACGCAACTCGTTGATGAGCCATGCCCTGTCCGGGTCGTCGAGCATATTTTGATCGGCGCTTAATGCCCATAACCTAGCCAACTGTGTCGGGATGGGAATGACACCGTTATGAGTTTTCGCATATTCACGCATGCTCTGACCAAGCGTTATGATGGCCGGTGGTGGTTTTTCTGCGAGCGTAAGCTTTTTTTCCGTAATTGACGCGCCTGCATAATCCTTGACACTGAGGCGTCCCTCGTTATCGCCACCAGAGGGTTTTGTGTGGATGCTCACTCTTCCAATAGTCGGTGTTGTTGTGCCATCAGAACTTTCTGCATCCTTCCATTCTAACAGCCTGACAGTATTGCCAGGTTCGAGCTCACTTGTGGTCCAATCGATTCCCTCCAACACGAGCCTGTTGAAATAACGCTGTTCTCCCTCTGTCTCAGGAATCACCTGCGTGAAATATTTATCCATGCTGAGGAGCCAACGACTGTAACGCTCGACCTTTCGTTCTGTTCCCTCTCCTGTGGGGGTGAAGGTGTGCTCGACAGGTCCCAGCACAAGCGATATGCTCCCTTTGTCGGCGGTCTTATCAAAGCCTATCAAGTTGATGTTTGCTGTTCCTTCTTCTGTACTCACTTCAGGCAAGGTTGTGCTCGCACCGCCAATCATTATGGCAGGCGTGTCTGCCGGAAGCGTCGTTCTCTTGCAGGCATCGCCTATGCATAGGCCTATCTCCTGATCCACGCCATTATGTCTGGTGATCACCGCATTGATGTCAAACTCACTGATAGATGGATTCAACTGGTCCGGCAATAGATTCATAGAACCGACAGCAACATCCAGTCTGCTCTCGGCGAGCTTTGGCCTGTATTGTATTATTGTTGATTCTGTCGCGCCTGTGTACATAACACCGCCAAAATCGCCATTGCGGTTGAATACTTCCGTATAGGTTATCCCTTTTATCTGCATCCTCTCACGGATCACTGATTCTGGACGGATTTCCACATCCTTTGGCCATGATTCTTCTGGCAGTGGTCTTGTCTCTAATGTCAGACTCCCTCCATCATCTGGGATATACTGGAATGGGATGCGGGTAACCACACGTCCTTCAATATCATACATACTGACCGCAAGCCCCTGCTGTTGGAGATTCCTTTCCTGGGCACTCTTCCCTTTCAGTGGCTGCGTGAAATCAACTTTTATGCTATCCCATGTATCTTTTTCATCGTCCTTTATACCCAATTTATCCTTCGTGCCGGACTCCACGCCAAAGCTGGCTGTGATACCGGCAATCGCCTCAAACGGATTTATGGGTATTTCGGCGCGATACCATGATGGGGTCCTTGTCGCATCGTATTTAAGCTGTTCAATGGTCTCGCGCCTGAACGCATAGTTACCGACAGCAAGCTCTTGCGTTAGTTCCGTGCGGGGCACCACACGGATTGCGCCAGTATCGGTGAAGCCGACGGCGACGGCTCCGGTGGCAGTCTGCTCTTCCGTCGCTTCCGGAATCATGGACGCTGAAACACGCACGGGCTTGTCCGCGAAGGGGGTCCCTTCCTTGCCAAGCATATCGATAGTGCCGGTGAAGTGGAATGGTGAGGCGGTATCCGATGGGTCTATCTCGAATGTTGCTGGAACGCGAACTCCCATAGTATTTAATGGCAGGTTGCTGTTCTCCTCCTTTGGGAGCATCTGCATGAACCGTATCTCTCCCGGGCGGGTATCAGTCCATCGGACAGTGACTGCCGTTGTCGTATCCGTTGTTGCACCCTCACGGGTGTCAGATACCTGACTGAACGAGAATGAGCTACCTTCAGGCACAATCATGGGGGGCACTCTATATACCTGACTTGATGTCTCCCCGAATATAGCTCCATCTGGGGTTGCTTCGTCTTGTGGAACCATCATAATCTCAACTAGAGTCTTGCCAGAGCCCTTGGGCTCAATCCTTAATCTGGCCTCCATGGTATCTGTTGCAGTAGAGCCAAGCCCTGCCTCCAAGTGCACACCGCCAACATCCAGCCAGGTCGTATCGCCATCCTTCCTGATGCTCACACCTTCGTTATCCGCAAGACCTTCTATTGTGAGTGTTCGCTCCTCCTCTCCGACCTTGTAACTGACCTTTGGTGTATCGCCGCTTGCATCTACATTGGTGAATCCGTTTCCTGCGAAGGGTCTGCCGTCCACGTAGAGGATACCATCCTTGACTTCGATAGACTGCCGGGGAAAGACTGAGGGACTGTTCTCCCCGTAGGTGACGCTGTATGATCCCGGTAGCTGGACGTTCTCTTCAGTTGTCGTGCCGGGGATGTAAGCTATCTCCTGCATCCCATTCAGTGAGATGTCACCATGCTTGAGCTTTCCTTCAGCGAAGCTAAGCTTATCGAGGCCAGCGCCGATGGTGGTCGTGGTCTCAGCTCCATCGGTGCCGTAAACGAGCTGCGGCTTTCCGTCACTGTTGATGACGATGTTGCGCAAACCCTGCCAGCCATCAAGGGTCATTGCTGTTTCGCCATTGCCGAAGGACAGGGTCTCAGGCAACGTGAATCCTGTGGTGGGAAACGCGAGGTCACCATCAGCGAAATCACCTATCTTTTCACCGCGCAACAACTGGAACAATGTAGAATAGTCGCTTCCTATTGTAGCTGCGGCAAGCTCCGCGACCAGCGCTGTCTGGAATGCGGTGGCGGCAGTCGCCTTAGCATCATCAAATGCTTTTTTTGCGGCATCGATGAGCTCGTTCTTTTTTGCTTCAACGGCTGTGGCTCTGGCAGCGTCTGCGGGGCCTTGTGAGTTATATGAGTTGCCATCAAAATGCCAAGTGGTCACTGGGGATGATCCATCTGTCGGGGTTGAGGTGCTGCTGGTCACAGCAGCAATCGCTGTTTCAGCGTCAGCCGGCGCGGCATCTATACTAGCATCCCTTGTCTCAGCAGCAGTTTTGATAGCTTCCTGATATGCGCTCCACGCGACGCTCTCGCCTGCCAGTACCACGGGCAGCACCGCTACCAGCAGCAATAGCACCAGGGCGATGCTCACGTCACGGGCGTTCTTGGGCGAACAGGAAATCAAGGTCAACCTCCCCTTTGTCTATTATGTAGTACACATAACTGGTCTGGTACGGGAACCCGCCCGCATTGACAGCATACTCCTCGCCAAGGTCGGTCAGTTTTCCCGATGGCATGAAGTCAGGCTTCTCATCAATGCGCGAGAGAAGCGCAGGCACCATGACATTCCAGATGCGACCCAGCTGCGAATCCAACTGCACAGTGAAGTCATTGAACTCCAGCACGCTGTCTGGCAGCAACACCCTGATGCCATAAGTCAAGTCGCTCTTGACTGTTGTGTCGCTGATAGTAACACTGGCTGAGGGTGCATCCCATTCCACCTGCAGTCCGGCATTCTTGAAATCACGGAACTCATTGACGCAGGCGGGCAGGTTAGACACTATATACGCGCCAAGATCCGCTTCCATCTGCTCATTGCCGGGTTCATACGACGGTGTGCCTTGCGCATAGAGATAGTGGATAAAAAGATTCTCCCTGCCTGCTGTCACTGTCGACCAAGGCAGGTCAAGGTCTGAGAGGATATTACGGTCAGCGAAGAGCTTGGGCGCCACTGGCAGTATTCTTCCTCCATGCAGTCCTATCCACTGTATGCCCTGCGTCAGCAGGTCGCGATGGCAGCTGTCCACGACAGCGCGGATGGCGTCAGGCCTTGTCGGGTCCAGGATCTGCTGCTGGGGCGACTGCCTCGCGTAGAAGATGGCGACACCGGCCAAGAGAACGATGACAACGCCCACTATGATGAAAATGGATGCCTGCCCCTTACCCATAGGACATTTTTAGGCGCATCAGTATTTAAACTTTGTTATGACGGGCTGGGAAGAGAACGAGAGTAAAAAGAAAAAATAAGCGCCTTAGCGCTTCTTCTTTTTCTTGGCGACTTTCTTCTTCGCCGGCTTCTTGGCCGCCTTCTTGGCAACCTTCTTCTTCACGACTTTCTTGGCCGCTTTCTTCTTGGCCTTCTTCTTGCCGCCGCGTACCATCTTGGCGCGGGCGACATTGCCGTTCTTGTCAAGGAAGTAGAGATAGCCGGACTCCTTCTTGACGCCTACCTTAGCGACGACCTCGGTCTTGCTCTTGCCTTTGGTCTTGCCACCGCCCCTTTGCATCTTCGCTCGGGCGACATTGCCATTCTTATCGATGAAGTAGAGGAACCCTCCCTCTTTCTTCACACCTGCTTTCGCGACAACTTCTGCCATGCGGAATACCTCCGATGTTGGTTAGCTGATTCATAGCGAGGGGGTTTAAATATTTTTCTCCCCGAGGAACTCAGAAAGGGGCCTTTCTACCGACGGAGGGACCTTCGGGCCGAGCAGCTCCTTGATGAGCAGGCCTGCTTTCCTGCTGCCACTCGCCTTCAATGACCTTGCCAGCTTCTTTGTCCCCACCGACGACAATATGGCTGTCAGGACGGCATCGTCCTTCAATATGCGCGCTGCCCATGGCTGTCTTGCGAGGCACAGCAGCGTCGCCTCGCGCGTGTGCGCGGGCAGGTCGGCAATCAGGTCCGCGCTCACCTCAGGATTGGCGAGCAGCACGTGCCTGACGAGCTGCATGGCCCGCAGGTCGCTATGCCCGAGGCGGTCGATATCGCTTATCACGTCGGCGAGGGCCTGCTCGAGGAGCACCACGCTGATGCCCTGGCGCTCAAGCTCCTTTATCGTATCTGCTCGCAGGGACGGGGCCAGTTGGCCGAGGGCCAATGCCCGACGATGGCCGCGGTTCAGGCCTGCGTCGGAAAGAAACCGCGACACCGCGCCCTTGGCCTGCGGCGAGAAGCGCCTGGCGATGAACGCAGAGACCGACGCTCTCACGTCGGTGCTGTCGTGCATGATGTTGCCTGACGCTGTCACGGACGCGAAGCACTCAAGGTGCACGGCGTCCTTTGCCTTGGCGCCCACGAGGAACACGCACCTGTTGCCGGGCAAGGGCAGATCCCTCACCGTGGCGAATCCCTGCCGCTGTAGCCAGTAGGCCAGCAAGTCCTGCTCCATGACGCTGTGGGAGGGGGTGGAGTATATAATCTCACCGGCCACTGGCTGCCTGGCTCAAGGTATCAACGGCATAGGTTTGTCCTTCTCGGGGATGGGCTGGTCTTTGCGCATCGAGCAGATGGATGCACACAGGATCCCGGGGCTGTCGTCAGGTTTCTGCATTGGTATCACTATCCTTTATCAGATGTATGCAATCGCGCATAGATACAAGGGTAGAATATCCTCGCCCTGTCAAGGCTTGCCTGCGCAGGCTTCCTGTTGTGCTGCGCGCTCCGATGATACGCGGACGACGAGCGCTTGTCTCGTTCCTCGCGGAGCCACTGCTGAAGGGTGCTGGCGGCAGGATCGCCATTGACGGCCTTCCAGACCCTCGCGAACGCCCTGCAGGTCTTCCGGTGCTCCTCTGGCGGCTTTGTCTGTATACCGCAGTGGAGCAGATACGCCTTTGCGGCATAGAACATGCAATAGTATGCATGGCTTATGACCGCGCTATAGAATGTCAAGGGCTTTTGCGTCGAGACAAGGCGCTGCTGCAGCTGGGCATCAGATGACAGTCTCATGATGATGTCTGCCAGCACCAGCTCATTTTCCGCCCGCGAGAGGTAGAGGGCTGAATCCATGGCGCATGGCGTCGATGATGGTGCAATAAAAAAGTGACGCAGCAAAAACCGGAAGATTTCCGCGCGCTATCTCTTTGCCTAGATTCGCCTCGTCCGCGCACAGCATGTTGAGCAATTCGGTCCTGGTCATCACCTGCGCGTCCAGTCTCAGAGGTGAGCGGAGCGCGGCAGTGCCCATGGCGCCTTTTGCTTTTCCCTTGCTGACCTTGTCCTGCACCATCACCGCAAGGTCAATGTCTGAGGTCTTGTCCTGCTTGCCTGTCGCATAGGAGCCAAAGACCGCACCAGCGTACAATATCCCCTGGGAGTCAAGACATTCCTTCACCATGGCGATAGAAGCCCGTGCATGCGCGCTGAGACGATCGGCAGCTGCCATCTGCAGATACAGGTGGGTGCTGGCATTCTGGTGGTTGATAGCATACAGCTTCGTCGGTCCTATCTGGCGCATGATGAGCAGGTTCTCGTCAAGGAATGCTCTGAGGGCAGTCTGCAATGACGCATGGGATGATTCATTGAGCAGCGTCCTGAGCTGGGAGAAAGAATGCTCTCCAAATGGGCTCGTGCACCAGGTGCCCAGGATGCGCAGCTGCTTTGGCGATATCATATTTACCACTTTACTGGTAAATGTTTACCATGTTTATGGTAATATATAAGGGTTGCGGCCTCACGCCTTCAGCATCATCACGGCCTGACCTATCTCATTCTCGCTGATGCTGCAGCCAGCGAACTTCACGCCCCACAAGGCCGCCTCGCAGAGCATCTTGCCCGTGTCGTGCTCAAGCTTGAGATGGTCGACGACGCCCTTCTCCACGGCGATGAACGCGAGCTCGGCGGAGCGGATGATGCCGATGCCTCTGGTCATGTCCTGCAGCCGCCGTAATTGCTGGCGGTCGAGCTCAACTCTTGTGTGCAGGCGCTTTTGCATGAGCTGGCGCAGGGACTCGGGCGCCTCGAGCATCATGCGCGTCGTGCGCTCGTCGATGACAATGGCGCTGGAGCCAAGCAAGGATGCTGCGGCAATGGCTGAGGCCTCGCCGATGTGCACGAGCTTCATGTGGGAGCCCTTGGCGCGATAGC
>MNWW01000009.1 GCA_001871415.1 Candidatus Woesearchaeota archaeon CG1_02_57_44 | reverse complement strand
GTCAGGATGATGGCTGGGGGGATGATGGCGTACCGAAGGTTCCATCCGCCCAGTATCATGACGCCCGTGGTGATCTCTGCTATGATGAGCACCCAGGCCAAGACGGAGGGGATCGGATAACCCATGCCGGTGAGCATGCCAACGACAGCTGCGGGCTTTACGACAAAGAGCTTGAGCAATCCGGGGACGAGCATCAGCAGGCCCAGCAGTATGCGATTGGCGGTAAACAGGTTCTTGCATTTTGCGCAGTCTTTCATGATGACACCTCGATGGTTGCTTTTGGCTGCCCTTGGGCTTGCCCTCTGCAGTGGCGCTTGCCTTGCCAACGGGCTGGTAGCAGGCCCGCTCACAGACCGTGGTATGTGTTCGGTATTATAAACTTTGCTTTGAAAGGGGCTCTGGACTGCCATGGGGCGTGCGGTGCATGGATAGGAAAGACAAAAACTTATATATTTGGTTTACCTAACAACTATTATGGGTTATACGATAATTGCGCCGTTCGAGCAGGATGCCAAAGCGTTGCTGTTAGGGCTCAAGGAATTTTCCATAGGGCGGGTCATATTGCTGGTGCCGAAGGGCAGGATGCAAGATGCGCGCAAGGCCGCCAGGATGGTGGAGGGACATGCGGTGACGGTGGAGATCAAAGACATGGGGTCTGATCTGGTCGATGATATGTTTCGTCTGTTCAGCACCATTCTCTCGCGAAAGGATCCGGACTTGTTCCTGGTCAATATCGCCGCAGGCTCGCTCAGCAGCGCGAGCGCGGCACTCAGCGCGGCGTTCGCGCATGGTTTGCGTGCGTTTGGCAAAGAGGGAAAGGAGCTGGTCATGTATCCGGTGCTCAACCTGTCCTACTATGAGGAGCTCTCCGACACGAAGATGCGGATACTGCGGGTGTTGAGTAGGCACGCATGGCTGCCTTTGCAGGAGATCGCTAAGAGACTGGGGTTGTCCATCTCATTGCTTTCCTATCATCTGAACGGCAATACAAGCTACAAGGGCCTTGAGGCGTATCGCCTGGTGCAGCTCAGGCAGGACGGCCGCCAGCTCCTCGTTAGATTGTCCAGTCTGGGCGCGACGCTCATGGCAGGCGCCGGCAAGGCTTGACCCTTGCAAGGGATCAATGCATAGTGTGCGGGATACAGGATATCGCCTGCCATGCGTTCGGTCAGCAACCTGCGTAGAAGGAATGTTCTGTATCTGTTCTGGCTGTATCGGTTCGGGTACTGCAGGATGGGCCATCGCTTCTGAGGCCCAAAGCAACCTTTATATACGATACAGCGTGTTCCCCTTGTCCATGAGCGAGCATGTGTTGCAGGCATCGTCAACGTCAAGGAGCCCGGCGAGGGCTGTCGTCCCGGCGATCATCGCGTCATCGCAGCAGGAGCTTGATGAGCGCATTGCGCAACTGCGAGGACTGGCGCATACCCTGCAATTGGATGTCATGGATGGCAGTTTCGTCGCCAACAAGTCATTGGCATTCGAGCTGACCCTGCCGGACAAGACACAGGATGTCTCGTTTGAGGCGCACCTGATGGTGGTGGATCCTGTGGATTGGATATCGCGCCTGGCCAAGTGGGATGCAGTGGTGCTCGTCTATATCCATCTTGAGTCGGGCCACACAGAGGAGGCGATAGCCGCCGCCAGGAGCGCGGGAAAGCGCGTGGGGCTCGCCATCAATCCAGGGACGCAGGCAAACGCTCTCGCGTCGTACATCCAGAGCATAGATGAAGTCCTGGTCATGACCGTCAATCCTGGGCAATATGGTAGCGCATTCCTTCCAGAGACCCTGCAAAAAATCAAGCAGGTGAAATCCTTATGTGATATTCCTGTGGAGGTCGATGGCGGCATAAGCGATGTGACCATCGCGAAGGCCCAGGAAGCAGGCGCGGACAAGTTTGTCGTCGGGTCGTACGTGGTCAGGGCCAAAGACAGGAGAGCGGCCTTCGACGCGTTGCAGCGCGCAGCGTGACGTAAGTAATCGTCCCATTACCATCGCATGCCATGTGTACGGGACGGGCATGGGCCAGGTCACCCTAAAGGGAATATAGACAATCAAACAAGGAAGGTGAACATTATGAGCGTAAAAGTATTCAGCACGCAAAGCTGCCCCTGGTGTCATCGCGTCAAGGACTTCCTGCGTGAGCACAAGGTTGATTTTGAGGATCTGGATGTCGGCCGCGATGAGAAGGCGCGAAACGAGATGCTCGAGAAATCAGGGCAGATGGGAGTTCCTGTGCTTGACATCAATGGCACTATCATCATCGGCTTTGATCAGGAAGCGATAACAGAAGCGCTTGGACTCTGATGCGTCTGGCGCAGAGCGACAGGGGCGAGGTCGCGGATACCGTGGCAGCGCTTATCATCTAGATGCATTGAGGCGACACACATGACAGCAAACGATTCAGCAGCGAGCAGCGAGAAAGAGCAGAAAGAGGCAGATTCTTCCCCAGTCATCTCATCCGCGAAGGATGGCGCGATAGCAGGCATCGCCCAATACGATGTCGCAATCATCGGCGGAGGCGTGGCGGGCTACAGCGCGGGCATGTACGCGGGAAGATTCGGTCTTAAGACCATCCTCTTCGCTGAGAAGATAGGCGGAACGATCATGCTCACGGACGAGATAGCCAACTATCCAGGTTTTAGTATGATATCAGGCTATGACTTGGCGGAGAAGATCCGCCAGCACGCGTTGGAATACGGACTCAAGGAGGTGCCTGCTCGCGTGGCTGCGGTCGAACGCAAGGGCTCCTGCTTTCGTCTGCGCTCTGGTAAGGACGGCAAGGATATGGTGCAGGCGAAGACGGTCATCATGGCGACGGGGACAGAATGGCGCAAGCTCGACGTGCCAGGTGAAGAGAAGTTCACTGGTCGGGGCGTGCACTACTGCGCGCTCTGTGATGGCGCGTTCTACCGCGACAAGACCGTCGCGATAATCGGTGGTTCAGACTCTGCGGCGAAAGAGGCGTTGCTGCTCGCGCAGTTCGCAAAGAAGGTCTATATCATCTACCGCGGAGAGAAGATCCGCCCGGAACCTATCAATGAGCGAAAGGTCGAGGCGCAGGAGAATATAACCGTCATCAATAATACGCACGTGACAGCCATCCAGGGAGAATCCAAGGTGATGCACGTGGATCTTGATACGCCGTATGAAGGCAGCGACTCCCTGGCCTTGGATGGGGTATTCGTGGCGATAGGGCACATCGCACTATCCGACCTGGCCAAGCAAGTGGGCGTGACGCTGAATGGCAAAGGCGAGATAGGCATTGACCGGCAGGCGAGAACCAATGTGCCTGGAGTCTTTGCCGCTGGCGATGTGGCAGATACCAACTTCAAGCAGGCCATAACTGGTGCTGCTGAAGGGGTGACTGCCGCTTATGGTGCCTATACATATTTAAATGAGCAGGACATCATCTGTGCCTGTAATGACGAGGATTGCTGACCGGGCAGCGTCGAAAGGCCGATCAGGATGGGTGCTGGGCGCTGACATCGGCGGCACCACGACACGTATCGGTATCGGCAATCCCTGGCTTGTGATACAGCGCCAGATGCCAAGCGTTTCCCTGACAGAAATTCTTGCGGCCATGAAATCGCTGCTCGCTGAAAGCGAAGAGAAACCTTTACGGGCAGTAATAGCCGCCGCAGGTCCTGTCGAACGTGGCCGGGTGACCATGACCAATCTTCCCTGGACGCTTCGCGCCTCAGCACTGGAACGGTCCTTGGGTATACCTGTGTTTCTAATCAATGATGTGCAGGCGATCGCCGAAGCCATTCCTTATCTGCAGCCAGATGAGCTGCGGGTGGTCCACAAAGGGGCAGGTTCCTCTCCAGAGGATGCGGCGGTCATCCTGGCATTCGGCACTGGCCTGGGTAAAGCTATCCGTTTTGGCGACAGGTCCTGTCCGAGTGAGGGAGGTCACGCGCAGCTGCCCGCCACGCCGCAGGAGCTTGAGCTGCTGGGCGCGCACAGGCCGACATATGAGGATGTCCTCTCGGGTAGAGGGCTTGAGCGCCTCTACAGGAGGCTTTCTGGCTCATCATTGCCTGCCATGCAGATAGCCAAGGGTGAAGACAAGCACGCACGCAAAGCGAAGCAGTGGTTCGCGCGATTCGCCGGGCGGTGCGCCAGGAATTTTATGCTGGAATGCAAGGCGGGCACCTGTTATCTTGCAGGAGGCATAGCTGCACGTAACCCGGATGTTTTTTATACCCGTGAGTTCCTCACAGCACTCGATAGCATCCCCTGGCCTGTCAGTGTCTCCATCATCATGAACACACAGGCTGGTCTTCTCGGGGCATGCAGTGTGCAGGGTCTGGATGGTGATGCGCAGGGACGCTCCTGAACAATAGGGAAGGTGAGACCATGAAACTCTTCATTGACACGGCGAAGCTGGACGAGATAGAGCAGGCCATGGCCTCTGGCGTATTGGATGGTGTGACGACCAATCCGAGCCTCGTGCGCCAAGTGGCGGCGAGCGCTGCTGGAAAAAAGGTCGGCGTTGCCAGAGGGAAATTTGCCCCTGCGTCAGATAGCAAGGCCATGGAGGCATACCTGAAGCGGATCCTCACCGCTGTCAAGCCACTGCCCGTAAGCCTGGAGGTCATCGGCATGAATGCCGAGGACATGGTGCGCGAAGGCATGCGGCTCATGCAGGTCTTTGGCGCCTCAGGGACCGTGGTCGTGAAAGTACCTGTCAATCCAACTGATGGTCCTGGTTTCGAGGGCATCAAGGCCATACGCGTCCTGGCGAAAAAAGGAATCCTGGTCAACTGCACGCTCATCTTCACGCCCGAGCAGGCGCTGCTTGCCGCGAAGGCAGGCGCTGCCATGGTGAGCCCGTTCGCTGGTCGCATCGACGATATGCTCCGCGAAGGGACATCGTTTAGCAAGACCGACTACTATCCTGTTGACGGCAGGCCCCTAATCCAGGCGCGCAGCAAAGCAGGCGCAGCGTCAGCGTGCGAAAGCCAGTCGCAGCAAGCCGTGATGCTCGAGGACAATGGGGTCGTATCAGGAATCGACCTGGTAGCGCAGTGCGTCGAGATGATGGAAGGTCATCATCTGAAGACCGAGGTCCTGGCCGCGTCTATCCGGAACGCGCGTCAGTTGCGTGAGGCGGCGCTGGCAGGTTCGCACATCGCGACCGTTCCCTTCGACGTGCTGATGGCGGCCACCGATCATGCGAAGACCCGAGAGGGCATGCGCAAGTTCACCGCTGATATCGTCCCTGAGTACGCGGCGCTGTTGCGACCGACGGTGCGAGGCGGCGCCGCAGATCCAAAAAAAGGTCCGGTGGTCTCTGGTGCCAGAGCGAGGCGGTCTTGATGCGCTTCTCCATGAAGCATGCGCGCCTGCCCGCGAGCAAGCTCGCTTCGACAGCGAAGAAGATATTGCCCGAGCTCGAGCGCATGCGCAAAGTGACCTGGGAGGACGAGCGGGCGTCACTGCTACTATCATCAGACGCGGATGTGCTGCGTGCGAGCAGGAAGACCGCGGCAGCCGTCGCAAGACCCGACGTGCTGGTCGTCATCGGTATCGGTGGCTCGAACCTGGGGACCGTGGCTGTGCAGGAAGCGGTGCTGGGCAAGGGCCACAACCGGTGTGTCCTGGCGGACATGTCGGCTTCAGCGGAGGGTGCAGGCAAGCCACAAGGCCCGTTGGTCTTCTACGCGGATACCGTTGACGCTGATGCCATCGCTGCCATCACGCCGCACCTGAAGGGAAACGTGCTGCTCAACATCATCTCCAAGTCAGGAGGCACCACAGAGACCGTGGCGAATGCGCGCATCCTGGCAAAGGCGTGCAGGGCGACTATCGTCGCGACTACGACTAAGGACAGCAAGCTCTGGAATCTCGCCCATGTGCAAGGCTGGCGCGCGCTGGAAATCCCACCGTCGGTCGGTGGCCGTTATTCTGTGCTCTCCAATGTCGGCATCTTCCCCTTGCAGCTGCTCGGAATAGATGTGGTCGCGCTGCGCAAGGGCGCGGCCGCGATGAGGAAACAATGTCAGCTTGCCGATGTGGACAAGAATCCCGCGCTCGCGAGCGCGTTGGCCCAGTACCTGCACGCGCAGGCAGGCAGGAATGTGACTGACCTCTTCCTGTTCAGCAATGATCTTGAATCCTTGGGCAAGTGGTACCGTCAGCTGCTCGGTGAGAGCATCGGCAAGGAGCACGATCGCAAAGGCAACCTGGTGCACGCCGGCATCACGCCCACGGTATCCATAGGATCGACTGACCTGCATAGTGTCGGTCAGCTCTACTTGGGAGGCCCGCAGGACAAGCTCGTCACGTTCGTGCGCGCGCAGTCCAGGACGCAGGTGATGGTTCCTGAGGGTCCTGAGTATGGTGCCTTGGTCAGTAACCTCGGCGGAAAATCCTGCCAGGACATCATGGACGCGATCCTTGAGGGGACCAAGGCGGCATTCGATAGCGCCCGGCGTCCGTTCCTGGAGATTGCCATGGACAAGACGCCGCAGGATATAGGCGCGTTCCTGCAGTTCAAGATGATGGAGGTCATGTTCCTGGGCGCGCTCTACGGAGTGAATCCCTTCGACCAACCCAATGTCGAGTCCTACAAGGAGCATACGCGTGAGCTGCTGGCGAAGTGACGTATAAGGCACTGGATGTCGATGCGCGAGGATGTGGCTCCTTGTTATCGCGGACGCATGGTGGTGGCTGAGCATGCACGTATGCTTTTGATGCTTGGCTGTTGCTGCCATAATATTTTTAAGCACGACCGAACTCATCGCGCTCATGGCGCATCTGTCCCTCCCCCTGATCAAGCCCGTTGTTCCGCTGGCCAAGCAGCTGGATATGCGCAACGCGGGATTTCTTGTCGTAGGCCGCCACAGCGCGGTCAAGGCATGCCATTACACCAAGTCCTCGCTCGCTTGCAAGGGCACCTGCTACAAGTCGCGCTTCTATGGCATCGCCAGCCATCGCTGTGTGCAGATGTCGCCGGTACTGTTCTGCAACCTGCGCTGCACGTTCTGCTGGCGCGACCTTGATGTCTTCAATCAGGCTGACTGGTCAG
>MNWW01000033.1 GCA_001871415.1 Candidatus Woesearchaeota archaeon CG1_02_57_44 | reverse complement strand
TAACAGGATGGTCAGGATGACAAAACCGTACCAGCCTAGGATAGAGAGTGCGCCAGGGTCTTTTTTCTTCCCCATGGTCCGCCTTGCGCAGGTATCCTATTTGAATCTTTCTTCATGTCTGCGACAAGCGACAGGAAAAAAAGAGAAAGAGGAAAAAGAAAAAATGGGCAGGCTTATACCTGCTCCCACGTTATCTGCGGTGGCCGATTCTTGTTCAGGACATGCACGCTGACAAGCTTGGTCTGGCCCTGTCCCGCAGGGTCTACGCAGCTGACCGTGACATCGTAGTCGCCTGCGTCGTCATAGCCTGTCTGCTTGCTGCTGGTGCTCATCCATCCGCCGTAGCTGATGCTGGTCGGATCGCCGTCCGGGTCAGAGCAGTGGGCCTCGACGATGACCGTCTCGGTCTCATGCACCGTGACTTCGGCAGGAACGTCAAGCACCGCTGGGTGATTCACATTGATGACATTGACCGTGACGGTCTTGCTATCGATGCCACCTTTGCCGTCCTCGCAGGTGACCGTGGTCTCCTGTAATCCAGCGTCCTTGTTGGTGGCTGTCTTGGTGTTCGAGTCCATCCATCCTGTGTAGGTGATGGTGGTCTTGTCGCCGTCAGGATCGATGCAGGTCGCGCCAATGTAGACTGGCTCGCCTTCTGACACCGTGATGTTCCTGTCTGTGATGGCGAGCTCAGGCTTCTGGTTGACATCTTCCACATGTATGCGGACCGTCTGGGTGATGCCCTGGTTGCTTGGGTCAAGGCAACTGACCAGTACGTCATGCACACCAGCGTCGAAGTAGGTGGTCTGCTTGGCGGGCGAGTTCATCCAGCCCGAGAAGCTCAGGGTGGTGGAATCGCCGTCCGGGTCAGAGCAGGTCGCGTCAATATTCGCGACATCGCCCTCGCGTACATACACATCATTGGTGGCGAGGTTCAGTCTCGCTGGCTCATTGACGCGCAGCACTTCGATGCAAAGGTCCGTCTCGTCCCAGTACTCTCCGTCATAGACCCTTGCCTTTGCGTAGTGGATGCCAGCATCGCCCTTCTGGGTCACCCAAGTGCCATCAGCGCCGACTGTGCCCTCATAGGCGTAGGTCAGGCGTCCCTGTGGTCCGATATCTGAATCAGGGTCTGAGGAAATCCATCTGATGTTGACTGTTTCTCCCTCACGCACAACAATCGGGCAACTGCTGGTCTGTTGGCAGCCATCGCAGGTCCCCGGGGGCAGGGGTTGCGTGGGCTGCGTGAAGGTATCTTCAGGGCAGGTTGCGCACTTATAGACATACTTGTTGCCCGAGACGAATCCCCTGAACTCAGGGGCGACGCCGCGGACCTTGTAGCCGTAGGTGGTCTCCTCAAGGTTGGAGCAATCATTGAACTTGCATTCGAACACAACGACGCGCGCAGTATCTGTGCAAGATTCTCCAGCGCGCACCACTTCCCTGTCAGCGATGAATTGCTGTTGCGTGGAGTACGTACTCTGGCACTGCAGGTCATCCGGTACCGGCATGCTCCAGTAGAGGAATGGCTGAGCCATGGCGATGGGCACAAAAAGCAATAGTCCAATTACGAGTAGTGCGTGTGTTTTCATAGTTGACCCCAGACCCCGGTATTCTCATGGGCTATTTATGTATTTCCACTGTTGAGGGGTTATAGATTTGGTTTTATTATGTATTCACGACCATGTGGTTGTGTAAATGGGGTTGTGTAGGTTGTGTAAATGGGGTTGTGTAGATTGATGGGATCAGGTGGGTCCGTGAACGTGCCGTCGGTGGTCGGGCATCCTGCACTATCTCATCCGGGTCCATCCGCGCCATGGAGCCCTATGTGTGTCCATGATGCTGCCTCACACCCAGCTGTGGATGATGCCCGCGATGCCATTGGCTATCATCTGGATGGCGACAGCGGTCAGGAACAGCCCGAGGATGCGCGAGATGATGTCGATAATCTTGACATTGATGCGCGATATCGTCCGAGAAGCAACATAGAATGCGATCCCTACGAGCACGAACGCGCCGGTAAGGTTCACCACCACCGCGACGCGGCCGAAGTCGATGGTCTTGACTGTGATGTAGGAGATGGTGGCGGGTCCTGTCAGCATGGGTGTGGCTATCAGTGACGAGATGCTGTCCGCCTCTGTGACATTGCTGATGTCCCTTGGCACCGGTCGGACGGTCTGGATGCCGAGCAGCAGAAGGACGATGCCGCCGGCTATCCTGAAACTGTCGACCGAGATGCTGAACGCCGTGAACAGCACAGGGCCGAGGACGGCGACTGTTGCGGCGACCGCGAAAGCGACAAGCACTGCTTGCATGCTGATGCGTCGCACATCCAGCTTGTTGCGATGAGCGGCGAGCAGGATGGGCACGGAGGACATGGGATTCAGTAGGACGAACATCTGGAAGATGATGGGGAACGAGATATTGTCAATCATGGGATGATTAGATATTTTCCCTTTTTGAATGTATCGGTCTTTCGACGTGCTTATGGGAACCAATTATTTGACGCTGTATTGCGGACCGGACATCGCCTGCGGTTGCCGGAAACAGCAAGAAACTTAAGGGAATCAGGACTCCAAGGCCTGACCGTGGACATCATCGTGCATCCGGATTTCGCCAGGAACTCGCACCTTGTTGCTGGAGCTTATGCGGCCTACTGGCCTCGGATCATGGAGACAGCGAAGACGAGTGATGCTGCTATCGTGGTGCAGGTACCAGGGAGGTATCTTCCCATCGAGCTTCGCCATTTGCGCAGCGTTGAATCGATTGTGCATACGGATTCGCGAGGACTTATCCATTACTGGGGCGAAGTCAGGCCAAAGGAGTGGGACCGCTTCCTCGGGCTCATTGACGGGCATGATGATTTCCGCGTGCATGGCACCTACGCTGGTCATTGTGTCACCGGGTTCGCGACGCAGCTCTATGGTTGGGTGGCCCAAGGTCAGCATTGGGCTGATCTGTCTGATCGCACAGAAGGAAAACCGATGCAGGAGCTGCAGCTCATCGAGCGACTGGACCGCGACGAGGCATTTGTTCAGGCACCTATACGCTACGGTACGCTCCTGGCCAAGCCAGGGGCACTGCTCGATATCAGGCCACAGCGCTCCGTCCTTGACGAGGAGGCATATGTGTCGACGATAGATGCGCAGCTGACTGATGCAGCGACGCGGATCTTCCGGCCAGAAGATTTTCCAGAAGCACCCGCGCGACGCTCGGTCTGGACACTTGCGGGTGTGGAATGAGATGGCTTCTAGCTGATCCTGAAGATGGGCGCTATGGGCGTGTGAGCACTGGAGCCAAAGACCGCTGCTGTGTGAAGGCGACGCGATGCAAAGGCATTGCCTTTCCGTGCGACAGAGATGGATCCGCCCGGACTCGAACCGGAGACCTCCGCCGTGTGAAGGCGACGCAATGAACTCGAGGAGTTCATGCGCAAAAATGACATGGGCCTGTCCGGCGACCTTTTGTGAAAAGGTCGATCAAAGCAAGGCCAGCGTTCGCTTCGCTCAGCTGGCCGGTCTTGCAGAAGGGGAAAAGACATGGGCCTGTCCGGACTCGAACCGGAGACCTCCGCCGTGTGAAGGCGACGTCATAGCCACTAGACTACAGGCCCGCAGGTTCCAAGGACTGCCCCCTGATTTATAAATCTTTCAGCGAATCCCTCTGCCAGCGTCCAGCCAATAGTTATTTATAGGGAACCCCCCAAGAAAAACCCATGCAGGATCGTATCATGTCCATTGTCCTCAATGAGGATGACATCTCATGGCAGAGCATCCTCTATGACCTGGTGCGAAAAGAGGGAATGGATCCCTTTGACATCGATGTCACGCTCATCGCTAAGCGTTATCTCGAGCGCATCCGCGAACTTAAGGATCACGATTTCAGGATGTCCGGCAAGGTCCTGCTCGCGGCGGCAATCATGCTGAAAATCAAGAGCACGACGCTGATTGGCCAGGGGCTCCAGGAGCTTGATCGCTTGCTGACGCAGCCCGAGTTTGACGAGGATGCGTTCTTTGAAGAGATAGAGGCAGGTCCACGCCGCCTTGAGGACCCAGGTAGCATCCCTCCACTGCGTCCACGAACGCCGCAGCCGCGCAAGCGCAAGGTCTCCATCCACGACCTTGTGGGCGCACTGCAGAAAGCCCTGGAAGTCAAGCGGCGCAGGGTATTGCGCCAGACCCCGACCGTCAACATGAAAGCGCCGGAGGACAAGATCGACATTGGCGTGCTGGTCAAGAACCTGTTTGGCAAAATCATCGGACTCTTCCGTCGCAAGAGCGATATCACTTTTTCGGGCCTGGTGTCGGGGAAGACCAAAGAGGACAAGGTGACAACGCTCCTGCCATTGCTGTACTTGTCAAATACCCAACGAATCGAGCTCATCCAGGAAGTGCCATTTGGTGAAATCACCATCAAGCTGCTGGATGAATCTCCGTTGCCGGAAGGGTTCGGCGCTGAGCCTGAGGTGCAGGAGCTTCCTGTGGCGTGATGCGCTCGTGTGCGTCATGTCTTCTGACCTGCCAGTCTCTCTTGGCGACATTGTCAGCAGCAAGACATTTAACTGAATGGATTGTTGTCAGGGTCTGATGGTACAGCACGCATCAGAGCCCCCCGTGAAGCAGACCGACTCTACTCAGGTTCATCCTGCAGCGTCGCTGCTCGCGCGCGTCTGCGAAGAACTGCTGAGCAGTCCGGAGAACGCATCTGCAGGATGCTCTGAGACGATCCAGCATAATAAGATCCATCTCTCGAAGAAGTATGGGCTCGGTAAGATACCTTCTGACATCGAGCTCTTTTTGCATTGTCCTCCTGAGCTCATCGGACGTGCGCGTATGCTGCTGCAGACCAAGCCCATCCGTACACAATCAGGCGTGGCGCCAATAGCGGTCATGGTCCCGCCGCGCGCCTGCCCGCACGGCAGGTGCACCTATTGTCCGGGCGGGCCAGGAAGTGTCTTTGGTGATACGCCGCAAAGCTACACCGGCAAGGAGCCGAGCACTATGCGTGCTATCCGCAACAGCTATGACCCGTACTTGATTGTCATGAATCGTCTCGAGCATCTCGTCGCTGCTGGGCATTACCCGGGCAAGGCGGAGCTTATCATCCAGGGTGGCACCTTTCCCGCGATGGACAAAACAGAGCAGGATGGGATAATCACTGATTGCCTGAAAGCGATGGATGATTTTGGTGACCTGTTCCTGCGGGGGGAACAACCGGATTACGCGAAGTTCAAGGCATTTTTCGAGCTGCCTGGTTCTGTGAAGGACGAGCAGCGTGGGCAGCGCATCAGAGCGCGGTTGCTGGAGCTGAAAGAGCAAGGTGTGGGGCGAGATGCTGCCGGCACAGAAGAACCTGATGGGCGAAGCAATGGTATCGCAGATTCCTCATCCCCGCTGCTGCGCGAACAGCGTCGCAATGAGACTGCTGGCGTGCGTTGCGTTGCGCTCGCCATCGAGACCAAACCGGACTGGGGTCTGCTGGAGCATGGGCTTGAGATGTTGCGGCAGGGGACGACGCGCATCGAGTTGGGCATCCAGACGCTCTATGACGAGCCACTGCGCCTGACCAATCGGGGGCACACATTGCAGGACAGTAGGGATTCCAGCCGCATCCTGCGTGACCTGGGATTCAAGTTGACCTACCATATCATGCTCGGCTTGCCGGGCGTCACCAAGGAGATGGACGCGGCGGTGTTCAAAGACTTGTTCAATAATCCTGACTGGATGCCAGATTCGCTCAAGATATATCCTTGCATGGTCTTTCCTGGTACATCCCTCTATCAGCAATGGAAGCGGGGCAAGTACGCGCCATTGACGACGAAGGAGGCCGCGTCTATCATCGCCGAGGGGACGCGTCATGTCCCGGACTGGTGTCGCATCATGCGGGTGCAGCGCGACATCCCCAGTTTTCTCGTCGAGGCGGGTGTCGACAAGACGAATCTGCGACAGTATGTCGAGCAGGAACGAAGGGATAAGTCCATTCAGAGCCGTGACATCCGCGACCGGGAGCCGAAAGGAAAGCATCCTGAGTCGATCACCTATCGTACCATGTCGTATGAGGCGTCAGGTGGCGTAGAGTTTTTCATCGCTGCTGAAGATACGACGCAGGATCTGCTGCTGGGCTTTTGTCGTCTGCGCCTGCCTGGTCAGGAACTGCTGCCTGAGCTCAAGGGCGCGGCCATCGTGCGCGAGCTGCACGTCTATGGCGAGGCCGTGCCGCTCGGTGATGAAGGAGTCTTCAGTGGCGCGGTGCAGCATCGCGGCATAGGAAAGGCGCTGCTGGGCCTGGCAGAAGGTATCGCGCGAGAGCATCACAAGCAGAAAGTCGTGGTGATATCAGGCATCGGCGTGCGTGAGTACTATCGCAGGCTAGGCTACAATCGGGATGGTTTGTTCATGAGCCGGGGCATATAGGCGTGCAGCTGTGCCATGTTCATGGCATCCAGCGAGACATCCTTGCCTTCGCACAGATGCATGATGGGGACGAAGATGCTTTGCGCAAGCGCCATGCCTTTGTCGGTCAGACTGATACGCGAGTATTGCTTATGGCCATGCCAGTCGCCTTCGCGTGCTATGTATCCCTCTGTTTCCAGCAGGCGGATGGCGCGGTTGATGGTGGCGGCGCTCTGGGCGCCAGTGATGCCCGCCAGCTCATGTACATGGGTGGAGGTGAATGTTGCGGGCAGCTCGTGTCTATGGGCTGCTATGCACGCTGCCACATGATATTCTTTTCGTGGTCCTGTCAGGTCGCCGTCGCGGTATTGCTTTCCGTTCCAGGAGAAGCTGATGCGCTCGCCATGGGCTGTATCCAGACGTTGATACTCCACCAATCCCTGTTGTTGCCAGGTGACGATTCTCCTTCCTGCGTTGCCTGGGGAGATGTTGACAAGGTCCGCCAGCTGCTGCAGAGTGTACGATGGTCTTGGTTGCGTATCAGGGGCAGGGTTGTGCTCTCGCTCTGGAGGGAGGCTTCTACATGCCTGATCGACCAGCAGGGCCCACCTGATATTCATTGGGGTCGCGCGTTCGATTTCCCTCTGCGTGAGCGCGAAAGCGAGAGGTTCAGGCGGCTCTTCAGGTTCCTCGTCCTGCCTTGCATCATTTGGTATGTCGCTGCCCACGAGATGATACAGCATGACCGCGGTCGTGTAGATGCCTTGCTGTTGAGGGAGTCCTAACCAGCTGCGCATGGTTGAAGGCATATCGGATTGTCCGGACAATATCGCAAGCAGATGCTTCGCCGCGGGCCTGCCGTATTCTTGCCCATCGCCGTCGATCTGATAGGCGCTTGCGCGGGTTCGTCGGGCAAGTCCTGCGTCGGTGAGTAGCTCTAGGTGTGACTCGATGACTTTTCTGTCGGGCTTGGGTAATCCCGCGCTGGTCCAGATGTCGCGCATACGATCGACCGACCAGGGTTCGGCCTTGAGCGCGTGTCCCATGAGGATGGCACGGTACTCATTGCCAATACCGACGAACACGCGGGCTGCTAGTTCATCGATACGAGGGTCTTCATGCATGCGCTGCCAGAAAAACGTGAGCATTTTAATACCTATTTATTGCGGAAGGCTTTTTTGTTACAGTCTGTTATGGGATGCTTGTTTGTTACAGTCTGTTGCGTTGATGGTGGCTAATGGCATAGCATGGTTCATGACGACAGTTGTGCACAAGAGCTGGTGTGAGGTGCAGGGAATAAGAGCAGGGGGATGGGTTGGACACAAAGCGTTGCTCAGATAGCGTCGACCTGAGCAACCCGCTTCGCGTGTCGTTCATCGCCTGAGAAGGGCGTGCGTAAGAAAAAGTCTGTGTACTGTTCGCGCTGCTTGTCTGTCATGGTGCGCGCGCCAAGGCATAGGATAGTCGCGTTGTTATGCTCCCTGGCGAGCGTCGCGGTCTCGGTGCTGTATGGCAGCGCCGCTCTTGCGCCAGTGACCTTATTGGCCGCCATGCACATGCCGATGCCTGTGCCGCAGATGAGGATGCCAAAGGCGTGTTCCGCGACCGCTTTCTGAGCGACCGCCTTGGCGATGAGCGGGTAATCGCAGGATTCCTCTGTATGGGTGCCAAGGTCTTCTACTTCGTGGCCCTGGTCCTGCAGGTGCTGGGTGAGCTGCTGCTTTGCCTGGAATCCGGCATGGTCTGAGCCGATGATGACGCGCATAGGGGTATAGAACGAAAATTATTATAAAAGCATTTGGATTCTGGACCTGCTATGGAACTCATTATCGATGCCCTGGTCCGTGTGGTCATAATCCTCATCACCGCCAAGCTTGCTGGCGAGCTCTTCGAGAAGTTCAGGCAGAGCGCGGTCCTTGGCGAGCTGCTGGTCGGTGTGCTGCTTGGCCCATCCCTGCTCGGGTTCATCGACCCGACCAACGAGATCCTCAAGTTCCTGGCTGAGGTCGGTGTCATCCTCCTGCTCTTTGAGGTCGGTCTGGAATCCAACCTGGTCAAGATGCTCAAGGTAGGATGGAACTCGTTCCGCGTAGCCATCATCGGCGTGTTGATCCCTTTTATCCTGGGATGGGCGTATTACCACTTCATGGGTCACACGTTGATGGTATCGCTTTTTGTGGGCGCGACCCTCACCGCGACAAGCGTCGGTGTGACGATACGGGTGCTTGGCGATATCAAGAAAGTGGATTCTCCTGAAGGCAGGGTGATCTTGGGCGCGGCAGTAATTGATGATATTATCGGCCTCATCATCCTCTCTGTCCTGGTCTCCATGATACAGGTGGGCTCAGTGCAGGTGAGCGTCATCGCCCGGAGCATTGTCTTTGCCATGCTCTTCCTGGTGCTCACGACGTGGATAGGCATCCGCTACGCAGAGACCATCTTCAAATATGTCCATTCCATGCAGGTGCGCGGCGCGCTGATCTCTGCCAGTGTCGCGTTCGCCTTCATCCTCGCGGTGCTGGCCAATCTCATCGGCCTGGCCACTATCGTCGGCTCGTTCGCGGCGGGCCTGGTGCTGGAGACCACAGAGCGCAAGGAGCATATCATCAGACGTATCGCGCCGGTCTCTGACCTGTTCGTACCGATGTTCTTCATCATGGCCGGGGCGCATACAGACTTGCATTCCTTGAGCTTGCGCGCGCTGCCAATCATCGGCATCCTGTTCGTCATCGCAATAATCAGTAAGCTCGTTTCCGGATGGGGCTGCCAGAAGAAGGTTGCTTCCCGATTGGGCGTGGGTATCGGCATGATACCTCGTGGCGAAGTCGGGCTTATCTTCGCCACCATCGGTCTTTCCGGAGGCATCATCAGCGCCGAGTTGTATGGTATCCTGGTCATCGTCATCATGGCGACGACGCTGGTGACGCCGCCCGTACTGCGGCCTGTGCTGCTGGCGCAGGGAAAGAAGGAGGTGTGAACGATGGTGCAAGTGCGTCACTCGTGGCTTACCGATGCTACCGTGGATAGAGGCGAGCTTGGAAGGCGTCTGTATTCTGGCTTGGTGGATCCTCCTGCTCCCTACCGGCAACTGGGGCCTGATACTCCTATTGTCCTGGCGAGACCGATGTTCGGGACCCATGGTGAGACGCACGGCAAGAATGTGCACGCTAGTGCGCATGACCTTGCTCAGGTAATCCTTGATGTCATGGACGGCAGGCAGTTAGCGCACATGGCATTCGATTGGGACTCTGCGATACTGGGCACCTCCCGCATTCTCTGCAAGGCATTTGGTCCTGGGTATTACTTCATGCATAGTTATGGAGGCCAGGGCTGCAATATCCCGGAGATGTATCCTTTTGTGGTGCAAGCCATGGAGGACGCCGCTGTGCGACAGATGGGGCTTCTGCGAGAATCAGGGCGGTATGGGGAGGGTCCCCAAGCGATGCTCATCGTGACGCACCGACCACTCGCTGCGACCTTCGTGCAGGAGTGGACCAAGCGCGTCTATGGCGAGCAGCCTGCGATAACACGCCTGCACATGGGCGAGGCGTACGCGCATCTGCCGGAATCACATTCCTGGGTGAAGCTGCCGGAAGGCAGCCTGGAGTGGCACGCGAGCCGGCCCATGGATCCAGGTGAGCGACGATGAGATGCTCGTCAGGCATACCGGTGATGGATATCTTCGGTTCTGCCAAGCAGGCAGATACCTTGGGCGCAGCCAGACAGCAGGTCGGCGCGCGACCACCCTTGCATGGCCTGGAGTATGTGGCATTGGGTGTGCCTTTCTACGGCTCTGCCGGGGTGTTGGGCCTGCAGGCAGGTGGGGATGCACCGGTCTCTGTCAGTGGTGCGTCACGGGAGGCAGCTATGGCAGCGGTCAAAGACCTGAATACCGTGTCTGATGCATGGCTCGTCGTCAGGACGCGGGCGTGGCCGTCTGCGCTCATGGATATCGACCTGCGGGACGCAGGCCTGGACGTGAGGCTCAAAGTACTGCCCTGGGGTTATGGCGGTAATAAGGAGGGTCTTGGCGCTTCATACAGAGGTCTTCAGCAGGCCATTGAGCAAGTGTATAGCTACTGGGATAGTACTCAGGAATGCCCGGGTGCGCTCATCCTGGCAGCGACGCATGAGGAGCTTCTTGCGGCGCAGCAGTACTTCGTGGACGTGCTTGGTTCAGAGCTGCCAGAGCCGGCGCCAGGCCAGATGTGGATATTCGGCCAGAGCATCGGGATAGGAGCGACTATCCCTTATGTGGATGGCCCGGATGCTGATGCATTCGATGTATGGCGATGAGTGGGTGTGGCGATGAGTGGGCCAAGGGTGCTTATCCATGGTCGCGCCTGCGGGACATGACCTATGAAGCATTCATCTGTATTGCGAAGCATTCCTCTGTATTGCGGTCATTATGCAGGATTCAGATTCATAATGGGGGCGGGTGCAGTTCGCTGTCGGGCTGACCTGCGACCTCGAGATGGTGTTGTGCCGACAAACTCGTGGATCAGTACCGCCATTCAGAATGTCCGAAATGGATGAGCAGGTCAGCGCCCAGTGACCTGGCGTGCAGCGCGAGATCGCACGCGCCGAAATTCGAGCCCAGCCAGATAGTGACATCGCAACCGGTCCTGCTGGTCAGTTCATCAGCGATCTTCTTCGCCCTGGACTTGAGTCCATCAGGCAGTTGGATGACAACGCTCTTGGCCTGTTGCTCTTGGATGGCAGCGACGGCCTTGTCAAGTTCCAGGTCATAGGTCTCATCAGGTGTGTCTGTCATTGCTGATGCGGGGGCAGAGGTGCTCTTCTCAGAATCGGGGAGCACTGTTGGCATGGCCTTGGGGGTGTCAAGCATAGAATCAAAGAAAAGGCAATAGAACATAAATCTTGCCCCTTGAAGGGTCTGAACGCGAGGGGCGGGCCTTGAGGCTCTGCGAACTCGCTTACTCAAGGTCCACGAACAGCTCATCCATCTCGAAGCTAGAGAGCTTCTTCTTGTTAAGCAGACTCATGACGGGCTTGCGCTTCCTTCCGCTGATCTCATCTAGCAAGAACTCGTCTTTTTCGTCAAGCATGGTTCATCTCCTCGTGTCGCGCGCCGCATCTCGGGCACGCGATCGTGTTTTCCTTCACTGTACAGAGCGTGAGGCACAGGCCGCAGAGCACTTCTGTCGGACAGGAGAGCCCGATGGGCTCAGCGTTCCAGTCGATGGTGTTCGCGTCGTGGCTTGGCAGCCGTATCTGGTTGAAATCCATGTCACTCACTTGTAACAACTGGTCAGGAGTAAGTTATATTTAAGGGTTTCGGTAAGTTTCTATTGTAGAGTGGTGACTATAGGTTTTTTGTGACCTAAGGGGGCACAGAACAGGTTCTCAAATGATGTAATGTCCCGTAAGGGTGTTGTGGCGTACAGTCTGATGTGCTCACACTCTTAGCACACAGCGTGACCTGCTCACAGACTCTAGAATTCTATCTAGCGCACTCTTCGCGCTTTCAGCACCTTCGCAGGCCGTTTACTATAGGGCACCCTTCTGAACCTTCGGCACGTGAGGCACGCGATGGTGCGCTTGCCTTGCTTGAGCCTTACGCGGCAATTGACGCCAGGGACCAGATATGTTCTGCACTGCTTGCAGTAGCGCTCCCGCAGCGCGGTGGGAACGCGCACCTTGTACTTCTGCTTGACCTGCAGGGCGAGCGAGACATATCTGTCGCGAAGCTGCATATCCTTTTCTGCCTCCGCCACGCTCAGCAGCGTGACGATGCGCTCGCTGGCGATGTCCTGGGTGCGCTCCTTTCGGCGGGCGAATCGCTTGGCCATGAGCAGCGAGGATTCCAGCTGCCTTTTATATTGTTGCGGCAGAGATAGGGAAAAGAGTGTCTATCCAAGCAATTGGCTCGCAAGGACCACAGTGCAGGATGGATGGGGTGATGGAAGACTGGACCTCATACTGTCTATGTCCCATCCGTAGTCCTGTCCTGGATTTCGTAGCGCATTGGGCAAAATTCTTATATCAGGGCCGCAGATGCGACACCCAGGTGATTGCATGACAACCATGACTAGGACGTATCCGACTCTTGCTGACTGCCCTGTTGACAATGTCAAGGGGAATCCTGTGCTCGTGCGTGTGGATTACAACCTGCCCATGGACGGCGACCGGCTCTTGGAAGGCAATGAAGGAAACCTTCGTATCGAGATGTCATTACCGACACTTGAGCGGCTCATCGAGATGCAACCAAGCAGGCTCGTGCTCATGACCCACTTGGGTGACCCTGATAAGCTCGCAAAGAAAACAGGGCGTCCGCGTGAGGAATTCCTCGCAGCGCTTGACACCGAGAAGGTGGCCCGACGCCTCAGTGAGCTCTGGGGCAAGCCCGTGCAGTTCCATGGTGATATCGCGACGCCAATCACGGGCGAAGGCATCTACTTCCTTCAGAACACACGCTTTGACCCCCGGGAGAAGAAGAACGATCCTGGATACGCGGCTCTGCTCGCTGCGCACGCGCAAGGTGGCATCTTTGTCAATGACGCATTCGGCGCCGCGCATAGGGCGCATGCGTCTAATGCAGGGGTCGTCCCGTTGTTCCAGGGCAGAAGCTACATCGGTCTGCTTATGCAAAGAGAGCTGGAGATGCTCTCACCATTGCTCTTGCCGCCACAGCAGAGCGTCGCGCTCATCGGCGGGCTCAAGATAGCGGACAAGATAGACACCATCACATTCCTGGCAGAGCACTACGGTACTGTCCTGGTCGGTGGCGCTATGGTCTATGCGTTCCTCGCTGCGCAGGAAAAGCCCATCGGTGCCGCGATTGTGCCTCCTGAGGAGCGCGAGAAGGCGCAGGAGCTAATCGGAACCTATGGCCTCAGGGTCGTTGGTATCGATGGCGGCAAGATTGTCCTGCCGACTGATGGAGTGTTCGGCACAGGCAGTGCGAAGGCGCCGCAGTACACCAGGAGCGCGGGCATTGAGACCATTGAAGGCAATGAATACTTCTTCGACATCGGCGAAGAGACACGCAGCCAATACGCGGGCATCATCTTGCCAGCCGAGATGGCGGTCTGGAACGGGCCCATGGGCCTCGTAGAGTATGAACCGTTCCGAGGAGGGACCGACGCCATGGTGCTAGCCATGGCTGCCTGCGAGGGCATTTCTGTCGCAGGTGGCGGCGAGACCACGACAGCCGAACAGCAAGCGGAACTCGAGAAAAAGATACCAAAGGTAGGCACGAAGGGGGGTTTCTCCCATGTCAGCACTGGCGGTGGCGCGACACTGGCCTACCTCACAGGAAAGGAGCTTCCATCACTCGCGGCGTTCGGGCAGCAATAGTTTAGGCGCCAGAGGGGACTGAGCATCCATCCTATGATGCATGCGCGCAGAAGCGTCAGAAATAAGTACGGCTGAGCGTATGAGCTTGATTGTGGTCTACGTCAGCACAATCTTCACGGTGTCATAGCCTGACAACAATTCACCAAGTTCCTTCAGCGTGGCCTGCAGCTCATCATCCAGCTGTTTCTTGGTGATGCCCGCTATCGCCTCTTTCACCTGCGCTATCTGATGCTCGACTTTCTTGAGCGACTCTTGAAGCTCTTGCTGCTTGGCGACGACACCGTTTGCGCTGATGTTCTCCTCCACCTGCTCATAATCTTTGCGCAGCTTCCTGAGTCGCTGCTGTTGCTCCTGCAGCCCTTCCAGGGTCACCTGTGCTATGGCCTGCTGCGCCCTGCGCCTTCGCGCGGGCTTCAGGTCAGTAGTCTCTACATGCTTTGCCGCGGCCGCGATGACGCCCATGATGGCGAGTTTCTCATCCTGTTCGAGTGCTTTGGCCGCATTGTCCAGATACTGCTGCATCCCCCCATCCAGCAGGCTTGGTGCTCGTTTGAGGATGCTCGCTATGGGCGAGAATTCCGTTTGCATCTTTTGCTGCTCGAAACTTAGCATGTTCTGGATGGTCTCTTTCCTGCTCAGCAGGCGCTGGTAGTCAGTGTACGCGTCGCTGGCTTCAATGCCTGAAAGCTCGCCGAGGATGCTATGCTTCTCCCGGGTAAGTGTGCTCCTGCGCTTCTCCAGATGATCTTGCTCCTTGGCAAGTCCTGCCAGCGCCGAGAGTATCTCCTGGGCCTTTGCGGCGAGCTCTCTGGCGCGCCGACCACGCTGGCCTGGCTCTTCGCCCGGAGCGGCAAGTAGTGCCAAATCATGCAACCCTGACTGCACCTGCCTGGTCTCATTGGCCAGGAACTCATTGAGCACCGTGACAGGCTTTTGGTTCTGCTGGCCAAGCTGCTCAAGGGCTTCGCGCAGGTGCGCCTTGAAGTCCTCTATGCCGCCGGGCTCAACCTTCAGCACACTGCTGTGGTCAAGGAACCTGCGGACCTTGTCAAGATAGGCCTTGCGGTTGCCGTCAAGGATCTGCTTGTGCTGCAGGGGTATGTTAGGATTCGGTATGGTCGCGTCCGCCAGTCCATCAAGTCGCGCTGCCACCTCCTCAAGACCGTGGCGCACCTGGGACGCGAAGGTATTGGCCGCTTCAATGGCATCAGTCGATGAACGCTGCGAGAGTTCATCAGCTTCCAGCGTAGCACGCTCAAGAGAGATTGTTCGTTGCGTAGGCGCCTTGCCGGTCAGCCCTTTCACTATGCTTTTGACCCATCGCAGCACCATGGACTTGTGGGGACCATAAAGGATTAAATACCTTTGCCTGAGCAATCGCCTTAGCCGGCCTATTCCTCCACAGGATTACGGGCACTCTTGCTGACTATCCCGATAAGATCCACTATCCTGCTGGAATAGCCGCATTCATTGTCATACCACGCGACAACCTTGACGAAATTGCCGTCCAGCAGCTTGGTGCTCTGTCCGTCGACGATGGTGCTGTTGGTGTTGCCGACGATGTCCGCGGAGACGATGGGATCCTCCGTGTACTCAAGGATGCCTTTGAGCTCTTTCTTGGCGACACAGGAGAACAGGTGGTTGATTTCCTGCAACGAGGAATCCTTGCCAAGCTCTGCCACGAAATAGACCATGCTGCCCACGGGTATCGGGACTCTGAGCGCGGAGCCGTCCATCTTGCCCTGCAGGATGGGGATGACTTCTGCCACTGCCTGCGCCGCGCCGGTCGATGTCGGGATGATGGACAAGGCGGCGTGCCTGGCTCTTCGCAGGTCCTTGTGCGGCGCGTCGACCAGGTTCTGGTCAGCAGTATAGGCGTGCACCGTGGTCATGTACGCCTTGGTGATGCCGAAGTTGTCAGAGAGCACTTTCGCCACAGGAGCGAGGCAGTTGGTCGTGCAGCTCGCATTGCTGATGATGAAATGCTTCTGTGGGTCAAAGAGATGCTCATTGACACCGCGCACGATGGTGATGTCCGGATGCTTGGCCGGAGCGCTGATGATGACTCGCTTGGCGCCGGCTGTGAGATGCTTTGCCGCCCCATCACGATCCCGGAAGATGCCGGTGCTTTCGATGACGACGTCGATGCCCAGTTGCCCCCAGGGCAGGTGCGTCGGATCCTTCTCAGAATACACATGGATCTCCTTACCATCCACGACCAGAGCGTGCTCCTTGGCGGTCACGGTGCCCGGGAACCTGCCATAGACAGAGTCATATTTGAGCAGATGCGCCAGGGTGGAAGCGTCTGTCAGGTCATTTACTGCCACCACATCGACATCAGGCCTGTTGAATCCTGCGCGAAACACGAGTCGTCCTATCCTGCCGAATCCATTGATTGCTACGCGAACCATGAATATCCACCTCTTTTTTTTTGCATGACTGCGCCCTGTTATGGCGCAGTCCTGTCATGCGCTGGCAGGGGATGTCCTGCTCTGCAGCCAGTGCATGCGTGTGCAGGAGAGGCATGTGCTTATATAGCTTTCGTCGGGTGTCCCTGCTCGGGGACAGAAACAAGGAGCTGTTGGTTGGGCCGCTCAGCGGTTGACTCATCCATAGCCCTATGGATGCTTTCTTGCTCCGTTCACCGCTTGTCCTTCTTGTTGGTGCGTTTCCAGGCGACGTACGACCAGGCGACCGAGCCTATGCCTGCTACAAGACCTCCACCGATGAGCAGCCAGATGGCCTGTCGCGGGAACGCGAGTCCGACGAGTGCCAGTATTCCTGCTGCCTTGAACAATGCGGCGCCTTTCTCATGTGTCAGCTTCCAGGCAGCGTCACTAGACAGGCTCCAAGGAGTCCGGATGCCCATGAACCAGTTGCGCGGCACGTCCCGGATGAGCGAGCCTATGCCAAAGAAGAGCAGGGCGAACGCTGGCATGAGCGCGGTGGTGAATACGAATCGATGACCGAGGTTCCACGCCAGGATGAGCGCCTGCATGTAGGCCAGATACCCGGTGATCAGTAAGACAAGCAGCCAGTATTGTCCCTGATACCTGCGCATGTTCTTCTGCAATGGGTCGATGCGGGGTATGACCGCGAACAGCGCTAGCATGACCAGCGCCAGGATGGGCGAGAGCCACGAGCCGAATGCCTTGCCGCTGGCGCCATTGGCAGCGCCTTGTGCGTCCCAGTGCGTATCCATGCGCGAAGGGAGTTGTGGATAGTACCATGCGGTGGCGATGACCATGGCAAGCACGATGAGCAGCGATAATTGCAGATTGCGTTCCATGACAGAAGCAGCAGCGCGAGAAGGTTATGAATGTTGTGGTTGAGCGCAAGGGAAGATGTTGTGGCGCCCGCCATGACTCCTGATGGCGGTGCTGGTCAGGAGTTGCTCAAGAGTCAATGAACAAAAAATATAAACTCGAGACGCTGCCGGAGCAGGATGGCAGGACCAGCAGAAGCGCAGGAGCTTGCATTCGTGCCTGCTGAGCGACTGTGGGATGATGTCACAGTAGACCGTATGTACAGCGCGTCAGAGCCAGATATGGAGGGCATCATCCAGGCGCATCCTCTCCCTATGACAGGTTCTCTGGCATATGTGCAGCAATACTACTTTTCGACTATCGGCACTGGCGGTATGCGATGGGACGCGATGGTATTTCCTCTGGGGGAAGCGGGCTTGGTTGTCGATGAGACGACAGGGCACGACGGGTCGACGCGAAGGAGCATGGCGCTTGACGTGCGCCCCCATGTCAATGCAACGACAGGCCTGACCGAGCAGCTCGCTGTCCACGGGCAAATGAGAGACTCCTGGTATAAGGAGCTCATAGGGTACTGCATAGAGTCCGCGGAAAGTATACCTCTGCGTCCTCATGCTACACGATGGGTGGAGGCCTTTAATGAAGGTACCTTCTCGCGTTCAGGTCCGGACTCCTGGATGGAACATCTCACAGATTATACTGCCTTTGTCTCTGTCGATGAGCCGTTCATACAGGCGATGTTCCGCGATGCCATCGACGACATTACCTTCAGGCAGGACGCGCTGGAGATCGTGATACCGGCAGACTATCTCCCGAAAGAATCAGGGGGGCATAGGACCACGACGGGCAGGGTGCCAAAGACGATGTATCCGCAAGGCATAGGTGGTGTCTACGTGCTCGAGCAGGTCCGTGACGCCCTCGGCCCACTCGCCTGCAGCCTTGGTCTCTCGCATACATGGTACAATGCGAATCTTGATTGGAGCGCCAAGCATCGCGACCAGACCCTGCCTCAGCAATATTTCACCTATGGCGGCTCGAAGGGCACGCCTCAGTTCATGCTGCGCATCGCTCCTGGTTTCAGCAATGTTGTCTGGATACAGCCGCGGCTGTTTGAGAGCAGTCCGGACAGTTACGAGGCAGGAAAGGAGATCCTGCAGCATCTTCCTGCGCACCTCCAGGCGCGTTTTCCAGGCGCATCGTCGAATCTGCCTCCCGCATTGCCTCCTGCATGGTCGTATCAGATATGACATCTCTTGTGACGCTCTTCATCTCCTTCATTGCTTCGCCTCCTTCATCCCTTCTCTTCATCTGGTTTCTTCGCCAGTATCGCCTATTTCCGCAACATTGAAGTACCTGCGCTTCAATGATGCTGCATCATGGCCAAAGTGAAACAAGGCGACGCGACAAGCATCGTCAAGGTGCTTCTGCACGACGCTTCGAGCGGCAAGCTGCTGCTCCTGCAGCCAGGTTCCGACAACCCATGGGAGCTGCCCGGCGGCCGCATCGAGAAGGGCGAAAGCCCTGCACAGGCAGCGGCGCGTGAGCTGCAGGAGGAGACGGGCATCGTCATCCCCGTCGCATCCTTCATTGCTGTCGACAAGGTTCAGGTGCCGGGCATACACGCGATGGTGCTGTACGCGCGGTTGGGGGAGGCATCCTCAGAGACCACGCCTCGCGTCAGGATATCTCCCGAGCATACTGACTACCTTTGGGTATCGGTAGAAAAGACCCCCTCTCTCGATTGCCTCTTCAAGCAGGAGCTGATAGATGTGATAGGCGAGGCAAAGGCCAAGGGATTGCTGCACTGAGCAGTGTCATTGGTCTTGTTTTTCCGATGTGTTTGTTCTATGACCTATGTTCATCACTGAACGGGGAAGAAGTGGAGGGGATGGGGTGCTGGTGGCGCCGCGATATCGCCCATCAGTCTGCCCTGCAACGAGAGCGCAAGACCTGGCGAGATACCTGTCAGCGCTGACACACACCCCTCTGCAAATCGGTGGCTCTCGCCACAGCCCAGCGAGCAGGGGAAATGCGAGAGCACGCAGGCATCGTGTCCCTTCGCGTAGATGTTCATCCACCAGGGAAAGCTCGCCCCGGACGGCACGGCAACAAGTGAGGTGAAATCATTGTCGCATGCAGCCAATTCTTTTTCATGCGCTTGGAAGAACTGACAGCAGCATTCTGGATAGCCAAGCAGCGTTCCAAAGCGCAGTGAGTCGCGAGCAGCCTCAGCGGCCTTGAGCGTGCCAACCGCTGCAGCGTCAGGAGCGCAGTAGAAGAAGCGCAGGGCGCCAGGCCTAGCGCTCATAACGCCCTTGTTGCTGTAGTGTCCTTCTCCTTTCCCGCTTGTCTGGTCAGCGAGCGTGATGCCAAAGTCGCTCACGTCCCAGCAAAGCCCATAGGTCTTTGCGGAGTGCTTCGCATGGTCCAGTTGCTCTGCACGAAGCGCGAAACGCAGGCCTGGCTTTGCGCGGCTTGCGACCAGCAGGAATTCCACTGCGCGGATGCGAGAACCAAAATCCCTTGCGAGCGCCATCCATTGCGCATCAGCAAGCGGAAAACCAGCATGTGCGATCCCTCCAAGACCCGTCCCGCGTGCATCCGCGTCATGGCTGTTGCTCATTTCAACGCCAGGATGATGAGGTAGAGCAGTATCAGCACGATGATGGCGATGAAGAATAAGTCACCTTTTCTTCCCGAAGGCAATACGCGTATGGTATGCATGCTGCGCAAGGAGGAGTCCTTACATAAATACTTGTCGCGTCCAGGCTCTTTAGGAGGATAGTCCATCCCCCATATTTATTAACCCTGCTCATGTTCTGCTGCATATGCAACGCGAGGATGTCACCATCAAGCCCGCTTTTGAGGAGCGCTATCGTGCGCTCTTGGGTGAGCGTTATGAGGAGTTCCTGAAACGCTCCCTGACGTTCCTGCGGCGCAGTGTGCGGATCAACACGCTCAAGGCTCCAAGGTATACTATCCTGCGCCAGCTTGAAGCGCAATTCACTGTGGAACCTGTGGCATGGTGTCCAGACGGCTTTTTTGTCGAGCATGCCGAACGCCGTGACATCGGCAATACCACGCTGCATTCCCTGGGTCTAATCTATGTGCAGGAGGCGGCCAGTATGATTCCCGCCATGGTGCTTGACCCGCAGCCAGGCGAGCGCGTGCTGGACATGTGCGCAAGCCCAGGCAGCAAGACCACGCATATCGCGCAGCTGATGCGCAATCAGGGGACCCTGATAGCGAATGACATACGAGGGGATAGGATAAAATCGCTGGGTCTGAACCTGCAGCGCTGCGGGGTATCCAACATCATCGTGACGCAAGGGCAAGGCCAGTTCATCAAGGGTGAATTTGATCGTATCCTCGTTGACGCGCCATGCTCAGGCACAGGCGCTATCAGAAAGAGTCTTAAGACATTGCTCATCTGGAATCCGACCATGGTCTCTCGTCTCGCAAAGCAGCAGCAGGCGCTGCTCGCCCGCGCGTATGCCATGCTGCGGCCTGGCGGGACGCTGGTGTACAGCACCTGCTCAGTCGAGCCTGAGGAGGACGAAGGTGTGGTGTCGCATCTGCTCAAGTCCACGGACGCGCTACTCGTGCCGATAAAGACCCCTGCAGGCTCGTCAGCAATAATGTCCTTTGGTGAAACAACGTATCATCCAGACGTGAAAGGCTGCTTGCGCCTATGGCCGCAGGACCATAACACGGAAGGATTCTTTGTGGCCAGATTGCGAAAGCCAGACGCATCATAACTGCCCTGCTATCCCCCTGTCATGGCTTTCTATGTGTCATATTTCCTCCGGGGTGATTGCTGCTCGTTTCGATGCAGGCGGAAAATCCTCGGCTGTGAAACAGATAGAAATATAGACAAGCAAGTCCTGCGTGCCCTCATGGACACTATTGCTGTAATGACCATCGCTGACGAGGGCGCAAAGGCGCTCCTGCAGGCGCGCATCATTGACGTGCGCAGGTTCAAGGGTTTTGTGGTTCTGCATGTCACGGACGGGACGGGCAGTATCTCCGCTGTAGTGCGCGGTCTGAAAGCGGATGTGTCGCCCGGTCAGGCAGTGCGACTGGAAGGTACCATCGGCAACAGGGATGGTGTGCTGGAATTGCAGGTGTACAGCTTTCTGCCCCTGCAGGGTGTCGACGCTGACGTTCTGCTCTCCCTGGTGCAGGAACGTCTTGACGCGCTTGGCCCTGCGCAGGATGGCGCGTCGTGGCTGCTGCCGGGCGAGCAGGGGCTTTGCGATGCGTTATCACGCATGCCTTTTGCGCAGGCAAGCAGGCTGCTCCTTCTCGCGCTGGTCGAGCAGTCATTGATCCACATCAGCCATCACGCTGACGCTGATGGCTATTGCGCAGGTCTCGCGATTGAGCGTGCGCTGCTGGCGCGCGCGCAGGGAACGGGCGCAGCCCGAAAGATCCGCAGGACCGCGTGCAAAAGTCCGGTCTATGGGTACGCTGAGGCGCTTGGCGATATTGACTCCACAGGCAAAGGTCTCTATGTTATTCTTGACAATGGCGGCACTGCCCAGGACATAGGCATCGCCAAGCTGAAGGCCGAAGGTTGCAAGGTGCTCATTGTCGACCACCATCCTCCACGGTTGCCAGACAATGACGCGCTTGCGAGTCAGCATCCTGCGCGTATCGCGGACTGTTGCATCAATCCTCATTTGATAGGGCAACGACACACCGTCGGGCAGCAGCGATCAGCGGAGAAGCATGAGGCAATATCCTCTGGACGTACGGGGGAATCACGCGGCGCCGTTGCCACTGCTGCAGTCCCTAGTGCATGGAATCCATCCGCGTTCTCAGCGGGCATGCTTTCAGCGGAGCTCGCGGCGAGCGTCCTCGGCAGCCCCGGCGCGATGCCCTGCCTGCCAGTGCTCGCCGCAGTGAGCGGCCTTGCGGACAAGGCGAGCGGTGACATGATAGGCGCTTATGTGCGGCATGTTGATGCCCTTGGCTATAGCAGGGCGCTGCTGGATGATATGATACTCGCGACAGACTATGAGACTTGGCTGCTTCGTCCGACATCGCGGGCAGAGTCATTGTGGGCGATGCTCTGCGCCCAACCCGAGGAAGCGCAGCGTCGGGCGAATCTGGCCATGGCTGAAGCAAAACCCTTGCGAGAGGCGGCGCTGGCGTGCGCGCTGCATACGGTGAAGGTGACGCATGCAGGTTCTGGGGATGATGGTCAAGGGGTTGGGCAAGGAAGCGGAGCGGTTGTTTCGGCAGGCGCGGCCAAGGCATGGTTGCCTCTGGTGTCGCGCGGTTATCCAAGTCCTGGCAAGCTTACAGGTATGGTGCATCGTGAGCTGGAGAAGCAGCATCCTTCGTTGCTCACTATCGGTATGGCGGATGGCTTTGTGGTGTTGCGCAGCACAGGCGGGCATGATGTGAATGCTATGGTCAAAGCGCTGCGAAGCCTATTGCCCTGGGCAATGATTGATGGCGGCGGTCACGCTCTGGCCGGCGCGATACGTTTCTCGCCGCTGGCGCGAAAGGAAGTGTTCGCGTTTCTTGAACAGCTCTGAGACCAGAGGGATTCTGCCTTGGTCAACAGAGGAAGTGTGCCTGGGTCATATGGCAGGATAGGACCGGGATTACCGCGAACGCAGCAGCGCATCAGCTATTTCTGTGCACGGTGCCATGAATGTGTTGTCTGCCATGAACATGGCGCGGCTGATATCCTGTGCGGATACGCTTGTGTCTTCGTCAACAGCAGCGCTCGCGTGCGCGAGGTAGATGAGGGTCATGGCGATGCGTCGCGCGGTCTCTTCGATGAGCAAAGAGTCCTGCAAGGAGACTCTTGTCGCAAGGGCTTTGAGGCATAAGGTCGCGTCCGAGAGGAAGGTCGCGCGGTTGAGGAAGAACGCGAGGTAGTCCGCGAGGAGCTGCATTGCTTCAGCTGACAAGGGCAGCGCTTTGAGTGTGTGCTTTCCTGGGATGCCTAGTATCGTCACACCATCCTGGTTAGGCAGCAGCACGGAGAAGCGATAGGGTCGTGATGCGGTCGATGTGCGCGTGCTGGATGCTCGTCGCTGCGGGTGGGCTGTGTCTGGTTGCTGGTCATCTGCTGCGACAGGATACCTGAACGGTGCCTGTCCTGATTCAACGGCGATGCAGTAGCTCTTATGCACGATGCCCAGGGTCTCTTTGATGTCGATGCCAAGGCGCGATAACGGATCAGTCTCGAGGAGAACGCCGAGTTCATGCGCTTTGGCGCGTATGGTGCGCGAGATGCTTTCCTCGTCAGCAAACGATTTCATGCGCTGCCAGCTAGAGCGGATGGTCTCTTCGGCCATGCGGGTCGGAAACGTGCCTGTGTGTCCGGCGAAGAGACTGGTGCACGAGAGCGTGATGTCGACAAATGCGCGCCCTTCTGAAAACACGGCTTTGCACGGATATTCCCTGCACAGCGCGGGTTTACGCGCGTGGATGGTGCAGGTGTTGGGTTCTTGCAGGAGGACGCAAGCCCCGTTTTCCCGGAGCTGTAGCAGTGGAAATTCTTCTTGCAACGGCGCGTCAGCAAGATTGTCCAGCGCGAAGATCATGATGTCGTTGTTTCTGCAGGAATGACCGCATCGTATGCAAGCGTAGCCCAAGCTGGCAGGAAACGTCGTCTCCCAGGGGATGGTGACCGGTGTCTTGCCGTCCCGCAGCTGCAGTGTTCCGCGGAGTGGCTCGCCACGGAGTTGCATCCTGGACAGGGATCGGTTTTGCAGGGTATGGTGCGGGTCTGGGTTCATGTGCGTGCGTCCATGACAGTCCTGATAATGATGGTGCGCTGTCACTGTTTCTCTGTCAAGCCGCTATGCGGTGATACCAATGGTTTTATATATTATTGGACGCGTTGTATCCTGCATGGTCGCGGCGCCCTTGTCCTTGGTTCTGGCTTCTCTGTTGGTAATGCTCGGCGCGTTCTGCGGCAATGTGTTGGCGGTCCTGCTCAAGGAAGAGACCGCGTGGAAACCTGGGAAGAAGTATTTCGCGATGGGGATCGTTGTGGCGGCATTGCTCCTGATGAGGGGCGTGATTGTTGTCGGCCGCGGTTCATCCGCGCCATTGTCCTTGTCAGTCTTGCTGTCCAGTCTCTTCCTGTTCCTGCTTGTTTCGCTATCGCTCTGGCGATATAGTTCCTTGCTTCCGATAGGCGTGGGCCTGGCGGCAGGTACTGGTGTCATGGCAGCGGCCCGTTCTTCGTCAGGGACTCCTGGTATGGCTCTGTCCATCATCGCCGCGGGATTCATGGTGCTGCTTTTGGGAGCCGGGTTGCCGCTTTCTGGCAGCACAAAGAAGAAGCTTTCCTGGCAACTGGCACGGAAGCAGACTGCGTTGCAGTCAGGTCTCTATCTGGCAGGATGGCTTGTGGGGATATCGATCATCGCCATGGCAGGATAGTCTTGCTGATGTCATGGTGTCACGCGTTTCATTCCCCAAACGCTCTTATATCATGCGCGCTTTCACCATGCCATGCGCGTCTGCATCCTTGATTGCTACACGGACGAGGCTTCGGGCCTTGGGGTCATGCCCTATCTGGGCACCTATCCGAGGTATTGCTGGTCGCGCCTCCGGCAGCTGCATCCTGACGCCCAGCTGCGCTACCTGACCATTGATGACCTGCGCCTGCACGCAAAGCATGATGGTAAGATTCCTGAACGGGCAAAAGAGCGCAAGACGGACATCACTATCTACAACCTGACGAAGAACGCGCCGGACGCGATGCGCATCCTTCATGACGCTGAACTGGTGGTGGTCGTGCTCGGTGTGCATGTGCCGGGTAAGTACTTGAGCGCGGTTCCTGGTGTCCTTACGGAAGTGCTCCCGCTGGTGCGTGCGCTTCCTGGCCGAAAAGTGCTGATTGGTCCCGCGGTGTTTGGCAGTCAGCTTTTTGGCGGGCGCAGGAGCGAGACGGCTGATCTTTCCTGCTTCTCCGAAGTCGACTGGGACTATCTTGATATCAATGAGTACGCGCAGGTCGGGAGCGCTGCCGTCGGCGCTGATCTGGTATCGCAACTGGGTTTTGAGGTCATCGCGGAACTCGAGACAGGTAAGGGATGCGACGTGGGAAAATGCAGCTTCTGCCTGGAGCCGCTCAAGAACAAGGTCTCTTTCAGGACTGTCGACGACGTGCTCGCTGAGGCCAAGGCGTTGTACGCGCAGGGCGTCAGGCATTTCCGGCTTGGCAAGCAGACGTGCTTCTACAGCTACCAGGGTGGCGATGTGAACGCGATAGTAAGTCTATTGCGCGGGATGCGCGAAGCATGCCCGCAGCTCAAGACCCTGCACATCGATAATGTGAATCCGAACAGGGTGGTCGCTGATAGAGGTGCGGTGGTCACCAAGGCCATTGTGCAGTATTGCACTCCTGGCAATGTGGCGGCGTTTGGCGTGGAATCCTTTGACCTTGCCGTGGTCAAGGAGAATCGCTTGAACACCGTTCCTGCTATTGCCTATAAGGCGACGAAGATACTCAATGAGCACGGCGCCGCGAAAGGCGTCAATGGCATGCCGCATTTTCTGCCGGGCATCAATATCATCTACGGTCTGAAGGCAGAGTCCAAGGAGACACACGCGCAGAATATGCTATGGCTGAAACGTTTCCTCGATGAGGGCCTGCTGCTGCGCCGCATCAATATCCGCCAGGTCGCCGTGTTTCCGGGAACAGGCATGGCTGAGGTGGGGACAAGATTCATCCGCAAGAACAAGGCCAAGTACTGGTCGTGGCGTAATCAGATCCGTCAGGAGATTGATCTGCCTCTGCTGCAGCGTATGCTGCCCGTCGGGCATGTGATGAAGGATGTGCGCCTGGAGATTTACGATGGCAACACGACGTTCGGGCGTCAGTGGGGAACCTATCCCTTGGTCATCGGCATCAAAGGCAGGCATGAGCTGGGGCGCGTTGTGAATGTCCGCGTGACCAAGCACATGCTGCGAAGCATCACGGGGGAAATTATCGCGTAATTATCTGTGCGCAGCTTCCAGCTACGAAGCTATCTTATTGCAAAGCACGTGGGTTGAATGCCCCGTCCTTCAGGACGTGCTTTGCAATTCAAAAATCCGCCTGCAATGACGAGGCGCGGCAATACAGCGGCCTTCAGGCCGCGGTTGGCGTGTTGGCTTCTGGCCAACATCCAGAAACGCGTAGCGTTTCTCCTACCGAGCGGCGGATTTTTGTCATTTGTTCTGTTCCTTGTTCAGGTTGCGGCTTTCGGGAACACTGTTTGCTGCCGGTATACTATTGCCGTCCGAGGATATTCTTTGGTTTTCCTATTCTATTTATAAGCGAGTATAAAAAGAGACTATTCTGCTTCTCTGATACTATTTTTCAAATATAATTGTTTCAGTAATATATCTTAAGTTTGTACTATCGTAACCTTTATATATTACCTTGTACTCGGTATATACTGGTGCCGGAGGTGGCGTGGTAACACTTCGCACAGGCGGTATGCAAACACTTCATCCCCCGCCGCATGCGCTCCCCTTCATCAGCACCCCCGTCCATCCGCCCTCCCTTCCCACGAGCGCAGTCCCCTCCCCCCTCGACAGTCGTCGTGCACATTCACCGCATTTCGTTTACTGGCCACATACAATGAAACGTAAAGTCATCAAGCAGGGCGCATCGACCTTGACCGTGTCATTGCCTCAGGCATGGGCGCAGCAGCTGAACCTGCAGGCAGGTGATGAGCTTGAGGTGCAAGAGCAAGGCGCGCTGCTCAAGGTGTACGCGAGCAAGGTCGCGGCAAAGCGCGAGGTGACCTGCAAGCAGGAAGACGCGCTGGAGCCGATGGTCATTGGTCTTTACCTGCATGGCTACGAGGAACTTTCGCTTCGTTTTCCTGAGGGATTCCTTGGTGCAGTGCAGGAACTGGCATCTGATCTCATGGGTATGGCGCTGACCGACAGCGCTCCGACCAGCTGCACGCTGCGCGAGATAGGCGCGCCGTCAGCTGATGAGTTTCAGGCGCTGTTCGCCGAGGTGATCAACGGCACGGCGAAGGTCGCGCAAGGTGCGGGTTCCGTCGCCCTGGTGCGCAAGTACGCGCGCTATTGCATGCGACTGGTGTCGCGCGGCCTGGTGCAAGAGGGGGTGCAGCACCGCTACGCGATTCTCGCCTCATTCATGCAGTTGGCGAGCGTCCTAGCGTCGATGGACGAGCAGTCGCGCAAGAAGGCGGCGCCGCTGGTGCAAGGTCTTTGTATCTCATTGCTCGAGAATAAGCCCGTGACCGTGGTCGCTGAGGCGCGCGGCATGCGGGTGCCAGGCAGCGCGCCAGAGCTCTCCTGCCTGCTCGAGGTGCTTATCCTGTATGGTCCTGATTATGCGATGGAGGCGATGGGCAATGGCTGATGGACGTGTTTTGGTCGATGGAAGCGCAATGAGATACCGGTTCACGCAAGAGGCGCTCAATATGGCGACTCTTGATGTGTATGCGATGGTGCCGCAAAGAATACTGGAGTGAGATATTGGATCATGGTTCCAGGCGAGCTTGGGGCGTGTAAACTGAAGATTGAGGGATGATCATGTGACAAGTGTGAGAAAAGCGATAGAGGGACTTGATTACGAGCAGTTGCAGAAGCTCTCCGCTGACCTGCAGGCAGGCGGGCATCATCTGCGTCGCCTTGTCGAGTCCAGGAGGGAGGAGCTGACGGCGCGTCATGTGGTGGTCTGCGCCACGTGCGGCAAGGAAATAAATCCCCTGGACAAGGACAATGACCTGTCCCTGGAATTCGGGCCCATTGACCTGCGAAAGCGCGCGCATTTCTGCGCGCCAGATTGCCTGCAGTATTTTCTCGACGGAAATGTGCGAAAGAGCAGCAAACCCGCTGAAAGCACCATGCCTTCATAGACGCGGTCTGAAGCGACGTGTGGTCAGCGTATGCGCGGCCAGGAATCTACTGCTTCCTGACATCTCCTGTCTCTATCGCTTTCGCCGCGACCGCTGCCGCGACTTTCGCGCCGATGCCTGGCTCAAACGGCTCCGGGATGACTTTGTCAGCCGTGGGCGAGGGAACGCAAGAGGCGAGGGCGAGCGCTGCCGCGACTTTCATGGCATGGTTGATGCGTGTAGCCTTCGCGTCGAGCGCGCCGCGGAAGATGCCAGGAAACGCGAGCACGTTGTTTATCTGGTTCGGGAAATCTGACCTGCCGGTTCCGACCACAGTGGCCCCTGCCTCAAGCGCGAGGTCGGGCAGAATCTCAGGGACGGGATTGGCCATGGCGAAGACAATGGCATTCTTTGCCATGCTGGCTATCATCTCCTTGGTCACGATGCCTGGCGCGGACACGCCGATGAAGACATCCGCGCCCTTGAGTGCGTCAGCCACGGTGCCGGTCAGTCTTTTCTTGTTGGTGCGCTGGGCAATCTCTTTCTTGGCAAAATTCAGATCAGTCCTGCCGGTGTGGATGATGCCTTTGCTGTCGACGAGCAGCACATCCTTGACCGGCGCTATGCCGCTGTCAGGGTCACCCTGCAGCAGCAGCTTGCACACTGCGATGCCGGCGGCGCCAGCGCCGCTGATGACGATCGTGATGTCAGAGAACTTCTTGCCTACGACCTTGAGTGCATTGATGATGCCGGCGAACACGACTACTGCCGTGCCATGCTGGTCGTCGTGGAACACCGGGATGCCAAGGTCCTGCAAGGCAGCTTCGATAGTGAAGCAGCGCGGCGCGCTGATGTCTTCGAGGTTGATGCCGCCAAAGACGGGTGATATCTGCTTGCAGAGCGTGATGATCTCATCCGCGTCCTGTGTGGTGACGCAGAGGGGGAACGCGTCGACATTGCCGAACTCCTTGAGCAGCACGGCCTTGCCTTCCATGACCGGCAGGGCGCCAAGCGGGCCGATGTTGCCCAGGCCCAGGACAGCGCTGCCGTCAGAGACGACCGCTATCATGTTCTTCTTGATGGTGTGTGTGAACGCTTTGCTCGGATCTTTGGCCACGAGCATAGACACATCTGCTACGCCTGGCGTGTAGGCGATGCTCAGGTCATACTTGCTGTTGACCGGTGCTTTGCTGCGTATCTCGAGCTTGCCGCCATTGGCGTGCAAGGCGATGGATTCTTCTCCGAGTTTTTTTCTGTCCATGAAATGACCACCCTTGATCGCATTGCAGAAGCTGGCGCTTTATTAGTTTATCTGCCCGGCGCGACGAATTGCGACGAATGATGTGATGCGTCGGCTACTGTCCTGCCCTCTTCACCGGTCAATGTGCACGGCGAACCAGGCGAGCATGTCATCTTTGACTTGCTTGTTTTGCAGCATCTCTGTTCCGTGACCGGCATTATCGTAGCGCTTCTTGGTGCCTCGGGGCAGGATGCTCTGCAGCAGATCGACGCTTTC
>MNWW01000061.1 GCA_001871415.1 Candidatus Woesearchaeota archaeon CG1_02_57_44 | reverse complement strand
GCCTGGATGGGTTCTCCTTCGACGTGGAGGCGCTGTTCGTCGCGCGAAAACTTGGGTTCTCCATCAAGGAGGAGCCGGTCGAATGGCGCAACGCCGCGGGCAGCAAGGTGCATCCGGTGCGCGACGCGCTGCGCATGCTCCGTGACCTGTTCGTGATCCGTTGGCACTGGATGAGGGGACGCTACCGGAAGGCGGCCCGATAGCACCAGTGCGCTCGTGCCCCTCAGTATCCATCCTCATCTCAACAAAATATAAAATATCCGGGCCGCTACCGAGCATCCTGCACGTCGCCCAAAAGACGATCGCGACCTGCCGCCAATACACTGATCAAGGAGGAATCCGCCATGTCTGCAATCGAGCTTCCCGGCATCTGGGACAAAGAAGGCATCATCACGCCAAGGAACCGGCGCAACTGGGTCAGATCACAGGAGCCGTTCCCGGTCAATAGCGACAGGTATGCGCCAGTGACGCTCGATGCCTCTGTCGCGGCAGAGGATGTCCCTGACAGCGACATGGCGCAGTTGACCAGGAATGTCCAGTTCGGCAGGGATGCCATCGTCGCCTTCACTGCGCTCGCAGGAGCAAAAGGCCTAGGAGGGCATACTGGCGGCGCCTATGACATCATGCTCGAGGGAGAGATACTGGCATCACTCATACGCTCTCCTATGAACGGTGTCTATCCTGTGGTCTTTGATGAAGCTGGACACCGCGTCGCCTACCACTACCTACGCGCCGCCATCAATGGCGACATCTCCTTCGGCGATCTTCTGCACTATCGCGAGGGAGGCATGGGCCTTCCGGGGCATCCAGAGCCGCATCTCACACCAGGCATCGGATTCGCCGGAGGCCGGTTAGGCCACATGGCAAATGAGGTCAACGGCGTGGCACTCGCGCATCCTGACAGGGCCATATTCATGCTCGGCAGCGACGGCTCGCAACAGGAGGACCGCGTCGCCGGGGCGGCGCGCTTCGCGGTGCAGCAAGGGCTCGATGTGAAATGGCTCATCGACGCCAATGATGTGACCATCGCAGGACATACGTCAGATTACTTCTCCACCTTCAGCCTGGAGGACACGCTCGACGGCCATCACATCCCCTATCTGGTGGTCGAGGAACCTGATATGAACATGCGCGCCACCTACAGCGCCATCAGGGCCGCCCTGCTCGCCCCCGGCCCTTTCGCGGTCATCCTACGCCGCAACATGGCGCCAGGCATCCCCGGTATCGAGGGAACGACCAAAGGCCATGATGTCATACCCACCGACGCAGCAAAGGCCTATCTCTCTGCCCGGGGCCTCGACGCTGCTGTCGCCGCCATCGACCACGCTACCCTGCAGAAGCCCGCCCACACTGCCACCGAGAGCGATGCCCCGGCCGCCAGCTGCCGCAAGGCATTCGGCGCCGTCGTCGCGGACATCCTCGACGAGCGCGGGCCGGACTATGCACACAGCAACGTGCGCATCATCGACTCTGACCTGGAGGGATCCTGCGGCCTGGACACGCTGCGCAGCCGTCACCCGGATATCTACATCTCAGGAGGCATCAATGAGAGCGGCAACTTCGCGACAGCCGCGGCCTTCGGCCGCCCTGACCCACGCGAGGAGACAACCACACGCCAGGGCATCTTCGCTACATTCGGCGCTTTTGCGGAGATGACTATCTCAGAAGTCACCATGGCGCTGCTGAACGGCAGCAGAGCGCTCGTGCACTACTCGCACACCGGCGTCGACGACATGGCAGACAACCGCTGCCACTTCGGCGTCAACATGAGCTTCCTGGATGTCGCGCTCGAGGAGGAGTCAGACGGCATACGCCTGTACGCCTTCGCCGACGCCAACCAGCTCGCTGCAGGCGTGCGCGCCATCTTCGATGACCCGGGTCTTCGCTTCGTGCTCACGACCAGGTCGGCGACGCCAAAGATCATCAACGCGGACGGCACTGAATTCTTCAGCGCCGAGAAAAGCGGCTATCAATTCAGGCCTGGCAAGGATGATGTCATCAGACCAGGCAGCGACGGCTATGTCGTGTCCTATGGTGAATGCCTGTATCGCGCGCTCTCCGCCGTCCAACAGGCAAGGCTAAACGGACGCGACGTCGGACTCATCAACAAAAGCACGCTCAATGCATGGGACCCGGAGACCTTCGAGCGGCTCCAAGACGCGCCATTCGTGCTCTTCGTCGAGAGCCAGAACCGCAGGAACGGCGTCGGCTCCCGGATGGGGACAGAGCTACTCAAGCATGGATTCCACGGCCAGTATGACTACCTTGGCAGCACACGCTCAGGTGTCGGCGGTCTTGGCCGCGTGCAGATGACCTATCAGGGGCTTGATGCACAGAGCATCCATCAACACATCTGCGCAGTCGCGCGACCCTCGGTGGCGACCCATGGCAGTATCGATTGGTGAACATGCGGATGATCCACAAGACCACAAAAGCAGTCTTCCTCGACGGTCCGCTCAAGGGGACGCAGGACTGGAAAGGAGGCATACCGCTGTCAGAGGGCGAGACGCTGGTCGTCGACAGGGGAGAGGGCCGTGGCACACTGCGCTACGCTGTGGTGAAGAAAGAGGTCGTGCTCAGCGCCGATGATGACACCGATGATGCCTCTGATGCAGACGCCATACAGCATATCACCATCACCTACACGCTGCGGCTCGCGTGAACGCTGCTCAGAGCATCATCTCGAAGTACTTGATGGTCTTCCTGAGCCCGTCGTCGAGCCACACCTTTTGCGACCAGGGGAGCATCAGCTCTCCAGGCGATACGTTGTCTTATGCTCAGGAGCATCAACCAACGCTAGTGTCTGCTCGACCATGCCCTGCGCTTCCCTCAGCGACACCCGCGTCTGTCGTTCCAGGTGCTGTTCAGTCAGCGAGCGGTAATGAAACGCGTCCTGCTGCCGCAGGTGTGTCGCCTGATTCATCAGGTCTTCAAAATAGGGAGAGCCTGGCAACGGTATCACGACGCTGCTCGTCATCATTAGCAATGCCGCGTCCGCACGCTCAGCGAGTTCGCATGCCAGGCGATAGTTTGCCTGCATGGTCTCTATGGTCTCCCCTGCCAGACCATAGAGGAAAGGGACGTGCGTTCGGATACCATGGCGTTGAACGTTCAGCAATTGTTGCACGATATTTCTTGGAAGCTTTTTTTCCCGCGCGTTCCAATATCTCCGGCACCGCATGCTCCACACCTACGAATGCCTCACGGACGCCAAGCTCTGCGAGCAGAGCGATATTCTCCTCTGCCAAGTCTGTAGGGTTGAGATACACACGGAACGTGACATCGGCCAGGTCCTTGGGTCTTGCCTCCAGTAACCTGCGGGGATAATTCCCCACCATGAAGGTATCACCGGTCTCAAAAATCCTTGCTGCATTGTATCTCTCGCGCAACAACCGTATCTGCGCCCAGGGCTTCTCTGCCGGAGCCATCACGCGCACGCCAGGCAGGAGACTGCAATAGTCACATCGTCCATTGCGTTGTGCCCATATGCATCCACGAATGAACGACGTGTCCATCTCTTTGCCCTCGTAGGATTCGGGCGACTCCATGGGTGAGAGATCATAAAGAATGCCTGGCGTCACCCTCTTCGACGGATTACTCACTATCGCGCCGTCTTTGCCTCTGCTGACCACGTTTTCGATGCACGCTGGATCATCTCCTGCCACCAGACGGCGCAACGCATCCTCACCGTCGCCACGCACCACCGCGTCCACGAATGGCCGAGCTGCCAGTATACGCTCAGCCAGCGGATACGCCTGCGCGCCACCCAGCAGGCGCATACCGTTAGCATTCTTTAGCACAGACAACGCGTTCTGATAATCACAGAACAGCGATGTCGCACCGACGAAATCAGCCTTGTGCGGACCTTGCCAATCAACCTCGCGGTACCCATCGATGACTCTGACATCGGCGATGTCCTTGATAGCAGCAGCGAGATAGAGCAAGCCGGAGGGAGGACCGCAACGAAACCCTGTCGCGTACTGATCTGCCTGATACCAGTCATCCACTGGCGGGCGGACCAATATGACCGAGACCATCCCAAGGAGCAAACACAAGAGCATTATTACTATTTGTGGGATACTAATATACCATAATATTAAAAACACGCGTCACATCTCCTTGCCTATGCAACTGGATGCGCTTGAAGCTGTCGGCCTCTCCAAAGGCGAAATCACCGTCTACACAGCGCTGCTGCATGCAGGTCAGGCGTCGTTGGAGGAGCTCCACCGCGCTTCTGGATTAGAGCGACGCGCCATATATGATATACTGGCAAAGCTGCGCGCCAAAGGGCTCGCCACGAGCACCAAAGTCAACCGCCGTCAGGAATACTGTGTCGGCCCACCTGCGCACATGACAGCGCTGCTGGAGGCAAAAGCGGCAGCAATCGCAAATGCCACAACACTCCTCCCTTCCATACTGCAACTGCATGCTGAGACCAAACCATCTGTCAGCATCGAAGTCTTGCATGGAAAAGAGGGCATGAAAGCGCTCTTCGATGATATGCTCGACGCCGGCACCTGCTATTTCATCGGCGGTGGATTCTATGTCATGGACTTGATGCCAGAATACTGGCAGCAGTATGACCGCAAGCGCTTCAAGAAGAAGACCTGGTGGCACAATCTCGCCCGCCATGAGACCCGTGGCAGACCCGCGCCCTCAGACCATTACTTCAAATTACGGTACCTGCCGGAGCCCCTGTCCAAGAATCCGTCGGTCGTGTTCATCTACAACGACAAGACCGTGAACGTTCTCTGGAGCAATGACTGGCATGCCTTCGTCATCACCAGCAAAGAGATCGCCGACAACCATCGCGCTTACCATGCGCACCTCTGGAAGCAATGTAAGGCATGACGAGATAAACGACATAGCTATCATACTAGAAAAAAGCCACCCGTTTATCTTAGCTCCAACATAACCTGCCCTCGCGCTCACACCATCGTCTCGAAGTACGCGATGGTCTTTCGCAACCCGTCGTCGAGCTTGACCTTCGGCTCCCAGTGCAGCTTGGTCCTGGCCAGCGTGATATCCGGCCTGCGCTGGAGAGGATCATCCTTTGGCAAGGGCAGATGTGTGATGGGCCCTGCTGTCGGGATGAGCTTCTTTATGACCTGCGCGAACTCTTGGATCGTGCGCTCATCAGGATTGCCGATGTTGATAGGACCCACTTCCTCTGATTCCATCATGCGCACGATGCCGTCGATGAGATCGTCAACATAGCAGAACGAGCGCGTCTGGCTCCCATCGCCATACACGGTCAATGGCTCGCCGCGCAGCGCCTGACCGATGAGGTTTGGCACCACGCGGCCATCGCGCAGGTCCATGCGCGGGCCGTAGGTGTTGAAGATACGTATGAGCTTGTATTGCTTATCGTGCTTGCGGTTGAAGGCCATGACCATGGCCTCGCCGAAACGCTTGGCCTCGTCATAGCAGGAGCGGATGCCCACGGGATTGACATTGCCCCAGTAGGACTCGGGCTGCGGATTGACGCTCGGATCGCCATAGACCTCGCTGGTCGAGGCGAACAGGAATCTCGCGTCCATGGACAGCGCGTTATTGAGCAGATGATAGGCGCCAAAACCGTTGGTTATCAGGGTGTGCACCGGGCGCTTCTGATAACCCGGAGGACTGGCGAGACTCGCCAGGTGATATATCCTGTCGACACGGATGCTCACCTGCAATGGCTCAGAGACGTCATGGCGCACGAAACTGAATGACGGATTGCCCTTGAGGTGCTCGATATTGCGCATGTTCCCTGAGCTCAGATCGTCGACGACGATCACCTCATGACCGTCCTTGAGCAGACGGTCGGCCAGATGGCTGCCCAGGAACCCCACGCCCCCCGCGATGAGACAGCGCATCACGCATCACCCTTGCTGGCATCACGCTTGCTGGCATCACCCTCGCGGCCGTCAGCTTGTGCGCGGAAATAGGAGATGGTGTGCCTAAGGCCGTCGCTTAACGCTGTTGCTGCCTGCCATTCAAAGATCCCTTGCGCCTTCGTGGGATCAAGGGAGCTGTGCATGATATCGCCGGCGCGCGTGTCCGCCATCACTGGCTGCTGCTGGCAGGCAGGACTCGACGACATCCGCTTCGCGACCTGCTTGTGCAAATCGATGATGGATGTCTGCCTGCCGGTGGACACATTGACCACTGCGCCATGCCTGTTCTTGAGCAGCCATGATAGTGCCGCCATATTAGCATCGGCAACATCCTCAACATAGACGAAATCACGCGTCTGCTCCCCCGTGCCGTAGATGGTCGGCACCTTGTCCTGCAGGAGCGCGCGGATGAACACAGAGACCACACCGCCTTCGCCTCGGGTCGCCTGACGGGGGCCATAGACATTGCTGTAGCGCAGCGCGACGCACGGCACGCCATGGGTACGCTCATAGGCCTTGCAGATGAGCTCGCTGGACAGCTTGGAGACGCCATACGTGCTGATGGGATAGGTGTCCGCGTCCTCACACAGGGGGATATCAGGATTGTCGCCGTAGACCGCGGCCGATGACGCGAAGACGATGGGCGTTTTATTGGGCCTCGCCGCCTCAAGGATAGCGAGCGTGCCGGAGAAATTGACCTTGATGTCCGAGGCAGGATCCTGCATGGACTTTGCCACGTCAATCTGCGCTGCCTGATGCACGATGGCGTCCGCATGGAAGGATGCTATCGCCTTCGCGCACGCAGGGTCAAGGATGGATGCCTGGACAAACTTGGCATACTTGGAGATGAAATCGCGCTGCCCTGTGCTGAGGTCATCGATGATGAGGACCGTGTGCCCCTGGCGCAGCAGGGCCTCAGCGATGTGGCTGCCGATGAATCCGGCGCCGCCTGTCAGCACGACCCTCATGCCGCAACGCACCTCATCCGTCCTCTCATGGCATCACACCTGTAACCTTCCTCATGAGCATGCTCGCCCACCGCCGGAGAGCTCATGGCGTAAAATCCCTCCGGGCCTCTTCCAGCTGCTCGGGAACGCCGATGTCAAACCACTGGTCCTTGTAGATGTGCGTGAAGACCTGCTCGCGCTCAAGCAGCCATTCCATGAAATGACCCATCTTGTCCGGGCTATTGCCCTGCGCCAGATACTCGCTGATGAGCGGGACATGCTTTCGCGGGAAGAAGTAGATGCCCAACGAGACCAGTGTCGACTTGGGATGCTCCGGCTTTTCCTGGAATGCTGTTATGCGGTTGCGATGATCGACCTCGAGCACGCCAAGATGACGCGCGTGCGCCGTATTGCCTATGTCGAAGGCCGCGTTGACCGGCTTGCCATGCTCGACAAACACGGTATGCGCGTCGATGAGCGAGAAGTTGAAGAGATTGTCGCCCGCGAGGATGACCAGGTCGTCGTCAATCTTCTGCGTGTCGATCACCAGCTGGATATCGCCTATCTGGCCCAGGCGATCATCGTTGCTCTTGGTCTTATCATTGATGACGTGCAGGTCCGGATGCTTGTAGAGCTTTGCCCAGTCCTCGAAGTTGCTGGCGAACTTGTCATTGGTCACGAGATGGATGCGCCTTGGCCCGAGCTCCTTGACCTTGTCGAGCACGTGCTCGAGGATGGGCTTTCCCGCCACTTCCAGCAGGTGCTTGGGCCGGTCGATAGTCAATGGATAGAGCCTTGTAGCATATCCTGCTGATGGTATGATGACTTCCATGCGTATCACCTGAGAGTATTTCCTGGTTATATAGGTTTGTTTTGGGCCGTTGCCTGAGAACTGTCGCCCCTGAGCCGATGCCCGCCACACAATCCACGACGTCGCCTCACTTGCTGCCAACGATATCGAGATACTGCGGGTCGCTTCTCGCGAAGTCCACGACCGCCTGTACATAATCCTTTCGGCTGCCGATGTCATAACGCTTGCCATCCAGCACACGCGCCAGCACTTTCTGCTTCTTCGCGATGCCCGCCAGCGCGTCGGTCAGCTGCACCTGGCCAGAACGGTCCCGTCGGGTCTGTGCCAGCGCGTCAAAGATGTCAGGCGTCAAGATGTATCGGCCCGCTATCGCCATGGTGCTGGGCGCCTCCGCCGGGCTTGGCTTCTCCACCAGGTCTGTCACGCGCAAGGTGCCCTGCGCATCTCCTGTCACCGGTTCACCTGCGATGATGCCGTAGCGGGACACGTCATCCTTGGCCACCTCGCACGCGCCGATGATCGGGCATGCCTCCTGCGCGTACAG
>MNWW01000025.1 GCA_001871415.1 Candidatus Woesearchaeota archaeon CG1_02_57_44 | reverse complement strand
AGGACAGCGTGGGCAGTCCGCGCTATAATGCGAGCTGCACGTTGGCTGGAGCCGCTGATGGTGCCACATCTTTGCTTGTGACCGCCATCGACAACGCGAGCAACAGCAACGCGACCACGACCCTGACCTTGACCGTGGATAGCACGGTTCCTGAGGTGAGTGATGCTGCGGTGACTGATGCGATTGTGCAGAGCACGCAGAATGTCTGGGTGAATGTGACGTTGACTGAGACGAATCTGGTGAATCTCACAGTGAGCGCTGGTACGGAGTTTTTGATGACCGTGCAGGCGGGTAGTGTGTATGCTGCGTATCTGAACGCGAGTGCGTTGGGCTGCTCTGCTGGCACTACTTGTACGCTGGCTTTCAATGCGACGGATTCGGCTGCGAATTATAATGATACGATGTGGATTAACATAACGGTTGATGATGTGGCGCCTGATCTGCTTGCGAATCTGACGGTGTATCCGGCGGGGCAGAATGCGGCGAAGAACACGCAGACGGTGGCGTTGATGGTTACCATGTCTGATAGCCCTGCGGGTATCGCGTCTTTGACCGTGAACGCGTCTGATATTGGTTGTTCTGAGACCCTGGCGCTGGTGCAGGATGGCGCGACTGCGCAGTACAATAATACGTGCGCTCTGTCGGGCATCACTGACGGTTCTTACACGCTGCCGGTGACGGCCATCGACAACGCGGACAACACGAATACGACCACGCTGGCCGTGACCGTGGACTCCACCAATCCGACCGTGATTGCCAATACCACTATCTATCCGACCGGACAGGAGGCTGCCAAGAACGGCGACGTGGTCGATCTGCAGGCCTACGTCACGGACACGCCGGCCGGCATCTACAATGTCTCTGTCGATGCGAGCGCGCTTGGCTGCAGCGCCGCGCTCCTGCTGGAGCAGGACAGCGTGGGCAGTCCGCGCTATAACGCGAGCTGCACGTTGGCTGGAGCCGCTGACAGCGTGCACTCACTGACCATCACCGCAATCGACAACGCGAGCAACACCAATGACACGACGACATTGACGGTCATGGCTGATTCCACAAACCCGAGCGTGACCGGCCTCGCCGCGACCTACCCGACAGGCCAGACCTGGGCAAAGGACGGTGACGTCGTGGGCCTCGCGGCCGTGGTGACCGACAACCTCGCAGGCATCAAGAACGTGACCATCAACGCGTCCGCCCTGGGCTGCAGCGAGTGGCTCGTCATGCCGCGCAACGGCACGACTGACATCTACAACGCGACCTGCACCTTGAGCAGCGCGCCCAGCCAGTCAAATACCCTGGAGCTGATGGCCTATGACAACGCGACGAACCTGAACAATACCGCGACCATCACGGTGAACAGCGACAACACAGCGCCCGGGCTCGTCGTGACCACCATCGCTGATTCGACGGTCTACATCAACAGCTCAGGCACCAGCCAGGTCTATTTCGGTGTCGGACAGTCCGCGACCCCGGCAGCCTTCGTGATCTCCGGCACTGCGGCTGACAGCCCCGCTGACCTGCTGCACCTTGGCTTCGGCACCCTGCTCGCTGACAGCCCCGACAACCTGACCGGCAGCTTCACGCCCTGGTCCGTCACCTACAACGCGACGTCCAGCGACACGGGCGGTATCATCAACATCACCCTGCGCGACAACGCGAACAACAACAATCACACGGAAGTGACCGTGACACAGGACAGCTTGGTCCCGACCATCGTGGTGAGCCTCTCGCCGAACAATGGTTCCACAGGGACGGCGATAGGGGTCAATGCCACCGTGACTGATGCGACATCAGGCGTGAGCGATGCCGATACCTGGCTTTTGGTCAGATGGCTCAACACCACCACCAACCAGTTCCAGGACAAGGTGTCCATGCTGATGAGCGCGAGCGCGGACGATAACTTCAACGCGACCGTAGACACAACCAGCTGGCAGAACGGCACTTACACCGTGACCGTGAACGCGACAGATACTGTGGCGAACCTGAAGACCTACATGGACGCGCAGTCCTTCCAGCTCGGCTTCGGCGGCCAGGGAGTCTCGACCAACACCAGCGTGACCACGGACAGCGACAACCAGACGTTCGTCAACGCGTCGGCGGCTGATGTGGAGCTCAATATAACGACGAGCACTGAGCAGATCAACCACACCGTGACGGTGGCGCGCTATACGGACGATCCGAGCGGCAGCGATATCTTCAGCCAGCTGCAGGCGACACCGGTATCCACCTATGTGGACATCAGCTCGACCATCAACAACACCAACATCACAAGTGTACTCATCAAGGTCTTCTATGATGAGTCCCGCTTGGGCAATGTGCAGGAGAGCGACCTTGCCATGTTCTACTACAACAACGAACAGGGCAGATGGCAGCGTCTTGTCTCCAGCATGGACTGGGTGACTGCTGTCGGTGTCAACACCGTCGAGAATTATGTCTGGGCGCAGGTAACGCACCTCTCGCTCTACGCGGTGGCCGGCGATAGCAACGGCCCGCTGACGAGCCAGGTCACCGTGTCCGCGAATCCCGCCAGCGCCAATGTCACGCTGAGCGCCTATGTGGATGACACCGCGCACGGCGGAAGCGACATCCAGGCGGCGGAGTACTTCATCAACGTCGACCCGGGCAATGGTAACGGGACAGCGATGCTGCCAGCAGACCTCAGTTTTGACGGCAATGTCTCTGACTTCGTGTACGCGACCATCGATGTGCCCTCATTGTCTGATGGCACCTACTACTTGTATGTGCGAGGCCAGGATGCGACCGACACGTGGGGATCTGCGGTGTATATCGCCTTTGTGGTGGACACATCACAGCCCGGCGTCGTGACCCTGACGAGCCCGCTCAGCGACACCGATGTGGCCACGCTCAAACCGACGATGTCTTGGCAGGACCTCAACGAGAATGAGTCCAGCTATATCCTGCACGTGGACGATGACAGCGACTTCAGCAGCGTGGTGCGAAATCTCACACTGGGCGGCGACGTGACCTCCTACACCTTCAACGAGTCACTGACGGACACGGTCCAGTATTTCTGGCGTGTCACTGCTGTTGATGCGGCAGGTAACAAGGACCTGAGCTCAGCGGCGGTGTGGAACTTCACCGTGCAGGTATCCAGTACAGATACTACTGCGCCTGCCATCGGTTCCCTGCTCCCCGCGAGCGGTGCAGCTGTGGGCGATCTGCAGCCGGTCATCGCGTTCAACATCACGGATTCAGGTGATGGTGTGAATCAGAGCCGCCTTGTGCTGCTGGTCAACAACGAGACAGTGCTCGACAATGCGACCGTGTTGGCAATCGACAACGGCTACCGTGTGGTCTACAATCCCGTGGCGGCCTTCACCAATGGCAGCGTCGTCTATGTATGGGCGCAGGGCTATGACAACAACGCCAATGAGATAAACCAGTCATGGAATTTCACCGTGGGTGTCGCGGCGCCATCGGCGTTGAGTGTCAGCATCGAAGGAGGTGCTGCCTATACCACGTCCCTGGCTGTCGCCTTGACACTGGCGGCCACCGACGCGTCTACCTGCCGCTTGAGCAATGACAACAGCGCCTGGACCGGTTGGAACCCCTATGGGACCACCGCATCCTGGACCCTGTCATCAGGCAACGCAGGTACCCGTACCGTGTACTATCAGTGCCGCAGCAGCGATGGCCTGAGCAGCACGGTGGAGAATGACACCATCGTCTACCAGCCAGCGACATCCGGTCCAGTGGTTGCCTTGGTGAGCCCGACGCAGCGCTACAGCAGCAACAACACCGTGGACATCAACGTGAGCCTCGCTGACAGCGTTGGCATCAACACCAGCAGCGTGTCCATCACCGTGGAGAACAATGGTATGACCTATGATGTGACCGCCAACAGCACCGTGACCGGGTCAGGCATCTACTATATCCCGACCTGGACATGGAACGACGGTGACCACGTCATCACGGTCGTCGCGAGCAGCAACGCTAGTGTGACCACGACGAAGACATTGACCTTCGGCATCAACACGTTCAGCCCGCAGATCTACGGCGTGAGCCCGGCTGACACGGCGAGCACCACGGACTCAACCCCGCTCGTCAATTTCAAGGTGAGTCCATCGGCGTTCGCGGCCATCGACCTGGCGAGCCCGCAGGTGACCCTGACCAGCAAGCGGCTGAACACGACCAGCAACACCTTCGAGGACAATGTGTCGGTGTACACGGTCTCCAATGGCGTGAGCTGCGCGGCGACCAATGACGGCACCAGCAGCTTCTATAACTGCACCGTCACAGCCGAGACGCTCCTGGTGGCCAATGTGACCATGGTCATCAGTGTCAGCGACGCGAGCAGCGGGACAGACACCAGCACTACCTCGTTCATCCGCGCGGACGCGAATGACACCCTGACCGTGTCCATCAACCCGTTGGTGACCACCGGCTATAACTGGACATTCAACTTCACCGTGACATTGGCCAACCACGCGGGCGACCGCGTCAAGGTGAAGCTGGCGGACTGGACAAGCTCGGATGGCACAGCGACCCTCGATGTGACAGGCGCGGCCTACATCGTCGGGCCGAACCTGACGGTCGACAACAGCTACGCGGACATGACCGACTACCTGAACATCACCAATGGCAGCAGGACATTTACATTGAGCATGAACCTGCCTACGACGGCCGCCGCGGGGACCTACTACACGACCTATGGCGTGAAGAGCTATGATACCGACGCGCCGAGCGTGGAAGCGACGGTGCCGACCAACGGCACCTACCTGGCAACGGCCCCGACCCAGATCTATGCCAACCTCACGGACGGCAGCGGATCCGGCGTGTATACGGAGCGCAGCATCGTGCAGCTCTACAACACCACGGGCAAGACCGCCGGCTACAGCAACGCGACGAGCGAAAGCCGCCTGGACTTCGTGTCCTATGGCACGCTGGAAGATGGCGTGTTCACGCTGAACGTGACCCCGTCTGACTACGCATCCGCGGCTGATGAGTCAGGCCTGACGACCTACAGCTACAGCTTCACGCTGGATACGACCCTGCCGGCCGCGTTCAGCCTGACAGGACCCAGCAACAACAGCGTGTCCAATGACACGACCCCGACCTTCATCTGGGGCGCGTCCAGCGACACCAACTTCGCCAACTACACCATCTACGTGGACACAGCGACCAGCTTTGACACGGCCAACCTGACGGTCTATAATGTCAGCGGCATTGTGGCGCAGACCAACTACACGCCGTCAACCGCATTGACCGGCGACATCACGTATTACTGGTATGTGGCGGCCTATGACCTCGCGGGCAACAAGCGCAACAGCACCGAGGTGTACTACATCTACATCGAGGATGTGACCGAGCCGACGAGCATCGAGCTCAGCCTGCCAGCCAATGGCACCTACACCAACAACACCATGCCCAACTTCGTCTGGACCCAGACGACGGACAGCAACTTCGACAACTACACCATCCAGGTGAGCAACACGAGCAGCTTCGCCGCGGTGTGGCATGTCAACTACACGAGGACCGCAGCGAACGTGACGCACAACACCACGACCCTGGCCGATGGCAGCTACTACTGGCGTGTCATCGCCTATGACAGCGCCGGGCAGAGCGCCGTGTCCAACAGCACCTTCGTGCTGACGATAGACACGGCGGTGCCGCTGGCCTTCAACCTGACCGGCCCGGTCAATGGCACGACGAGCGCGGACACGACCCCGTTGTTCAACTGGACCAACAGCAGTGACACCAACTTCGAGAACTACACCCTCTACATCGACACCCTGCCGACGTTCGCGACCGCGAACCTGACGCTCTATAATGTCAGCGGCAGCGCGGCGACAACGACCTTCACGCCGACAACAGCGTTGACAGGCAACACCACATGGTACTGGTATGTGGCGGCCTACGACAAGGTGAGTCAGAGCAGGAGATCCTCTGAAACCTACTGGGTCTATGTCGAGGACAGCTCCCCGCCGACTGCCTTCAGTCTGAGCCTGCCGGCCGATGGCGCGAAGAGCAGCCAGACCCAGCCGGCGCTGGTCTGGAGCGCGACGACGGACAATAACTTCGTCAATTACACCATCCAGGTGAGCGCTGTCAGTTCGTTTGCGACCGTCAACTACACCAACATCACGGACGCGGTCAGCAATGTGAGCACCAACTGGACCGCGTTCGCGCAGGGCGTCTGGTACTGGCGTGTCATCGCTTATGACGCGTCGGGGCAGAGCACCAACACGAGCACCTGGAACTTCACGGTGGATACCGTGAGTCCATCCGGCACGGTAAGCGCGCTCGCAGACTACGCGAACCTCAGTGGCACAACGGTGCGCATCAATGGCACGGCGTCAGATAGTCTCGCAGGCGTGGAGAACGTGCTCCTGACCTTCGATCAGGGAACCACCCTGGTCGCGGCGACTGGCACGACCAGCTGGTACTATGACTGGACGTTGCCGACCGGCAAGGCGGACATCCTCTACAACATCACGGTGGTGTTGAATGACTCTGCGGCCAATCTGAACCTGACCGCTGACTACGTCCCGGTGTACATCGATACCGTGACGCCGGTGCAGATCACCGGCTTGGTGGTGGAGAACCTGAGCAATACGACCATGAACGTGACCTGGACTGCGGGTGCTGAGTCAGATATCCTGCAGTACTCCGTGTACCGTTCGACCAGCAACTTCACAGCGACCTCCAGTGGCACGAACATCGGCAACACGACCAGTCTGTACTATGAGGACTCCAGTTTGAGTGTGAATACGACCTACTGGTACTCGGTAGTTGTCGTTGACGACCTATTGCAGTACAACACAACGGTGGTGGCGCTGTTCAACACCACCAATGCGAACTGATGACTGATGAGAACGACACCCAACCTGCTGGCGCTGGTCATCGTGGCGGCGCTGTTTGCGCTGCTCGCGATGGCTCCGGCCATGGTCTCGGTCTTCGCGGCTGAGGCCACCGGGACGATCGGGACGACGCCAGACGCGTCGTCAAGCACTTGTCAGGGCAATCTCTGCGGTAATGTCGGGCCTTCAGGAACGCAAAGCTGCGGGGATGGCACATGCAACAATGGCGAGACCTGCAGTAGCTGCGCGACAGACTGCGGTGTGTGCTCCAGTGGTGGTGGAGGAAGCGCTTCAGCTGCATCGACAGGCGGAGCTTTTTTGCCTGATCAGACCGATGATGAGCAGGACCTCACCACGGCTAATACGCTGCTGGCTAATGCGAAATCCGAGCTGGCCAAGGGCAACAGTACCGGGGCGCAGGCGCTCGCTGACCAGGCGGAAGCCCTGATGCAGGGTGTGCGTACGGGTATGGATGCAGCATGGCTTATCATCAGCGATGAGCTGTGGCTGACAGCTATCCCTGAGCTGGGCCTGACCGCTGAGGACATCGCTAAGGGCAAGCTGTTGCTTGATGAAACCAAGGCATTGCTCGCGCAGGCCGCGTCGGAGACCGACATGGCAACGCGTATCGAGCTGCTCATTCAGGCGGATGCCAAGCTTCGTGAGGCATTGCAATTGTTGCCTGAGGCGAAGCTGATTCAGGAAGCGAAGCAGACCAGGGACATGACCATTGAAGGTCTTGATGCCGCAAAGGACTACGCCACGGGTGATGCGCTCGACTATCTATTGGGTCTCAGATCGCGCATAGGTATGCTGCAGAAGCTTGGCCATCTGGGCAAGTCCATGAAGGTGTATCTCATCACCAACAAGGAGCGTGACAGTACAGCGACGACGTATCGCAGCAAGATATTCATGGTGCTGGAAGGCAAGCTGGATGGCGCGTCCATTATTGAGGTCGTACCAAAGGATGTGGCCGCTGATGTGGCCGCGTTGTTCTTCAAGGATGTGCCTGCGACCATGCAGGCTGATCCGATATTCTGGTGGAGCCTGGGCGACCTGGACGGTAGTGCGGAGCGTGCGTATGTCGTCGGCAAGCGCCTGACATCGCTTGATACCATCGCGTTCTTTGACGGGACCATCCCTAAGGAATCCCAGACTCAGGGTTGCAACAATGATAACGTGTGCGATCCTTGGGAGACAGAGGACAATTGCCCGGCTGACTGCGGCGTCGTGCCGTTGCCGGAGACCGAGCCGCAGACGCCGATGGAAAAGGCCAAGGGCCTTGCTGGCGACATCATCACGGTGCTGCTCATCGTGTTGGTCATCTTCGGCATGGTGTACTGGATTGTGCACAAGAACCATCCGAAGACCAATGGCGAGGCATGAAGGAAGGTTTTTTCTTACTTCTCTTTCTCTTCTTTTCTGTCTTCCCTGCTATCTTCCCTGTGAAGGTCACTTGGCTCTCTTTCAATCATCGCGCCAGTCATCTACTGCTCGCAGAATTTCTCAACCCGGTACGTCCACACGCGTAGTCCCTGAGGATGTGCGCCCTGGGCTAGTCCCTTGGCCGCTGAGGGCATTTTCTCCACGACCGGGTCACTGATGCTCTGTTTTGCTTTCCACGCGTCAGCGCGCAATCCTGCCTTCTGGCACAGGTGCGAGAGGAACGCCTCCTTGCCGGGCAGCTGCTCCCAGACCTGCGGCAAGAAGGTAGCTTTGCGCATGCCCTGCTGGATGATGACTCCGTCGTCGCTGCTTAGCGAATCCAGCAACTCCTGCGCGCCATTGTAGTGCAATTCCCTCGGCGGTGTCAGGACCGATACCTCGATGCGCACCTGCTCCAATTCGCTTGCGTGCAGTGGCTCAAAACGCGGGTCAGAGAACGCCGCAGCGAGCGCGTTCTCGACGATCGCTTCCTGCAGCGGCAGGTGGGCTTCCAGATGTCCGATGCAGCCGCGCAGTTCTCCTTGCTTGGTCAGCGTCACGAACACCGCCGCTTTCGCGTCGCCGCGCGCGACAGCAGGCGCAGGGGTGCCGAGCAGCCGTGCTGAGATCGCGGCGCGCGCGAGCGCAAGGAGCGCTGAAAAGCGCGCGTCATGCTCATCCTCCTTTCCCGCGGTTTTTTTCATGGCGGACTCTTATTAGCGTTCAGTACTGCACTATTGATCTTCAATCGTCGACAAGAGTTCCCTGATGCTGCTGTTTCTTGTGCCTTCATCCTCCTGCGTGAACACAAACGACCCGTAGCCGACCACATGCTCCTTGGCAGCGACATGCCCGCTGTTGCGGTAGGTGACGAGTCGGCATTGCCAGTGCTGCTGGCGCGCGATGATGAGGGCCATGATGATGGGTAGCATGCCGCAGGCCTCTCCATGAAGGGTTCCGGCGAGGTCCATGCGCGCGATGGCGCTGGTCGTGCCGGTATCTATCCTGACCGCCTTCTCAAACGGATGATAGTGGCTTAAATCCGAGCTGATGATGAGCAAGGTCCCGCTGTCCAGCAGGGGCATGATGCTGGCAGCGAGCGCGTCAGGGTCTGCTTCCCCGACGAGCAAAGGCAGGATCCTGATGCCGGGCATGGCGAGCTGCAGGAACGGCAACTGCACCTCGAGGCAGTGCTCAGCGTCGAACGCGTCAGGGAATGTGCCGATGCCTGCGTTCCACAGGCCGATGGTGCCAAGAGGGGTGCTCCAGGCGTCATGGTTGTCCGTGACGACGCCGCGGAAACTGGTCGTGTGGCTGGGCCCGACGATGATGGCTCTCTTCACTGGCTTGATGCGTGCGTAGACGTCAGCCGCGACCTGTCCGGAATACTGGTGGCCCGCGTGCGGGACGATGATGGCGCGGGCATCAATGGGCTCTCCGGCATAGGTTTTTCTTGCTGTGGTAAGCATGTCTGAGACGCTGTCGCGCAGCGTACACTCGTCGCCAGGATAAAAGGTTCCTGCGACGACAGGCTCGCGAGCATGATGGAACGGGTGGCCGTCATGGTTGCGTGGAACTTGCTTCATTGCCACACCCCTGGTATCTTTTCACCACAGGAGCATACTCCCTTGCGTAGAAGAGTGCTGTCCTGACCGTCCGTCACTTTCACTGCATGGCCAGCGCGCTCCACAAGCATCTTTGCGCACGCGGGGCACAAGGTGCTGCTGTGCTTCGTGTCGATGATATTGCCGACATACACAAAGCGTAGGCCTGCGCGCTTTCCTGTTGCGTACGCGTCCAACAACTCCTCCTGTGTCGTCGCGGGTGCATCAAGTAGCTTGTAGTCAGGACGAAACGCGGTGACGTGCCAAGGGATGTCCCTGCTGACCGATGCGATGTGTCGTGCGATGGCTGCAAGGTCGCCAGTGTTCTTGCCAGGTATCACCAGGGTCGTCACTTCGATCCAGATGCCGCGCGCGTGAGCGTCATGGATGGTCTTGAGCACAGGCGCCTGCCTGGCGTGGCAGAGTTGCTGGTAGAATTGATCGCTGCCCTTCAGGTCGATGTTCATGGCGTCAAGATACGGTCCGATATGATCGAGCAATTCATGGCTCTCGTAGCCGTTGCTGACAAACACGTTCCTGATGCCATGCTGTTTGGCAAGCTTCGCGGTGTCATGAGCATATTCCGCGAAGATGGCCGGTTCATTGTAGGTGTAGGCGATGCTGGGTATGTGCTGCTCCAGGCACAGCTCGACGATGCGCTGGGGTGCAAGTTCGATGCCGAACTTGCCGATCTCGGCGGCCATGTCACGGATGCTGGTTGTTGGGTGTTCTTGCTTGCTTGCTCTGCTGTCGTGTTCTCCTTCCCGTTGTTCCTGCCGCCCGCGAAGCATCCGCAGCTTGACTTCCTTCGCCGCCTGCGAGAGATCCCAGTTCTGACAGAAACTGCACGAGAAGTTGCATCCGACCGTGCCGATGGAGAATATCTTGCTGCCAGGCAGGAAATGAAACAGCGGCTTCTTCTCGATAGGGTCGATATTGACCGCGCTGGCCTTGCCATAGACCAACAAGTGCAATTCGCCCTGCTTATTCAGGCGGACACCGCAGACACCGCTCTGGCCTTCGCGTATGGTGCAGTAGTGCTGGCAGGCCGTGCAGCGCACGGCCTTGGCAGGGTGCTCCAGTGGCTCAGACAAGGTCGCGCGCATGCGGGCAGGGGTGTGTCCAGCTCATATAAGCGTTTGTATAGGGAAAGATGGGTTTGGCAAAATGTCATGAACCTGGGCAGAACAACGTGTTCAGAATACCTACTGGCTCTCCAGCTGCTCCATGAGCCGCGCTATCTCATCCTCTTCTCTGGCCATGGTCTTGGCGTAGGGGATGATGGCGACAATGAGGATGACCACTCCAAGCACCACGAGCATATTAAAGAGCTCAAGCGTGATGACCTGGTTGGTACGCCCGATGATGGCACCGATGAGGAACGCGAAATAGATGATGATGCCCTTGTTGAGCACGAGTATCGCGCGCTCGCGGATGAGGCGCAGGTGCTCGATTTTAAGGTCTATTATCTTATCTGACAAAATCTTCTTCACAGGCGCGCTCTTGCGTGTGGCACGTTTCATAGCTCTGATTCAAGCATATCTTGTTTATATACTTTCGTATTTTCGTGGTGACTAATCCTGGGCGGTTCTTACGGCACAACCTTTATAACCCACCAGTCCCAGAATGGGATGCATGGTCCTTGAGCTGCTGGTTGGTCCGACATTCGCTGAGCGAAGGCCCCAGTCCATGTTCCTGTATGGCGTGTTCTTTGCCGCGATTGCCATCATTCTTTCTCTTTGGATATTTCCGCAATGGGCTTCCCTGATGATAGTCTTTCTTACAACGCTTTCCTGCGTTTACCTGGTAGAGCGTACGCTACGCATGGAGCTCAAGAGCGATATCAATCTCAAGGGAGAAGCGCAGATTCTGCGCCATCACACAAAAGCTCTGCTTTTCTTCATCTTCCTGTTCATGGGCTTTACCGTAGCCTATTCCCTGGGATACCTGCTGTTGGGCCCTGCGCAGGTGCAGACCGCGTTTTCCGAGCAGATTTCTGAGCTGACACGTATCAACGGGGGCATCACCGGCCGGGTCGTTGATTCTTCTGTGCTGTTTATCATCCTGTCGAACAATTTCAAGGTCCTCTTCTTTGTGACGTTCTTCGCGTTCTTCTACGGCGCCGGCGTGGTCTTCATCCTTGCGTGGAACGCGTCCGTCATAGCGGTGGCCATTGGCAATTTTTCCAGACGTCTTGTGGCTGAAGCCGCCGCGCGAGCAGGCGCCACAGGGTTGACAGCGCACTTTCAGGTATTTTCCATCGGTGTGGCCCGGTACATGACCCATGGCGTGCTGGAGATAATGGCGTATTTCATCGCTGCGCTCGCTGGCGGCATCATCAGTTTCGCGGTCATCAACCGTCATATCAATAACAAGAGCTTGGCGCACATCCTGATGGATGGCGCGGATCTCATCGCGCTTTCCGCCATGCTGTTGCTGGTGGCAGGGGTTGTTGAGGTGTATATCACGCCGCTCATCTTCTGATGGCCATTCAGCGTAAGCAGATAGCTGCACCATTCCACAATCCCCTCCCATAAGGTCCCTCTCCGATGCCCTCTCCGATGCTCTTCACATAAAATATTTATAGTCAGGAGTCCAGGATATGACTCATGAAGAGTAACGACGCGCGAGGCGCCAGGCAGGTCCATTATGCCCCTCCTGCGTCGGTGCTCTTGGTCATTCTTCTGTCATTTGCTGCGGTGGCCCTGCCTGTGCGGGCAGAACTGTCTGTCATCGGCCCTAAGCTGGACGCATACAATATCGGCAGTACTGTCCAAGTGGACGCGTATGTCGATACTGTGCGCTCAGGACAGGCATTCCTGAGGACAGCATTGGTCTGCAAGGCGCTGCTGCCGCTGAGCGCGAGGAAAGTATCCCTGACTCCTGGAAAGCCGCAGACCTTCACCGAGACCTTCACGGTGCCGCACACGGATGGCGGAGATTGCACGATCCGCATATCCCTGGAGGTCAATGGCACGGTCCTGGAGCAGGGGGACTCGCGACTGGTGCGCATCGCGCCGGAGCTTATGGGAGATTTTTCTATCGACAAGAAGACGATTCAGATGGGTGACTCGCTGATTATCAAAGGCAGCCTCCTGCTATTGGACGGATCGCAGGACCCTGCGTCCGTGACGGTCTATCTGCGTCAAGGGGCTTCAGATTACCTGATAAACACGCTGAATACAGACGGTGCGTTCACCTACCAGTTCGACAGCCGTGGCAATCCTCCAGGAACCTACGCCGTGGACTTCTACGCCTCAGATAAGTTTGGCAACAGCAAGCTCTTCAAGGATGCGTTGTCGTTTCGCGTGTCTGGCCTCTTGCAGGTGCAGCTGGATGTTGGCGAGCGATACCTGCCAGGACAGCGCATTGTGGTCGCTGGAACAGTGAGGCCAGAGTTGGGCGGTCCGATGCAGAACGTAAGGGCGACGGTGTACGTGGATGGTTATCCCTTCAACGCAGAGGTGCGAAACGGTAGGTTCTCTCATGATTTCACGCTGCAAAAGGCCATCATGTCAGGGACGCATGAAGTCCAGGTGCAGATAGTTGATGAGGTAGGCAATGCTGGTGATGCTGGCGCGCTCTTCACCGTGACACCCGTGCCTACGACGTTGACGCTGAAAGTCGACCGGGAGATGGCCAAGCCAGGAGAGGATATTACCATCGCGCCTGAACTCTTAGACCAGGGGGGTCAGCCATTGATGCTGGCAGTCAATACCATAGTCACAGATCCAAAGAAAGTGAAGGTGCTAGATAGTGAAAGTGTGACCGGAAAGGATGTCGCGGTGCGTCTTGACGAGTACGCGGTGCCAGGTGCCTACCAGGTGCTGGCCCGTTCCGAAGGCCTGAGCGCGCAGGCTGAGTTCAGGGTGGCGATCCGCGAGGGACTTGACATCGCGCAGGAGGGCTCTATCATCACGGTGCATAATACGGGCAATGTGGCGTTCAAGGACGCCGTGGAACTCACTGCTGCAGAGACGTCTATCCGCAAGAAGCTCTCGCTCGCGCCTGACGAGAAGGCTGTCATCGACCTCTCACAGGAGCTGCCAGAGGGGACCTATGCGGTCGTGGTGAACTCCCGGCTCGCTGACAAGTCATTCTCAGATGTCATGGTCGAGGATAACAGGTCGTTGCTCAAACGCTCGCCCATCACCGGTAATGTCATCGGCGCCATGGGTTCCGGAGGGTTCGGCATGCTTTTCTTCCTGCTGCTCGCAGTCCTCATCGCGGTTGTCGTGCTGCGCCGCAGGGCATCTGACCTGGAGCTGAGTGTGAAGGATGAGCGCGATGCTGACGAGTTCAACGAGTATCTTCGATCGAAGCGCAGCCCTCCCGAACAAGAGGCGCGCGCGAGCATCCGGGCCGACCCCGCAGTGCGCATGTTCGTGGATAAGGCGCTTGAGGAAGAGGCGAGACTGCAGAAGCGACATGCAGAGCGCGGAGAGGATGCTGCAGACCCGCCCTCTGAAGACTCCTCAGATAAGCATGGCGGATACTTTGGCGATTTCCCTGATGATTCCTCGGCAGATACTGATGAGCAGGATGTACGTGACCACGTGCGATCGGGTGCATTCGCTTTTGAGACCCCAGATGCTGATCAGGGGTCATCTGATGCAGGGTCCTTCAACCACGATACAGAGGGATCTGATGATGGGCAGCAGCGCGAGAAAGCAGCTGCAGAAGACACATCAGACAGGGGCTTCGCAGGATTCTTTGGCAATACCTGACCTGAGTCCGGATGCATATGCGAACTCGTATTCTTGAACGCGTATTCTTGCCAGTCAACTGTTTGTTCCAAGCAGCAGATAGTACTGTCCATCGCCGATAAATCCCAGGGCTATATTGCCCTTCCCTGGTGTTTCGCAAGAGAATTCCCTGCCCACGGCGATGCCTCTGCTGCAATTGGCGGCTCTGCCATCGATGCTGAGCGTGATGTTATGCAGGTCAAAGGAAAATCTGTTAGTGATGTGCAATTTGTCTCCGACGGTCCCGCAGGGAAGCTCAGGCACGATGTGACAGCCGCTTCGTTCATGTCGTGGAGTGAGCAAGAAGGCAAGCGCAAGGACTGCTGCGAGAACCCAAAGCCAGTGGAGGAGGCGCACGCGATGCGGGCTGAGGCTGTCTGCATGTCCTGGTTGTCCGACGCTCCGCCGGGATCGTGCTCGATCCTGACCTGAACGGTATGGGCGGCGGGAACCTTTTACAGGCGGCATGAGGGCTATCCAGCAGAGTCTCTATATAAAGAGTGCGGTCAGCAGCCACTGTCTGTCTCATACACCCGACCACAAACCAGTCGACTACGTCCCTTCTTCCCAGCTGTCAAGGTATTTCTTCTGCTCTGCCGTGAGCGTGTCAATGCGAACGCCCATGGCCTTGAGCGCGATTCTCGCGATGTCGTCATCAACCGCGACGGGAAGCGTGTGCACCGCGGGCGAGAGCTTGTTCTTCGCAAGGTATTCGGCTGCGAGCGCCTGTCCGCAGAATGAGAGGCTCATGACCGCTGATGGATGACCTTCCGCTGCGGCGAGGTTGACGAGCCGGCCTTCCGCGCAGACATACAGTCTTTTGCCGTTGAGCGTGAACTCATCGAGGAATGGCCTGATGCGCCGTTTCGCGCTTGACGCCTTGGTGAGGCCAGCAAGGTCTATTTCGATATCAAAGTGCCCTGCGTTGGCGAGGATGGCACCGTCCTTCATGGCCGCGAAATGCGTCATGTTGAGCACGTGCTTATCGCCCGTGACCGTGCAGTAGATGTCTCCTTCCTTGACCGCTTCCGCCATGGGCATGACGCGATAGCCGTCGAGCTTTGCCTGCAGCGCCGAGAAAGGATGGGTCTCCGTGACAATGACTTCAGCTCCGAGTCCCTTGGCGCGCAGGGCTACACCCTTGCCGCAGCTGCCATAGCCGACGACGATGAAGGTCTTGCCCGCGAGCAGGATATTAGTGGCCCGGATGATGCCGTCGATGGCTGACTGGCCCGTGCCGTAGTAATTGTCCACGAGGTGCTTGGTCTTGTTGTCATTGACCGCGATGACCGGATATTTGAGCGCCTTGTCGTGCTCCATGGCGCGCAGCCGGATGACTCCTGTGGTCGTCTCTTCCGTGCCGCCGATGATGCTGGGTATGAGTTCCTTATGCTTGAGGTGGATTTCCGAGACCAGGTCGCATCCATCGTCGATAGTGATGTGTGGTCTGCTGGCGATGACCGCGTTCAGGTTCTGGTAGTATTCTTCTTTATTCTGGCCTTTCCAGCCAAACGTATGGATGCCCGTGTCAGCCAATGCTGCGGCGACATCATCCTGTGTGCTCAGGGGATTGCAGGACGCGAGCCAGACATCAGCGCCGCCTGCCTTGAGGGTCTCGACGAGAACAGCCGTCTCCTTGGTGATGTGCAGGGCCATGCCGATGCGAAGGCCTTTGAGTGGTTGCTCTTTGGCGAAGCGCTTTCGCACCTCAAGCAGGGCGCTCATCTCTTTTTCTGCCCATTCGATGTTCAGTCGTCCGCTCGCGGAGAGTTTCAGGTCCTTGACATTGCTCATGTTGGTTGGTCACCTTGGGTTTCATTAAAAAGCTTGCGGATGGCGCTGGCCGCGTCAGGGGGCGCTAGGGTATCTGTCGCAATGGTGAGCGAGGGGTGCTTCTCTTTCACATAGCGACCGGTCGCGCCAGGGACGTTTGGCATGCCCGCCTTGGCCCGTGAGTACAGTTGCGTTCCCCGGGCCTCTTCCCAGGCCTGGCGCGTCGCATCATCGCAGATGAGCGAGACCACATGAAATCCTGTGACGCCGGAGAGCAGTTCACGAGCCGCCTGTCTGCCGGTGCCTGTATTGTCCGTAGCGTCGACGACCACGTGCTTGCCTTCCTGCGCGAGCAGGTATGTCATAGTGGCGAGCGCGCGGTAGACGATGGCACGCTCCTCTTCTGTGTAAGCGGGATTTGGTGTGATATATTTACGTATGGCGTCAAGCTCGAGCAATCGCAGCCCATCCGCCTCACCACGTTCCTTCGCCTGCGCCATGACTGCGTGGGCTATGGTGCTCTTGCCCGTGCCCGGAAGCCCGGTCAGCCATATGACGGTCATGCGCCCGCGCCTCCTGCGTCTCCCGTCGAAGGCTTCTGTGCGGCCATCGTGTCCAGCAGCCTATCGACCAGTCTCGTCGAGAAACGCCCTTCCTTGAGCAGCCCGAGCGCGAGCATCACCATGGTCCTGCGCACATCGTCGCTCTGGTCCGGGATGAAGACAGGATGCGCGACCACGACCGAGCGGAACGCGAAGAACAGCGGGATGACCTGCTCGATGGCCTTATCATGGCTGGCTTCCACATAGGTGTTGTAGAACTCGTCGAAGAGCTCGCGATAGGGGCCGGTGAACCTGCCGGTCGTCCTGATGGCCTGGTGCAGGTAATTGATGCCCATGCAGATGACATCGTCCGCTGGCTCGCCCCAGATGAACCGGGACGCGTCGAGCAGCGTGATGCCGTTGTCGGCAGGATCATTTGCCGAAGGTTCTGATAGCATGATATTGTGCTGGTGGAAGTCGCCATGCACCCTGCAGAGTCTTGCGTGGTTATCCTCCAGTTTCTGTCGCAGCAGCTCTGCGTGATAGAGCAGCTGCGCGCGCTCTTTGCCGGTCAACCATGCGAGCGACTCTTTCGGGTAGGTGTCCAGCACGCCCATGAGCATCTCACCGTGGCCCATGCAGTCGCGCAGCACGCGCTTGTAGGTGGAGCGGGCCTGTGGCTCTGGCAGGGTTGCTTTTTTCGAGTGCAGATCAAGCAGGTACTGCGCAAGACGTCGTGATTCATCAAGCTCCGCAGGACTCGCAGTCAGTGTGTTGAATCTGCTTCCATAAGTCGCGCCCGTGGCGACTTCCACTGCCTGCACAAATTCAGCGTCAGCGGGGACGCGCACGATGCCCTGCGCTGACAATGCGCCGACACCGATGCTCCTGATGTGTCCGGGCACGACGCGCGACAGCGCGTCCTGCAGCAGCAGGCTTCCTGCCCGGTCAGAGGCAAAGTCATGGCCGAATCCTTCAGGTCGTATGGCCCTGATGACGACCTTCTTTTCAGGAGCAGCCCTGTCTTCAAGTATGGTGTAGGTGGCCATCCAGCCGATGCCATGCCAGCCCTCGCCGAGCTTGTCTAGTCCAGTCAATGCCGCAGGCTTGCCTTCACAGGACGCGATGAACGCTTCAACAGCTTTCTTGTCAGGTTGGTGCATTTCTCCCATGTCATAATCCCTTGACTTGGAGGTATCCCGTGGTCTTTATATGGTTTTGCCGGAGATGCGGGCTGATCCGACAGCACAGAAAGCATTGATAAAGCACCACGGTTTCCTTCTTTCATGGCTCGCATGGGATGGTTCGCCAAGGACCCGGCCGCTCCGAAACCTGGCACTCCAGAGGCGCGGTTGGAGGCACTGGTGCTGAATGCGATGGTGGTCACTGCTGAGTGCATCTTCACTCCCCGGCAGGCGGTCATCGACTACGTCTATGATCCATTGTACAGGGTCTTTCATCACGGCGCGGAACGACACGTTTCCCCGCTCCGGTACGATGGATCTGCTGAGAAGTCTGCTGGTAATCAAGATTCGCGGCATCAAGCCAGCAGACCCAGATACTGATGGGTGTGACAGCTCACCAGCTCTTCTTGGCATGGCCTTCTGGGCCTGATCTTCTTGGTTGGGTCTTCTTGGCACAGCCTGCTTGGCATCGCAGCAGTGTTCCCCTTGTCCGGGCATAGGCATAATAAATGCATGAAAAAAATTTTATAGGAGTGGTCAACCTCACGCAGGATGAGCAGCACACCTTCTATGCGCCCGTCCATCGCATTGATACTCGTCATCATGCCAGACGCAGGTCTTGTCGGCATTGTGCAGGAGCAGGCCCGACAGCGTGATCTGCGTCCGGGCGCCCAGGATCCTCCGCCGTATATCCAGCCGCAGCCGACGACAGGCAGTGGCGGCGGCTATGGTGTCCCCGTCCGTGCGCGTCTCGGCGGCTATGCCGGACGCTGAGCGCGGATGCATGCTGATATGGACGGTTCTGGATATTCTGCAAGGGCCGCATCGCTTCAGGGGGAGAAGAAAAAGAAAGCATGGCGGCTTTCGCCGCATAGTGTTGCGCTACATCATGCCCATCATGCCGATGTACGGGCTCATGGCATACACCGTGCCGAGGGTCAGGTAGCCGACCACAAGCAAGACCGAGCACACGATGCACAGGACGATGGCGGCGCTGATCATATCCATCTTGTAGAGCTCCATGGTCGCGCGCAGCGCGAGTATCTTGCCTGCGACAAGGGAGATAGCGCTCACAATCGCGATGAGCGAGATAATAAAGGGGACGGTCGCGTTGTGGGTCATGGGTAGTTTCATGACGAGCGATATCAGCAGATAGCCCGCCGCTATCATGGATGCCTCAAGGTTCATGACCGTGAGCGCCTTGCCGAATCCCGCTTTCTTGCCCAGCAGCAAAAGCGCAACGTCAAGGACTGCGGCGATGAGCACGACCGTGACATAGACCACAGCAAGCGCAACCAGCGCGCTCCTGAGCGGCACGCCCTGTATCAGGACCGCGATGGCGATGAGCAGCGTCGCTGCGAGCAGCTGCAGCATCGGTTGGGTGACGCTCTTTTGCTTCTTGGCTGCCTTGAGCGCGTTCAGTGGGTTCAGGTAGATGCTCAACATGGCTCTTTCACCTCTTTTTTTAGGCGCGGGTGCGCCCACGGACACTATGTAGATGCTGCCCGTCTAGCGTCGTGGGTGGCTCTTGGGTTTATAAAGGTTTCAGTTGAGATGCGGCCAGGCTCACGTCTGGCTGCTCATCAGCTCCCTCCACCGCGTGTCATACTGCGCCGCTATCCGCCTATCCCTGATGATGAGCATGTTCTCATCATTGGCCGTATTGCCGTTGGCTGTGGGATTGTAGCTTCCGGTTATGACCGTCTCCTCATCTATTACCCAGGCCTTGTGGTGCAGCAGTGCGCCATGATGCTCCAGTACCGTGATGCCTGCCTGTCGGAGCAGGGCTGTCGCGTCATAGCGGTCCAGGGAATCGTCCACCACGCCGCTGACAGCGACGCCCCGATGCGATGCGTCAGCGAGCGCTAGTGCTATCATGTCGTCGCTGAGCACGTACAGGAAGAAGTGCACGCTGCGACGCGCAAGCGCTATCTCGGTGAGCAGCGCGCCCTGGCAGTCGTCGTCTGGGCAGAATCGGGCTGACAGCGACGTCCCCTCATACGCTCCGGTAGGGCCGCCACGGTAGGTGCTTTGCCAAAGCTCGTCGAATTCCGTGGCATATGTTGTGTACGCACGCTGCGCGTCCAACGCGAAGCGCTTGCGGCCAAACGTGAATGCGTCAGTCAACAGGTACGCACTGCTTCGCGTAGGCTGTGGCAGAGCGATGTCCGAAATCACAACCAGATCATTGATGCTATCGCTGCCTGTGGGGTTGAAGCTGCCGGTCACCAGCGTTCCTGTCCCGTCTGCCTCCTGCAGCACGCAGAACTTGTTGTGCATCAGCCCGTTCCTCCCTGCTGCGGCGTATCGGACGTGCAGCGGTGACAGTGACGAGAGCTTCCAGGCGTTCGGCTGATGGGTGACGATTCGCGCATCGACGGTGGACAGTGCGTCGAGCACCCGCTCGTCGCTGACATCGTACAGCGCGCAGTCCGCCGTGGTCGCATCCGCTATCAGCGACGATAGTATCGCGCCACAGTCTTCCGGCGGACAGAAGTGCGCGGCCAGCGACGGCCCGGTGTTGTCATGACTGTCCTGTGGGATTCGCGTCTGAACTGCATGCGCGGGTTCAGCGCCGATATGCGCGCATCCCGTCAATGCCAGCAGCAAAAGAATGCGCCAGCTGAGGGTAAGATAGCAGGAACGTTCTGACTGGCTCAGGGACGATGATTTCTTCCTCTTGCAGTCTGATTGCTTCATTCGCGCTCACGCAGGTGAACAGCAAGACGCCAGCGGGAACCGACTTCTGTTGCACGAACGCGTCGATGAGGTCTTCGGCTATCCAAGGGAGCAGCGAAACCTCATGGGGTTTTTTGCTGTGCGTAGCAGTTGCTGTTTGTGCTTCTGCAGCATCGTCAACGACCTGCAGGCGCAGCTCCGCTGCCAGCAAGCTGAGCATCTGCCGCACAATGGGGCGTGCGATGCCTCCAGGTAACAGGCGTACGGTGTCCAATGGTTTCACCCAGCCGTGCTGACGATTGCGCCGCTTGACGCGTCGCAGGAGTGTCTGCTGCAACTTCAGCTGCTCCTGCTTCTTATTCCTTGGCGATGATAAATCGGACATTTTTTGTTACCACTCGGAAATACTATCAAAAGAGAAAATTATATATACTTGTTTTCCCCTCCCGCTTATTCACCTCTTTTTCCCGGCTGGTCTGGGCTCGCGCCTGGGCCGGCCGGGTTTGAAATCCTCTGATAGCTGCACGTATAGCAGAGTCGCTGCCGCGCCCAGCAGGAAGGCGAAGCCGAGCGGAAGATAGGTTCTCAGGTCGATGTGATGCAGATGGGCCGCCGGCTCGTGCGGCAGATATTCCTGCAATCCAGACAGCTCCAGCGCGTATTCCGCGTAGAGCAGTGCCAGATACTGGTCTTCATCAGCAAGATCACTCGCGTATTCATAGTACGAATATCCAAGCACGGGGAATGCGCCCTGAGCGCCCTGCTGCGCGACCGCGTCGCGGGCGAGCGAGAGTTTCTCTGCCAGGATGCGCTGCACCTGCTGCTCATCAGCGCCGAGCACGCCCAGGATGACATCGGCCTGTGCTTTTGCCTTGCTGGCGTGGAAGATGCACAACGTGCTGTTGGCTGCGCTTGTCGAGGCGAGCTGGGCAGTGGATCCTGAGGCATTGGACGCATCATCTGCTTCGGGAGTAATATGGCTTCTGGCGCCTGCGCGCGATTCAGTATACGCCCTGTCCAGATCGCGGCGCGCGTCATCAAGAGCGAGCGGATAAAACAACGCGACATACTGCAGCCGTTCCTCTGCCTCGGCGAGCCGGGCGATGCATGCGCCCGACAATGACGTGGCGTCCAGCGTGAGCTGTTTTTGTCCTTTGCCAAAGAACGTGTCCCAGCTGCGAGCGCTCTCCAGGCGTTCAGCCGCGAGGCCGAGATTATCGGGGTCAGTATTCAGATGAGCGAAATAATCCGCTTCGATCAGGCGTTCTTTCACGACAATCGTGGCCTGCAGATCGAGCATGGTATTGAGGTCTCGCGAGTCAACTAGCTGCTGCATGGCGCTGATGTTGGTGATGATGCTCTGCTGAAAGCCCTGCAGGAAGCTATTGTTATCATAGCGGCTGCCAGCTGATGTCGCTTCTGTCTCATTAGATGTCTCGTCTCCGGCAGGTGCGTCCATAGCGATGCCAGCCGCCTGTCGTAGCAGTTGCTGGCGCATGACCACATTGCTGCCGTAACAGTAGCTTGCCGCCGTATAGAACCTGCCAGCATAGAACGCGTCGACGCCTTTGGTTGTCAGGTTGATAGCGCGCTCCTCTGGCTGGTCGACTTCGCGGGAGAGCTGTTGGCTTCGGTTGCACAGCTGCACCGCGAGATAGCGCATGATGTTTGTGTAGGCAGGATCGATGACGAGTGGGGCGGGAGGTGCCCGAAGCTGCTTGCCGGTGAACAGCTGGACTGCTTCGTCCAACGTGCCGACTTCGATGACCTCCAGGCCAAGCTGTTTGCCATACGCGACCAGATCAAGGGTCTCATTGAGTGTGGGTATATCTTTCGGCAGGATGCTTGTCGCGTTGTCGACAGCAGTGGCATTGGTCTCGTTGACCAGGACCGCTATCTGCTCAGGTATCTCGCGCATCGCTTCTCCCCGAGGGATGAGCACGCGGGTCATGCCAGCGCTTTTCGCGGCCTCTATCTTTTCCTTGATGCCGCCGACAGGCCCTATGAGCCCGCCGCTGTTGATGGTTCCGGTGATGGCTGTCCTCTGGTCGATGGGGACTCCTGCTATCTCCGCGACAGTCAGCACAGCGACAGCGGCTCCTGCTGAGGGGCCGCCGATGATGGATGAATGCGCGTTGATGGTGTAGAAGAAATCCTTGGTGCTGCAGTCCTCGTGCAGGTAGCTGCATGCTATCTGCGCCGCGATGCGCGTGGAGAGCTGCGTGTCGAACTTGGCGACAGGGTACGTCTCCATGAATACGCGGCCTTTGCCGGCTTCCATGTCCATGGACAAATCAGCGACGCTGCCGACCATGCCGTTGGCGGTCTCGCTGACCGCGAGCAAGGTCATGCTACCGGCGTGCGCGGCAGGCAGCAGTGAGAGAAAGGACAAAGGGATGAGTGCCAGAAAGAACCACGCGCTGACCACGGGGTCACTCTTCTTTCTTGGTTTCATTTTTATTCTGCCATGCTTCCTTTTCTGGACACATCGGGTTCAGGCACAGACTCCATGGACGTTTTCCCTTGCGTATCACCGTGACAATAGGTGAACTGCAGGTCTTGCAGGGCTTGCCTGTCGGTTTGATAAGGCCCATACGCGGAAGTGGATACGTCGTCCTGCAGTCAGGATATCCGCCGCATCCGACAAATCGCGTACCGCGGGCTTTCATGACAATGATGCGAAGGTTCGCGCCGCAGTTCGGGCACGGCCCGACTGTGTTCATCTCGTCGCGCGTCGCGCGCGTCGCGTCCTTCAGGTCCGCGCCGATGGTGGCTTCTTTCTTCTTGAATTCCTCGAGTATCTTTCCAAGGACCTCCTTTGCGTGGCTGAGCACTTCGTCCTGCGTGGTCTTGTGCTCCCTGATATCCTCCATGCGGCCCTCAAACGTCTTGGTGAGCTCCTCGTCGAGGATACGCGGGCAGTGCTTCTCGAGCGCGGCGACTGTTGCCATGCCCAGCTCAGTTGCCTGTATGGAGTCACCAAAGACATAATTGCGTGAGAACAGCGTGTCGACGATGCTCGCTCGTGTCGCCTTGGTGCCAAGGTTGCGTTTTTCCAGCTCGCGCACGATGCTCGCGGGTGTATACCGTTTGGGTGGCTCGGTCTGCTTGTCGTGCTTGGTGACATCGAGCAATGCGACGGATTCCTTCTCCGTGAGGACCGGCAATTCCTCTTCCTTGTACTTGGCGTATGGGCCGTAGTAGGTATGCCACCCAGGAGAGACTGTGGTCGTGCCTGACGCCTTGAAGGGTTCCTCGTTGATGGCGAGAACGATAGTCATGGTCGCCCGTACCGCCGCGGGAGCGAACGTCGCAAGGAACCTCCTGACGATGAGATCATACACTTTCGCCGGCCGCTCCTTGAGCCCGCCGGGATGCTCTCCTGTTGGATAGATGGCGGGATGCGCAGGGTCTGTCTTCTTGCCGTTGTTTGGTGACAGTGTGTCGCCGGGTTTGCCGCCCGTGCCTGCTTTTGCTCCCGCTGCTTTTGCTCCTGCTCCAGCGTCTGCTCCTTTCGATTGCCTGAGCAGCTCAGCGCAGAGCTTCTCATACGCCTCCTGTCCGCTCAGCTCGTTCATTATGCGCGCGTATCCTATCTGCGGAGGCAGCTGCTGGCTGCTCGTGCGCGGGTAGCTGATGGTTCCTGCTGTGTAGAGGTCCTGGGCGATGGCGAGCGTGTCCTTGGGCTTGATGCGAAAGTGCCTGTACGCTTCGGTCTGCAGCGTGGTGAGGTCGAAGGGTACGGGCGGCGCCTGCGAGAACTCCTTGCGCTCCACCGAGCTGACCGTGCCTTTCGTGGCGCCCTTGACCTTGGAGAATATGTCCTCTGCCTTCTTCTTGTCAAAGCACTTGCCGATCTCATGCGTGGCGATGAACTGCATCTTCTCCTTCTCGGCCGTGGCAGTTATCTCCCAGTACGGCTCCGGGATGAACGCGGAGATCTCGCGCTCCCGCTCGACGATGATCTTGAGCGCGGGGCCTTGCACTCTTCCGCTGCTGAGCACGTGCCAGGCTCCTGCTGCTTTGACCGCGTGGGTGAGCGCGCGGGAGAGGTTGATGCCATAGTAGTAGTCAAGGTAATGCCGTGTCTCGCCGGCGATGGCCTGGTCAAGGTCCAGGTGCGGGCTCGCCTGCTCGTACGCGTCGATGAGCTCATTCTTGGTGAGCGTGGAGAACTTCATGCGCTTGGCATCTTTCTTGCCGCACGCGTAGCGTATGACATTATAGCCGATGACGCTGCCTTCGACATCGTAGTCTGTCGCTACCGTGAAGCTCTTGGCGTCCTTGGCCAGCTTCTTGATGACATCAAGGTATTTCTTGCTGTACGCGCTGCCCTTCTCCACCAGATGGTTAGGCTTCCAGGAGATGTCCCAGACAGGGTACGTCCACTTGCCCTTCTTGGTCTCGTCAAGGCCAAAGATGTGCCCGACCGTGGAAGCCACGACGATATCCTTGTCCTTATGCGTGATGAGCCAGTACGACACTTTGCCGTCCTTCTTCTGGATGGGCTTGCTGTCAGCGAGCGCTGCGGCTATCTTCTGCGCGCTCTGGGGCTTCTCGGAGATGATGAGTTCTGTCATGGGTGTATCGGCCTTGCAGGAGGCGGGTTTGGCGGCCTATATAAAAGATTTGGTGGCTTTATATAATGTGGTCAGTAACTATGGCAGGGTTGTCAGGGATGCTCGCAAAGGAGATGAGCGCCTTCTATGCCTGTGCCTTCTATGCCTGTGCCTTCTAGGCACGTGCCTTCCATGACCGTGTCGTGGAGGTGTTATGCTCCCAGAGCAGCAGCCCCATCATCACGAACGCGGTCAGCGCCATCACCGGCACGCTGATGTAGCCATAGTGCAGGGAATAGAGCACAGCGCAGGAGGCATCCCCGCAAGCGGCGATGCTGCCCCGTTGCTCAGCGACCTGCAGTGCTGCTACCGCGGCGCCGACCACATTGAGCGGCACGAGTCATGACATCCTGTCATCCTTGCGCATGAAGGTGAGCAGGAGTGCCTGCGGGTAGAGCATGGTGCGCTGCAGCCAGCACAGCTTGCAGGGCGCCCACGCGAGGACCTCGGATAGGTAGAGGCTGCCGAGCGTTCCGCTCCAGGCGACCACGAGCGCGGCGGTCCTGGCATGTACGATCCCGCGCAGCCAGGTCAGCGCGCGTCTGCCCCACGGCCTCAGGAAGAGAACGAGTAGCGCGAGCGTCGCCATGCCGATGTGCGCCAGCAGTGTCAGCGTGGCGAGGAAATCGACGATAAGGGGCATGATGCATGCGGTGGGAGGCGACGTATATATGTTTTCTCCCGCGTTTCCTGTCCCGTTTTCTGGTCTATGCCAGACCGGTCAGCACAATGATGCCAAGAGCGAGCATGATGAGGCCTCCGACAAGGTGCAGTATGCGGATATTGCGTTCTTTCCATTCCGATGCCTGCTCCACATTCGTGTAGCCAAGATGGATGAGCGCGGTGATGAGCACCAAAGGCAAGACGAAGAACACATTGTAGAGCAGCAGGATGGGGATTGCTGCTGCTCGTGTCGCGTCCTGCGCGAGCAATCCGAGGATGAAGATATACGGGCCGCCAGTGCAGGGCAGCTCGAAGAGGCAGACCAAGAATCCCATGGCGAACGCGCCCAGCGGACTGGTGACGCTGCCGAGCATCTTCTTGAGCAGGGGGCGCCACCGGCGTGGTATCTCGATGACGAATCCACCGCCGCCATACCAGACATAGTCTTTTATGTTGGCCAGCCCGATGATGATGGCGAGGATGCCGATGGTCTGATGGAACCATAGGGCGAGACCGCTGATGCGGATGGCGGAGAGCAGGCTCAGGCCAAAGAGGAAATAGGCGATGTAGATAGAGAGGGTGAAGGCGATGCCTGCTTGGGTGGCCTTGCGTCGGTCGCCTGCCGCGAGGAGCGCGCCCAGCAGGATGAGCAGCACCGCGATGGCGCAGGGGTTGATGGAATCGACGATAGCGGCGCCGATGACTGTCGCCAGGGACATCCTGGAGAGCGTGAGGGTCGTTTGCGCGTTCTGCGGCGCTTGCATCGGCGGGTCAGCAGCGAACGCGGGGCAACCCGCGGTGCTGGCCAGCGCGGATTCGATGCCAGATAGGATGGCGCGATCCCCTGAGAGGTAGGAGTCACCGACAAAGACGATGGGGACGCCGCGGGCTGACGCAGGTACCTGATAGGTCTCAAGCAAGGTGTTCAGGAGCAGCGCGTTCGTGCGGTTCTGGTAGACTTCCATCCAGTGGATATCTGCCTGGCCGGTGCTTACGAGGTCATGGAGCTTTGGTTCGACATTGGCGCAATGCGGGCAGCCTTGTCCATAGAAGAAATACGCGCACGGGACGGGTGAAGGTTCTGCATGGGCGACGGGGGCGGTGGACAGGAGTGGCGCGGACGCGAGGATGAGTATGATGAGCCAGGACGCGCGTGATGACAGCGTATCGCCGTGAGGTGCGGCGAGCGTGGCGCGGGGCGATCTGTCCATGATATCATCGCTCTGGGTTGCTGCGACTGTTGATGCGCCCATTACGGCGGCCCTGATGTCTTCCCTGCCGTCGGAGACCCGCTCCTTTCGGCCCGCATTCCGTCAACGTGGTCATCCCTCCCTGGATGCTCATAGCTTTTCCATTGACGAGCGCATCAGTGATCTTCCTGCGCGCTGAGGCGAGTATGCGGTGCAGTGTCGGCTGGGAGATGTCCATGGCCGTGGCGGCCTGCTCCTGTGTCATGTTCTCAAGATTGACCAGGCGAAGGCCTTCTAACTCATCCAGTGAGATGGTGACTGTTGCTAGTGCGCTGGCAGGGATGCCCGCTGGCTTGAACAGGACGGCGTCCGGTGAGAACCTGATGGTCCGTTGGCGGCAGGGTCGCGGCATTACAGCCGGCCCATGCGCATGCATCGGCGTCGTGGTCTTTGAGGTGCTGTCGCGTCAGCGCACGTTCCGCGTTGTCTTCCTGTTTTTGGGCCTGCGCCCTCTGGTCCGGTTCCGTCGAAGTTTGGCATGGTGTCTCCTCCTTGTGTCATGCGCAGACGCTGTGATGAGGATTCTCCTCTTAGTGCATAGGTGCCGCGCAGGCACATTATGAATATATATTCATAATGATATATATGCTTTTCGGTGATAGTGCAATGCGGCCATGCTGGTTGGCATGGCAAACCTATTAGTATCGGCATCCTTTCGCCGGTGGTATGCGTGCGTTCATCTTCGACTTTGATGGTGTCCTGGTCGAATCCGGTCCATTGCAGATGAAGTTCGTGCATCATGTCGCAGAGCATTTTGGCGTCACGCCCCTTCCTGAATCTGACTACAAGAACCTGGCCCGCCAGAGCTTCGATGTCCACTATGACCGCATGGGCATTCCCTGGGAAAAGAATCAGGGGCGACTCAGGCGAATGTTTATCGATTTCATGATATCGCAGGGCATGCGAGTGAGCGAGGATGACTGCGCAGTGTTGCGTCGTCTGAAAGAGTCAGGGCTCGCGTTGGGCATCGCGTCCATGAACTCGCATGAGGTCATCAGCGCGGTGCTGCGTGATTCAGGATTGAAGGATCTCTTCTCCGCCATCGCGACCATCGAGGATGTGACACGCCATAAACCGCATCCGGACGTGTTGCTGGTGTGCGCAAAACGCATGGGTATGCTTCCTTGCGATTGCGCCTATGTAGGCGACCTTGTGACGGACGTGCAGGCAGCGAAGGCCGCGGGCATGATGGCTATTGCGAAGGAGTCTTATATGTCATCAGGGCTCGCGGACAGCGGGCCTGACGCGTCCGTAGCATCCCTGGCGCAGCTGTCTGTCTGTTTGGCCACAATGCTTAAATAACTGGTATGCCAAAAGGGCAGTATGATAATCGGGCATATCGCCGGATTCGTCTTTTTGCCAGTAAGCATCATCCTGCTACTCAATGCCTTCAGCGTGACCAATGTGCAATCTCTTGCAGGCATGCCCGTCCTGCTGCTGGCCTCTATAGGCCTTATCCTGGTGCAGATGGGTGACATCATCGACGCGCACATCAAGGATAGCTTCAAGATAGTGGCCTGGATTGTCTGTCTTATCCTCATGTTTCCGGCGTTCCTGTATTTCATGCGCGCGGCCTTGCCGGAGCAGGTGGTGAACGCATTGCCGATAATCACCGGAAGTTTTTTGTTTGTCGAAGGATTGAGCAGTTTCTTCATCGGCGGGCACTGAATAGTCTTGTCCCTGAGCTGTTTGCGAAGTCATATTAATGCCTGCACTATCCCTCATTCTATGCACCGCTCTATCGCCTCCCGCGTCGCTGACATCGTCTCATCCCGCACGCGTGAGCTGGGTGGCAAGGCGTATCTGGAGCGTCCCCATGAGCCATGGGTCCTGAGCGCAGAGGCGTTTCAGCCGATACCCTCGAGCAGTGCTCGGCTTGATGCGGGCGACCTTTCCTCTCCAATTGCTAGTGTCGCCTACATCGACGGCGGCAACGCGGAGCTGCTGGCTTCCAGCATATTCTCCCTCTCACGCATCCAGGTGGCAGGAGCCATATTCAGGGGACGTGAATGCCTTGGTCGCGTGACTGAATCATTCTACTGCCTGGCATCCATCGAATCAGGTCAACAGAAGATGGACGTTGACATCATTGGAACAGGATTGCTCAGTCCGTTCAGCATCGCCGCTGACGAGCAATGTCTTACCGACGGTGTTTTCAAGGCGCGTATCGGCCGCACAGGTGAGCTGGTGCGACGCATGGCGGAGCTGACTATGATGCACAAACTGGCGGCAGCCGACGCGTCACGCGACGGAGGATCAAAAACAAGTGGGCCAGCAAGCGGACCCCCTGTCGATGTCGTTGTCCGCGACGGTACCCTGCAGATGCAGAGCGCACCGGAGCGCGCCATAGGCCTGCCGCCCAACGCGGCAGCGCTGACCAAGACTTCAGGCCTGCTGACCGACAGTGGTGCGCCACTATCTGCCCTCGCGCGTTCATTGGCGCCGCAGGCTACCTGGCACGTTCCCGCAGCGTCCTTGCAGTACCCCGGCGTCAAGGCCACTATGCACCTGGTGTGTCTGAGCGACAGGAGCAGGAGGATATTCCGGTTGGAGACTCTTGCGGGTCTGTCAGAAGCGTTGCCGATTTCAGACCTTTGTATCTCCCTCGCGCAGAACGCGACAGACCCGGTCTTCCTCGGATATCCCTTCGGTCTTATTGAAGCGAACCGTCTGGCGCGCATCGAGGATCCGCAGAGGGAGGCCGAGCGTCTGCGGTTGCTGCAGCCGCGCATCACAGAAGCATTGCAGGACAGGGACGCGCATGACGTGCTGGATGCCCTTTAGGATGCGTGGGTCCTCTCAACGGGGTGGATGCTTCCTGTATTGTCCCCTCGCCCTTGCGCATGGCGTGCTGTTTCGG
>MNWW01000050.1 GCA_001871415.1 Candidatus Woesearchaeota archaeon CG1_02_57_44 | reverse complement strand
CCTGAAGGCCGCGGTATTACCGCGCCTCGTCATTGCAGGCGGATTTTTGAATTGCAAAGCACGTCCTGAAGGACGGGGTATTCAACCCCGTGCTTTGCAATAAGATCAGCAATCACTCAGAAGCGGTGTCTTCGTCATCATCAGCGTCATCGGCCTCATCATCGCCCTCTGACGCTTCTTCCGACTGCGCATCCAGCTCATCCGCCTGGGATGTGCCAACAGCAGTGGTTGATTCCTGCGCATCATCGTCAGTATTCTTGGTGCGCCGCTTACGCTCGCGCTTGGTGGCGAACAGCTTCTTGACGACGTCTTCGGCAGAGTAGTCATCTGAGTGGATGACTGGTGCTTCTTCCCCTTCTGCCTTGGCGTGCAGACCGACATAGCGAAGGCCCCAGCTGCGAAGTGGATAGATGCTCTCAAGCTGCTTTTTCATGTAGGAAGGCAATTTACCCGAGACCGCGTCCTTGATGAGTGTCTCGTAGGTGATCTTCTCGATGATCTTGGCCAGCAGGTATCTCTGGGTCTTGCGCATGGCCTGATTGATGCTGTTATTGGTGTTTGCCCGTGTCATGACAATGGGCTTGAGCCTGACCAGATGCTTGTCCGCGGTCATGCAGATGAAACTGTCATCAAGTCTTGTGCGGCGCCTTCGCACCTGGCGCTTGATTGCACTGGGAAGAATGAACATGGCGACTGGCTGCGCGACCGCAATCTTGTCCTTGACACCCTGGATGCGGAATTTGACATTGATGTGCTGCTTTTTCATGTCATTGGTCAGTTCCATGAGACTGACCTGCATGCTTCGCCCGATAAGCTCCTTGCTTTCCCGCGCGACCGTATCGCCTATAGGGGCATTAGCGAAGCTGCTGTCTGTGACAACCGGGTACCATCTTACCTTTGAAGCCATTGGTGTCCGGGAAAAGGGGTTCCCTTTTTAAAGCTTATGGTGACTGTTTTTCGGGCCTGTCGAACATATGCACACGTGCACCCTATTGTTTTCCAGGTTCTGCTTTCTGTCCACCCGACGCTGTCGCTGACACTTGCTCAAAGAGACCCAGGAGCACCATTGCCACCTGGCTAGGTTTGTGGGCGCTATTGGGGGCGCTCTGTGCGCGTCCGCCCTGCAGTTGCATGTTCTGCGTATACCAGGGCAGCCCCTGATTCCAATTGAAACCTTGATAGAGCATGCTGTCTATGCTGTGACAGACAGGCATTCCCTGCGCCTTGCTCTTGTACACGCTCGGGTCTGCGAAGTTTGACACATCAGGCTGGCCCGCATAACGCCCTGGCTGCCTGCGCGCTGCTGCAGACGCTATCCCATATGTTCCATGTGGATGTCCTGCGCCACCGTGCGCTCGCGTATAGCCTGGCAGGTCATCCCTGCCCGACATGGCCATATACAGCAGCATGCCCTGGCCTGACGCAGGAGCCATAGCCCGCGACGCGCCAGCATACGCGGATTCGCCAACACCATGCGCTGGTATCTCATCAGCCATCATACCACCTCAATTGCGCGTATCATGGCAGGGTAAGAGTCCGCGCTCCTGATAATCTTGATGGTGATGCACTAGCGTATGCCATGGTATTTGCTTGACACTCAGCAGCACAGATCCCTGACCACTACGCCGCTTTCCAGCATTTACCGTCAGCGCCGACAGGGATATGCTCGAAGTCAGGGACAAAGAGCGACGGCGCAGGGGCAGGTTGTCTGAGCGCAGGTGCCGCGCGTATTGATGGCGGCGATAGCAGCGCATCCGGCCTCCTGGCAGGACGCGAGTCTCCTGCGTCGTCCGATGAGTGAGATGCCCCAGGAGCATTGCGCTCGGGCTTGCTGCCAGTTCCAGTGTAATGCTCTGCGTGCTGCGTTGCATCACGCAGTCCGTCATACAGGTGCTGCCGGGAGATGCCGATACCACGGGCAGCGTCAGTAACAGAGCCATAGGTTTCAACAGCAAGGGAGAAGTATCGTCGCAGGAACGCTGTTTTTGTCCGCGCGTAGGGCATCTTGCCATCATTAGCCCTGGCAGTACTATACGCGGCGTCAAGGAACAACAGTCGGACATCCGTGTACCCGTTCACGCCTTGCACAGGAAGGGCGTTGGTCGCTTTGACTAGCGCATCAATGGACAATGACGCTGATAGGGTTGCCTTGTCCTTTGCTTCGGGCGTCAGCCAAGGATGCGATGCTATGGTCTCAGCGACCAATGGCGCGACGGTGGCAGCATCCAGCAGATGCGCAGGCGCATATAGATTCTGCAGGTGCGCGTCAAGCTCACCCATGGCTGGCAGGCGTCGATGGTCAGCCGGACCAGCGCTCAGCTGAGACGCGATAACCAATTCAGGCCTGTACAAAGACTCCTGTCCTGGTTTCTTTCCAGGATAAAACCAGTTGAAATCGATAGCAGGCTTGAGCTCTTCCTGCCGTCTGAAGACCGTACTGGGACTCAGACCAGTATATGCTGCCAGCGATTCCTTGTTGCCATAGGCAAGTCCACTGCCAAGCACGCTGCCGAAGTACAGGTTATCGAATTCGCGCTGCGCGTCGCGCAGTGCTGGCAGCTGATAACGCGTCGTCTTGATGGCATCCTGTAAGCTGTTGCCGACGCGCTGCTCAAGGCTGGACGCTATGCCAGGATCCAGGCCGAAGTCCAGCGCTTTGGCCGCCTGTGCAAAGGCCTCTGCTGTGGGCGTATGGCTGTAGCCGATCGGAAACATGCTCAAGGGAACGCATCAGCGATATATAATCTCAGCGTGTCTGTCGTCGTTGTTTGAGGGGCGGTTACGCAACGTTCCTTGTAGCCGACCCCACAAAGCGACAAAGCAGTAGGTCCTATCGTGCGCTGTAGGGCGCCGCGCGATAGGCGTCCCCGACGCGCGCTCCTGCCTGCGCCACGGCGCTGCCTGGATTGCGCACCAGATCATAAGGGCTCTGCAGGACCGTGCCACCAGACAGCTGGTTCTGCAGGGCCGCGCTTGCCGCGGCGACGTCAAGGATACGCTCGCTATGCAGATGCGGCTCGATGAGCTCGTCAGTGACGATTTGCTGCAAGGCGACAAGATGCGCCTGCTGGATGCCTCCTTTTAGTTCCTCAGCCATGGCTTTAGTCCCCCTGCCTTCGCGCACCGCGAGCAAGGTATCGTGAAGCCTGCCTGAGCGATCAACGCTAGCGAGCAACATGCCCAGTGCCTGATAGAAGTGATCGCCGTCCAGACCTGCGATTGCTCCAAGGTAAGGGTCCTTGCCTGCTTCCAGAACGCCCTGCAAATACGCGACACCCCCCTCACGGGAAGTAAGTCCTGAAGGGTCTGCGTTGATAGCGCTGTATGCCGCTTCCAGCTCCTGCCCGATAAAGGTCGGCAGGATTGCGGCGGCAAGCACATCATTGGCCACTTTTCCATCGATGGAGTAGTTCGTACCCTCATGCGCATAGGAATTGCCCAGGCGCTGCAGACCTGACGCGATGGCAGTGTCAGCTTTGATCTTATCGACAGGCAGTTTGTCCAACAGTTCGGCGAGTGTCATAGACTGACGTGATCGCTACTGCGCTTATGACTATTATGAGAAAACAGGACGCGATATCGTGTCAGACGCTTGACAAGCAAAAGAGTCTCAATCACCGTATCATAGGAAAATATCATAACAAAAGAAGCCCATCAGTTCAATCATGCCGTCCACGTAGAACATCCATGACTCGGGGAAAGTCCTGCTTGGAGAACGTGCACACGATACCGCAGGTATAAAAAGAGATCTCCGGCTTGCTGTCTGTTGATTGCCTGTCTGCCGCGTTTTCAGATTCGTCCATAGTATGCACATCGCGTATCTGATGCAGACGCATAAAGGCGCCGTCGCATCAGCACTGTTAGCATTGCATAGTGACAAATAACTAGTATATAAGATTGTCGCCCATGGCAGGGGTCAAGACACAGCAAGTTTTTTAAACCCCCCCCGCCCACCAACAGCGCATTGTCTTAATAAAGGGGTGAGGGCATGGAACCGGGTATGATAAGGGCATTATGGTATGTGGTTGTGCTGATTGCAGTGATTATCGTCTTCAAGTGGTATATGAACCGCCATATCGCGGCCAATATCCAGAACCGCTTGAGCATGGCGGATTTGAAAGCGCCCCCCATGCCACCCGCGTCCCTGTCAAAGCCTGCCATGCAACCGGTCAAGACAGCATCTAAGCCCGTAGCACTCATGAGCGTGGCCCCCATCGCCGCTGTGGCAAAGAAAAAGTCTATAAAGAAAGCTTCCCAAAAGAGATCCACTAAAAAGAAGACCCCCGCTAAAAAGGCGAAGCCGGCCAAGAAAGCAGCGTCCAAGAAAGCTCCTGCGAAGAAGATAGCAAAATCTGCCAAAAAGCAGGCAAAGGCGAAGACGGCCAGAAAGAAGGGCAAGAAGTAGGCGACGAATATCTTTTGTCATCAGCGGCTAGAACAGATCATTCTGGCCGAATAATTTATTTCTCTTTTCCTGTATCTTTTCAAGGCTGGTTTCTGGAGAATGATGCACGCGCTTGGCAATGGTGTTAGACACCGTGATGCCATCACCGTCAGGATGCTCGGACCAGATAGAGAAGTAGTACTGATGCCCATCGAGGAACTGGCCAACAGGCAGCCTGATGCGATTATGCTTCCAGTCAGCGACCACAGGACGCATGCTCTCGGGCGAGTGTCCAGCATGTACCTGATAGTTGGACACATACCCTTTGCCAAGTCCATCAAGCCAGCTGAGTTGCAGGGCGACCATGTCGGGATATGCAACAACCCTGGCAGGTAGCAATCTGAGTTGGCGCATATCCTTATTTTGGCACGCCCCGTATAAATATGTTATGGAATTATCGTTCTGCCCACAATCACCGTTCACAGAACGAGCCCTTACCAGAACACCATCCTGTCACGGTTTCACCAGAATGACTCTCGCGGTGAATGTTGTAAGACCTTGCCTGCCAGTCGCGACAACCTGCTGACCGATACTCGCGTTATGCGCGCCCACCACCATCACGATTCGCCGCTCTTCGACGAGCAAGCTTTGCGGCCACACTCGCATCACGGTCCCTTCCACCACCTGCGCGCTGCCCAATGGAGAGGCAGCGTATGTCCTGACCGCTGCCGCACCCATCCAGAGCAGCAGGAGACCCAGCACGAAGCAGACAACTGCCCCGTTGTTCAACACCATATACGGGTAGAATCGGGAGACATTCTTAACCTTGAGCCAGTAAAAAGCGAAAATCCTACGTCAGGACCGGAAGGCTCACGCGTTGACTAGGCGCTCCTTCCGCAGCCCCATCAATCACGCCGCGCAGATCAAACGCTGTTGCCTTCTCAATGCGGGCATCAATCCAGGAACCCAAGGGCATCAGACATCGAAAAAAGACCTGCTTGTAGGTGTCTGTCCTGCCGATGACGCCGCCCTTTCCTTGTTCATCAAGCAGGATCCTTTGACTGCTGCCAACTAGCAGCGTGTTATCCTGCTGCGCAAGGCCTTGCCACAGCCGAACCAGACGTGTTGAGCGCTCCTTAGTCACCTGCCCATGAAAGCGCGGCAGTGTGGCAGCGCTCGTGCGCGGCCTGGCCCAGAACCTGCTCACATTGACAATACCGAATCGCGCCGCTTTGACCAAGTCCAAGCTCTGCTCAAAATCCTCCTCAGTCTCCGTCGGAAATCCGCAGATAAAGTCAGTGCTGATGGTGACGTCAGGAACACTGAGCCGGAACGCTTCAATGATGCGAAGGAACGTCTGCACCGTGTAGCCTCTGCCCATATCCTTGAGTACCTTGTCAGAGCCAGCTTGCACAGGCATGTGCAAAAAACGAAACATCTTAGGATGCCGATACGCCAGAACCAGTTCAGGTAGAAAAGGCGAAATGTGCTGTGGATTCGTCATGCCCGCGCGCACGCGAAAGTCACCATGCAGCGCGCAGACCTTGCGCAGTAGCGCAGCGAGGTTTGTCCCGATGTCAAGGCCATAGGCGCCCGTGTCCTGGCTGGTCAGCCATACTTCCTTGCAACCGTCCTCGATGCCCTTTCGCACATCAGCCAGTATGGCATTGGCAGGATAGGAGCGTAGATTCCCTTTCGCCTGTTTAGTGATGCAATACGTGCAATTGGACAGACACCCTTCATTTATCTGCACGATATTGATGACAGGATTTCGCCGCAGTTTTGGAAGGTCGACCTTCAGTTCAGGCCGCGATCCCGCAGCAGAATCCTCTGTCAGGCATGAGTCTTGCCCTCTGGAAAATTTCCCCTCGAACGTGTATCCGGCGATCTGGGAACGTACCGCTCCAACAATGCCTTGGGTATTGCCGCTTGGCAGGATAGTCGCCTGTGGCACGGTCTTGGCGATAGTCTGCCGCTGAGCGTCAGCCATGCAGCCCGTGACGACAAGATTGCGCCCCGAAAGCTCGCGCAACCGGCGCAGTATCTTGCGCTCGGTCGGCGTCTTTACCGTACAGGTGTTGACCACGATGACATCAGCGCTATAGGGCTCATCAGCGATGCAAAAGCCCGCTTCAGCAAGAAGCCCTGCCATTATTTCCGCATTGCTGTGGTTGGCGCTGCACCCGTAGCTGTCGATATACACGCGCATGCGCGAAGAAAATCATCAAAGGGTAATAAGCTTGATGGAAGAGGGCGACAATAAGGGAAAGGGGAGGAGACTGCCTGCCATCCTACTTCTTCACATCGACAAAGTGCTCGGCGTGCAGTATCTGCATGGCCTTTGGCGCGTTGACAAGCTCGACGATGCAGGCGATGTTAAAACGCGATGCGCACAGCGAGATGGCGCTCACAGGAATGTCCGCGTTGGCGAGTGTGCCAAAGACCTTAGCTGCCATGCCCGGCTTGCCCTTGCCCTTGTTGCCGACGACCGCGACCATGGCCTTATCATCGTGCACCGAGACCTTGCCCAGGGCGGCCAGTTCCTCTGCTATTTCCTCCGTGTACGCCTGCTTGTCGATGGTCAAGCTCAGGCTGACTTCGCTCGTCGCGATGAAATCGACGCTGACTTCGTGCCTGGAGAAGATACCAAAGAGCTTTTCCAGGAATCCGGGAACGCCAAGCATCTCCGCTGCCGTGATATTGATGAGCAATATGTCCTTGCGTATGGCGATGCCTGTGAAGAAATTGGGATTCTGGCTCTCTTTGAGGATGACCGTCCCAGGATGCGATGGATTGTTCGTATTGAGCACCCGGACAGGAATGTCCAGCTTGACCGCTGGCCGGATGGTCTTGGGATGCAGCACTTTCGCGCCCAGTATCGCAAGTTCTGCTGCTTCATCAAAACTGATGGTCTGCAGGGTCATGGCTTCCGGGACAATGCGCGGGTCAGCGGTCATGACGCCATTGACATCAGTCCATATCTCTATCTCGTCCGCGCCCAATGCTGCGCCGATGATGCTCGCCGTGTAGTCTGAGCCTCCTCGGCCAAGCGTCGTCACATTCCCTTTGGCTGTTACGCCGATGAATCCCGTCACCACCTGGATACCTGATGCATGACTAAGACCCTCGCGAAGCAGCCCATAGGTCTCAGGGGTGATTTCAGCTGAGCCGTAATGATCATTGGTCTGCATGCCTGCCTTTGACGCGTTGACGGCTGTGGAGGGCATGCCGCGGCTGGTGAAATACGCCGCTACAACTTTGCTGGACATGCGCTCTCCGAAACTTTGCAGCCTGTCCATTATCTTGGTATTGAACTCACCCACATAGCTGATGCCCTGCAAGAGCATCGCAAGCTCTCGCAGCTCTGGTTCGATAGTGTCAGCGGGCAACTGCAGCTCATCTATCATGTCCCGGTGCCTGCGCGCCAGTATGTCAGTGAGAAGATTGCCCTTGAGGGCCTCATTGCCTGCTTCGATAAGCTTATCCGTGACGCCAGAGAATGCCGAGACCACGACCAGGGGCTTTTTTGCGATACGTCCTTTTACAATGTCATGCACTCGAGCGATATTCTCGGGCGAGCCGACACTAGTGCCCCCGAATTTCATGACAATCATAGCGATTCCCTCTTGCAACAAAGCGCCCCATCCATACATCGGGCTTTTGGCAGCTTCCCTAAAAACCTTTTGGCCATAGAGTAAGGATTTCGTAACATATCCTGTGGCTGATAATCCTTCATTACTGACAGATCACCCTTCATTACGGATGAGCACGGTCGCGTCCTTGACAACGTCCAGCGCGTCTATCTTGTGCAATGCGTCCATCATGGCTTTCTCCTTGGAGAGGTGCGTCCTGATGATGAGCGGTATTGGCTCATCCTCATTCCTGCCGACCTGCACCACGTCCGCGATGCTGATGTTGTGCTCGGCGAGGATGCCCGAGATCTTATGCAGGACGCCTGGCGTGTCGAGCACCGTGTGACGCAGGTAGTACTCGAATGCCGCTTCCTGCATGGGCATCACAGGCACTTGCGTGGTGAGGGAGACATTGCAGTGCCCGCTGAGCACGTCAAGGATGTTGCTGACAACAGCTGATGCGGTCGGCGCGCCACCCGCGCCCTTGCCGATGAGCGTCATCTCGCCGACATTGCTCGCCTCAAGGAACAGGGCATTGTTCTCATGGCGCACGCTGGCGAGAAAGTGGCTCTCTGGGAGCATGACCGGATGCACGCGGGCCTGCAGCACGCCCTGCTCATGCGTGGCGATGGCCAGCAGCTTGATGACGCGACCAAGCTTCTTGGCGTACATCATGTCCTCGCGCGCCACCCGGGTGATACCTTCCGTGAAGATGGCTTTGCCAGGCACAAAGAGGCCATACCCTACGGCGATGAGCACCGAGAGCTTCTGCGCCGCGTCGTGCCCATCCACATCAAAGCTTGGCTCTGCCTCCGCGTATCCCTTTTCCTGGGCCTCAAAGAGCGCGCCCTTGTAGTTGCTGCCCTCTTCCATGCGGGTGAGGATATAGTTCGTCGTGCCATTGACAATGCCATAGATCTTGCGCAATCGCTCAGAGACCATGGCTTCCTGCAGCGTGCGTATGACCGGCACGCAGCCGGCGACCGACGCTTCGAAAGCGAGCCCCACCTTGGCCTCCTTCGCGGCAGCTATCAAGGTCGGCAGGTGCGCGGATAGCAGCGCCTTGTTGGCAGTGACCACGTGCTTGCCTGCGCGCAGCGCCGCGAGCACGTGGTCCCGTGCAGTCTCAACCCCACC